>CAZZGE010000071.1:0-19053 GCA_964653665.1 uncultured Porifericola sp. | reverse complement strand
CTTTGACCAGCAGCCGGGCCTGGCTGCGGGCATCAGCAGGTATGGCTGCCAGGGAGGAGTGATCTCCCTCGCCGATGTCTTCTTCCAGCGCAGTACGGATGAAACGCAGGATATTTTCTTCTGTCAGGTACGATGTATTCACGGGGTCAAAAGCTTTAAATGGGTTAATTAGGTAGATCATTACTTGAGAGCCTTAGGGTAACCGTCTCAAAGTTTGATTGGGTTCACGCTTGAGCTGCCCTTTCACCACAATGTAGCGGATTTCAGAAGAATTTTCTTCAACCTTTCCATTCGTCACTACAAAGGTAGCCTTTGCACCTTCCCGGAGTACAGGTATCTGAGGCAGTTCATTCCCCGGCTTAGGGCTGCTTAGTAGATAGGCACCACTGGCTGGCAGGGGGAGATAATAAAGCGGTTGCTGCGGATGCTCGGGTAGCATATCTACTAGTCCTGCCGGATACACATACAGTCCGTAAGCCTCCACTACTTCGTAAGCACTCATATCCAGACGGATCAGACGGGCATCGGCCAGTAGTGTAATGCTTTCTCCTTCAAAAGCCAGTGCAGCATTTTCGTATACTTCACTACTCCCGGTGTACACAGTTGGGTTCAGCAACAGTACAGGCTTACCGTTATCCTGACTACATGCGGAGTGGCACAGCAGCGTACATATCAAAAGGAGACAGAACTTATGCATGCATCAGGATTTATATCTGAATTTCATCACCAGTAGCGAAAGTGCCAGCATCAGGGTCAGGAAGTTAGCCAGTATGATAGGCATATCCTGCATCAGCCAGCCGTAGATCAACCATAGCAGCAGGCCGCTGGCTAATATACTGAAAGTACCCAGTGACAGGTCTTTGGCAGAACGTGAGCGGTACGTTTTGATCACCTGCGGCAGGAAGGCGATCGTAGAGCAGACAGCCGCAGCAAATCCAATGTATTCAGTCATGATGTATTTTGCTTTTCAGTTTCATAACTACTGGCCTCATTTTCCGTTTAGGCTTTTTTCTGCAAATTTTCCCTCCAGTTGCTGTTCCACAAACCCAAGCATCAGAGGCCAGATATGATTTTTGAAGCGGCGCGAGAAAAGGCCAAAGTGACCGATTTTTGTCTTGTCCAATTTCTCGTGCAGTGATCCATTTCTGAGTAATACTGGCCCGGCTGTACATGCGTAGCAAAGGTGGTACGGATCGTTTACCAGCAATGTTATCATCCGTTGGGACAAGTGTTAACATGGGTGCATGAATACGGTCGTAAGCATGCCACTGTATCGTTTTACCGAAAAAATCTGCCAGATAACTGGCACTGGTACACCATTGACGAAACTCTCGGCCCACACCCGCTGGCAAATCTTCGCCAATGCCGATTTTACTGGCAGGCAGGTAGCCTGCAATACGCGTAACAACTGGCTACAGCAGGTACCAGATAAAAAAGTACATGAGATTACTAGGAAAGGGCAGCAGGGGCCAGTAGCCTACCGATGAGCCCACCAGGATCAAACCATCAGCATGAGTTGCATTGTGCATAAGTCCGATAAGCTGCCCGCCCATGCTGTGCCAGAGCATAAAACGGGGCTGTCTTGGATGCTGTCGTTGTAACCAGTCAAAAGCAGCGATCATATCCTGGCCAGCCCAGGTTCTCAGGTCTGCTCGAGAGCCTTTCAAGTTTCGGGGAGCCGAAGCACCAATACCGTGGTAGTCGTAGAGCAGTACAGCTAAGTCGTACTGTACCAGGTAGCGAGCAAAATTCAGGTAAAATTCTTTTTTGGTGCCGGTGGCAGCATTGATTTATACTGACTCTCTGATATTTTCAGACCTGATATGTAATGCTGACAGGGTATAGCGATCTTCTGTTGTTATTTCAATCTTTTCTTATGTCAGGGATAAATTGCTTTCTGTCACTGTCCGAAGATCGTTAAATGGGTTCACTTTCCATAGCACGGCTTTTTAGCACCAAATGTTGTAAGTCATCGTAAAAACGGCCTAAATTGGCAAATGCTTAGAAGTACAACTGGATGACACTCACGCTCACTTACTGCTTAAGAATGAAAAATTCGCTCTATCTCTACCTGCTTTTCTTATTACCGATTTTTTGGAGATGTTCTCCAAGCCCTGAGACCGTTACCCAACAGGCGGATGCTCTGGCAGAGACGGCATCTTTCACAGAAGTTTACCGTCCAGCTTATCATTTCTCACCTCAGAAAAACTGGATGAACGACCCGAATGGCCTGGTATATTTTGATGGCGAGTATCATCTTTTTTACCAGTACAATCCCCGGAGTATCCGCTGGGGTAACATGAGTTGGGGCCATGCAGTATCCACGAACCTGGTACACTGGGAGCATCTGCCGGTAGCCCTGGGGATGGAGGACGGCATTATGATCTTTTCGGGCAGTGCCGTGGTAGACAAGAACAACACCAGCGGCCTCTGTGATTCGCCCGAGGAGGGGTGCATGGTGGCGATCTACACGGCCCATACTGATTCACTACAAAACCAGGCTATCGCTTACAGTAACGACCGGGGTCGTAGTTGGACGAAGTACGGGGGTAATCCGGTGCTCGACGAAAGCATGAAAGACTTCCGCGATCCCAAAGTCTTTTGGTACGAGGAGGAGAAAAAATGGGTAATGGCCATTGCTATACCACAGGAGCAAAAGATACGTTTTTATACGTCTGCTAACCTCATTGACTGGAAGCAGATAAGTGAGTTTGGTCCGGCAGGTTTCGTAGATGGAATCTGGGAGTGTCCGGATCTTTTTAAACTGCAGGTGCCTGAAACCGGTGAGGAAAAATGGGTGTTGCTGGTCTCTTACAATACCCCTGACCGTGGGTCATCCATGCAATACTTTGTGGGTAAGTTCGACGGCACTACTTTTAGCAACGATAATTCCAATGACCTTATCCTGACGCTGGATCACGGGCGTGACTTTTATGCAGCCGTTACCTGGAACAATGCTCTGGATGACCAGCGTCTGTTGATCGGCTGGATGAACAACTGGCTGTACGGACAGGATATCCCTACTGAGCCCTGGCGCTCCGCCCAATCGCTGGTGAGAGAATTAGAACTAAGAGCGTTCCCCGAAGGCATACGGCTTATCCAACGTCCGGTAGAACAGGTAAAGCAGATACGGAAGCAGCGGCTACACGATGAGGCCGTGAACCTGCAGGAAGGCGATAATTACCTCTCTTTAGAGAATGTACAGGGAAAGCAGCTGGAAATTATGGCTGAGTTTGCGTACGAGCCCATTGATACCCAGGCAGAGGCTGAAAACCTGGCCGGGGAGTTTGGGGTCAAAGTCTTCAAAGGGCAGGACCAGGAAACCGTCATCGGTTATGACGTAGCGACACAGCAGACCTTTGTGGACCGTACGCAGTCTGGGGATACTACTTTTCATGAGTCTTTTGCAGAGCGTACTGTAGCCTTAATGCCAGTGGATGATGGCACGGTTAAGCTGCATATTTTTATAGACCACTCGGTCGTGGAAGTATTTGGCAACGATGGTTATGCTGCCATGACCAATCGCATCTTTCCTGACCCGTCACAGGACGCAGTGGAAATTTATTCTGTAGGAGGAAAAGTAACGCTTAAATCCCTGGATATCTGGGAGATAGAGTCGATATGGAACAAGGAACTAAACCAGGATAAGGCAATGGAGTGATAAGGGAGAGAATGGCTACTCGCCTTGGAGTAAGCTTTCATTGAAACTTTATGCGCAGCCTTTGTTGGCACATGACGGAGCAAGGCAGAGGGTGGCTATGATAGCTGCATATGATCCTACGACGTAAACAACTTCACGGCAGCAGGTAAATAATACAGGCTGTTCCAAAAATGAAAATGGGTACAAAAGCCAGGCTGGCATACCGCCGCATGGGCCGGTTTCCGAATATGATGCATAACAGGTATTTGACGAGCGTGTTAGCCAGGGCACCAATCAGTACGGCGGTGGCTGCTATCGGAAGTAGCAACGATTCACTGGCATAGTTAGCCATGGAAATTGTAATGGCATCTACATCGGTAAGCCCCGAAATCCCGGCAGCGTAATACACTCCTTCTGGCCCCAGATTTTCTTCAGCAAAACCGACGAACAACAGTATCAGCACGTAGAGCAGGGCAAAAATCCCGGCATCGCGCAAGTTGATAGGATTACTGATCTCCATTTTTCCTACTGCCTGGTCGGACACTTTCTTACGGCTGAGATATAAACCAATCAAAAAACCTGTCAATCCCAGCAATACTACTGGCAGCTAAAGCTTCTGAAACAGTGAAATGTTCAGGATGAGGAGCCATATCAGTAAGCGGGGGAACATGATGGATGAGGCCAGCACTACCGCAGCAGTATGGACGACGCTACCTTGGGCTGCTTTGCCTCCCTGCCGGGAAAAGTACCAGGCAGTGGCGGTGCTGGAAGCGAAACCTCCCAACACACCAGTAGCAATCAGGGAGTAGCGTGCACTGATAAATTTATGCAGGAAGTAAGCAGTAAAATTGATAGAGATAAAAACACTGACAATCAGCCAAATGCGGTAGGGATTGAAGGCACCGTAAGGTCCCAGATCCTGATCAGGCAAAAGGGGTAGAATAAAGGCCGTAATCAGCACAAATATGAGGATGGATAAAATATCCTGTCGACTCAGCCCTCGGATCGTCCGATGTAAATCTACCTTGAGTGCCAGCAGCGTAGTAGTAACCAGGGCCAGGAAGGCTGCTACCAAGTATTCACCAAAAAAAACGACACTACTCAGTAAAAAGGCGATGACCAACGCAAAGTCAGAGGTACTGCCGATATCTCCTTTGTGGGAAGAGCGATAGTAAGCAAGCAAAATGAAAATAAAGAAAAGCGAAAAAGCCAGCGCATAAATCCAGAAAGAAAGCCGTTCTGCTAGATAAATGCTCAGGTAACCAGTCAGTGATACCAAAGGAAACGTCCTGACTCCGGCAAATATCTCCTCCCGCGGATCTGCCTCGTCCGCACTGGAATACTCTCGCTCCAATCCCATCAGCAGTCCAATACCTATTACCACCAGGATATCACGGAATAACTTGAGGGTAGAATCTCCAAGGTCAAGACTTTGCAGCAGGTCAAACTCCATTTTTTCTTTTGAATGCTAATTTTCTTTCAAAGGGATAGATAAAACGTGATAATTGCATTTCGTTAAATGTATTACTTATAATCTGCCCACTTAAGCCAACGTTGCAAAAGGTAAATAATAATTAGAAAGGTGTTCTAAAATATACTATTTGAGTGCCTGCAGACAGAATTTTGGCAGGTAAATAACATGGAAGGAGAGGAAAGAAGTAAATTAAAAGTATCCTGCAATTTTTGCAATTAGGATTCCTCCCTGAGCTATAAGAAAAGCTAGTACCCAAAGTACCACCTTGATTACAGTACGAGTTTCTTATTTTGCCATGGCAATACGCATGACAGAAGTTACCTCAGTGACCTTTGCTATTGACAAAAAGCTTAAGTTCGTTAAGGTCATTTTTCGTAGCTAACTGTTCTCCCTGCATCTCATAAATTATATGCACAAAATTCCGGGCTTCTACTCCAGAAAAGCCTTTGTTCCTACGCAAATCTATAAGTTCATAATCAGGTCTACCCACATTGATAATACACGCATATTCTAATAAACAGTTAAGGCAGCATTGAATTAATAACCTACCCATGTTCGGTACCCACACCGACTGTAATAAGCTGTTGAGGGTATCAGCTTCGGGTACAATTAAATTTCAATGCTCCCTAATTACTTATTTGTTACAGGAACTGTTCCAAGTCTTTCTTGAAAATATAAATTATCACTCCCTAATCGAAAAGTGGTACATCGTCCGCGTCTGGTACGTTTCGCCGGGGCTTAATACGGTAGACGGAAAATCAGGCTGGTTGGGCGAATCAGGAAAGTGCTGGGTTTCCAGGCAGAAGGCAGTACGGTAGTCGTCTTGTGCTTCGCTTTTGAGCGTATTGGCACCCTCCATAAAGTTGCCACTGTAAAACTGTACGCCCGGCTCTTCGGTAAGTACCTTCATGTAGATGCTGCTTTGGTCGCCCAGCACACCGGCTGCCCAGCGCAGGCTGTCGCCGGAAGCATCCGTATCCGTCAGGACAATGTTATGGTCGTAGCCCAGGCCGTTTTTTATCTGTTCATGCTCTGTATCAATGCGCTCACCGATACGGGTAGGCTCACGAAAGTCAAAGGGCGTTTCCGCCACGGAAGCGATCTCACCAGTAGGAATCAGTGTCTCATCAACGGGTGTATAGGCATCGGCATCAAACTGAAGCACATGATCCAGGATGGTACCGCTGCCCTCGCCATTCAGGTTGAAGTAGGCATGATTGGTCAGATTTACGACGGTTTTCTTATCGGTATTGGCCTCGTAGGAGATTAGCAGTGCGTTATCGTCGGTGAGGGTGTACACGACTTTTACCGAAAGATTACCCGGAAAACCCTCTTCCATATCCTGGGAGAGATAATTGAGCTCCAGGCTTTGAGGAGTCACCTGCCCCACTTCCCAGACCACATCCTGAAAGCCTACTTCGCCTCCGTGCAGCGTATTAGGGCCATTGTTGGTCGGTAAGGAATAGGTCTCACCGTCCAGCGAAAAGCTGCCACCGGCAATGCGGTTTCCGTAGCGGCCGATCAGCGACCCAAAATAGGTTCCTGTCCCATTGACATAAGTGTCCAGATCTTCAAAACCGATGTTTACATCCACCAGCTCACCGGATTTGTCGGGAACCAACAGCGATACCACCCTACCGCCGTAATTGGTGATGGCGGCAGTCATGCCCTGCTGGTTTTTGAGGATATAAAGATCGGTAGCTTTGCCGTTAATGGTGTCCTGGAAAGCAGTTTTATCAGGTAGCATAGATGATTGGTTTTGGTTTTCCTCTACGGTATTATTTTCATTTTGAGTGCCCTGCTGTCCGCAGGAAGCAATAAATATCGCCATGATAGCGAGTAAGATTATGTTTCTTTTCATGGAGCGACGGGTTTAGATATGTTGTATTTACGAGTCTAAAGTAAGGCGAATTGGGCAATGGAGTAAAGCAATCCAGAAAAAAATGTCTTTACAAAAAAGTATGCTTATCCATACTTTTGCCATATGAAAGCTAAATCATTTTTTCCTTCCGAATGGTATCCCCAGTCTGCCACACAACTCACTTGGCCCCATGCCGGTACCGACTGGGCCAGTTCGCTGGCAGCAGTTATCCCCTGCTACGTGGAAATTGCTCAGGCGATTGCACGGCGGCAACGGCTTATCATCATCTGCCATGATGCGAACGAAGTAAGGGCGCAACTCAAGGGCTGTAAGCTGGAAAACATTATCCTATATGCTTTACCCACCAACGACACCTGGGCCCGGGATCATGGGGGTATCACGATATTTGAGAATGACCAGCCAGTGTTGCTGGATTTTCGCTTCAACGGTTGGGGCTTGAAGTTTGCTGCCCACCACGATAACCTGCTTACCCGCCGTTTGTACCGGGATGGGTTGTTTACCGAGCAGGTAAAATACAGAAACATGCAACACCTGGTGCTGGAAGGTGGCGCCCTGGAGTCTGATGGCGAGGGCACGCTACTCATAACTACTGACTGCATACTGGCTCCCAACCGCAATGATCACCTGAGCAAGACTGATATGGAGGCCGAACTCAAAAAAGCTTTTCATCTGCAGCGCGTACTGTGGCTGAATCATGGCTACCTGGAAGGCGACGATACCGACAGCCACATAGACACGTTGGCTCGCTTCTGTGACCCACGCACCATTGCTTACGTGTGCTGCCAAGACAAAGCTGATGTACATTACGAGGCATTACAAAAAATGAAAGCCGAACTACAGCTTTTCAAAGCCGTGGATGGAAAGCCTTACCGCCTGGTTCCTCTGCCGATGGCTGATATGGTATTGGATGAGGAAGGGCACCGCTTACCGGCCACTTACGCTAATTTTTTGATCATCAATGGGGCGGTGCTGCTGCCTATTTATGGCAAAAAAGATAAAGATCAGCAGGCCAAAAAGGCACTGCAGGAAGCTTTCCCACAGCATGAAATTATCGGGATCAACTGCGAACCTTTAATCAAACAGCACGGTTCTCTGCACTGCATTAGCATGCAATATCCTGAGGGGGTTTTTTGAATGATTGATGTATGATAAATAATAAGAAAATAAAAGTAGGCCTGGTACAGCAGGCGAATCAGGCCGATATGGAGGCTAATGTAGCCAAACTGATCAAGAACATTGAGCAGCTTGCAGCCCAGAGGGCACAGCTGGTGGTGCTGCAAGAACTGCACAACAGTCTCTACTTCTGCCAGACCGAAGATACGGACGTCTTTGACCTGGCTGAATATATCCCCGGTCCTTCTACCGAGCGTTTCGGCGATGTCGCTAAAAGATTGGGTATCGTAATCGTCACTTCTCTCTTCGAGAAGCGTACCCCTGGTATCTACCACAATACGGCGGTAGTCCTGGAAAAAGACGGCTCCATCGCTGGTAAGTACCGCAAGATGCATATTCCGGATGATCCGGCTTACTACGAAAAATTCTACTTTACACCTGGTGACCTGGGCTTTCAGCCTATTGACACTTCTGTTGGTCGCTTGGGTGTGTTGGTCTGCTGGGACCAGTGGTATCCTGAAGCTGCTCGACTCATGGCGATGGCGGGGGCTGATATGCTAATCTACCCCACGGCTATCGGGTGGGAGTCTTCAGATCCGGGAGACGAAAAGCAGCGGCAGAAAGACGCATGGGCGATCTCGCAGCGTGGCCATGCCGTCGCCAATGGACTGCCAGTGATTTCAGTAAACCGGGTGGGGTACGAGACAGATCCATCCGGACAGACCAACGGCATACAATTCTGGGGCAACAGCTTTGTGGCCGGTCCGCAGGGTGAGTTCCTGACACTGGCTGGAACTCACGAGGAAGAAAATCTGCTGGTTGAAATAGACCTGCAGCGCTCCGAGTCAGTACGCCGTATCTGGCCCTTCTTTCGCGACCGCCGCATTGATGCCTTCTCTGGCCTTACGAGTCGTTTTTTGGACTGACAGTTTGTTGTTTAAACACATGTAGAAAAATTAGTATATGACCTGAAAACTCTACAGATTTAGTTACTATTAATTCTAGAGATGCTATCAGCTTGGTTGAGTTGCTGCCCTTTGGTTGGCTGTTCTTGATCAAGTTGCTACTGCATTTGTTGGTAGGTGGCGACCTTTTGTAATCCTCTTAGCATATAATAAGGGGTTATTCTGCCCTTTCCATTACCTAATTTAGCCAGCAGGATGGTTTGCCTTCCAAGGCCTTAACTATCCCTAGACTCTCAAACTTCCCACTGTCAGGCTTGCGGATGTCGCTAGGATCATGCAGGATTACCGCATACGCTTTTTTGTCTTCAAAGCTACTACTGTTGGCCAATAAGTTCACGTTGAGTTTGTCCATATCTACTATGTTCTTTAAGCTGCCGTCCAACATACGGTGATAGCGTTTATATTCGTTCTCGTCCTCAGCAATCGTCCATAGGTTACTGTTGCGCTCTGAACTCAACTTGTTCAGTAACTGATCTGTGTTTTTTTACTTGAATTTGACTGCTAAATTATGGGGCTTAATTTGAAATGGTTCACAGAAGCGTTAGTTTGAGAATTTTATCATAATAACCTAATACGCCCATGAAAGACTTTCACGTCAATCGACGTCGTTTTCTGAAAACTACCTCTGCTTCTCTGGCGCTCTCCACACTCGGTCCGCAGGGGCTGGACATTATCTTCCAGGAGAAGCCCTACCGGGTAGGAGTGGTCGGTACGGGCTGGTACGGTAAAAATGATATTTTCCGCCTTATACAGGTGGCGCCGGTTAATGTAGTTTCCATCTGCGATCCTGATCGTAACATGGTCAGTGAGGCGGCTACACTTATCAGTCAGCGTCAGAAGTCTGGTAAGCAGCCTCGCACCTATACTGACTATCGCAAAATGCTGAGTGAACAGGAACTGGATATTGTTGTTATCGGCTCGCCAGACCACTGGCACGCATTGCAAACCATAGACGCGCTGAAGACTGGTAACCATGTATATGTGCAGAAGCCCATCAGTGTGGATGTAATGGAAGGCGAGGCGATGGTATCTGCCGCCCGTAAGTATGGTAAGGTAGTGCAGGTGGGTACGCAGCGCAAAAGTACTCCTCACCTGATTGACGCAAAGAAACAAGTGGTGGATGCTGGCTTACTTGGGAAGATTTCTCATGTCGAGATGTGCTGCTACTATCACATGCGAGCCAATGGTCATCCTCCAGTACAGCAGGTGCCTGATTTCTTTGACTATGAAATGTGGACCGGCCCTGCCCCGCTACGGCCTTATGATGGTCTGCCTCACCGCCGCTGGTGGCGTACTTTCATGGAGTATGGTAATGGTATCATGGGAGATATGTGCGTGCACATGCTGGATACCGTACGTTGGATGCTGAACCTGGGCTGGCCCAAGCGCATCACGTCTACGGGTGGTATCTATGTACAGAAAGATGGTAAGTCCAATATCGCAGATACGCAATCAGCTATTTTCGAGTTTGACGAGTTGAATGCCGTGTGGCAACACCGGAGTTGGGGAACGCCAGCCGACCCGGAGTACCCCTGGTCGTTCAAGTTATATGGCGAAAAGGGTACGCTGGCTGGCAGTACCATGCAGGCAGATTTTATTCCTTATGATGGTGGTGATCCTATCCATTTTGATGTCCTCTACGAAAAAGAAAAATATCCCGAAGATGTCACTGAGAAAAATATTGAACTGAACGCGGCTCCAGCCACACGCCTGCATATGCTGGATTTTCTGGCAGCTATCAAAAATAACAGTCACCCATTAGCAGATATTGAGGAGGGGCATATCTCCACAGCAAGTTGTATCATTGCCAATCTTTCCATGGAAAATGGCGGCAGACCTCTGGTCTACGACCCACAGCAACACCGCTTTGTCAATGATCCGGAAGCTGACAAACTCCTGCAACGTAGCTATCGCGATGCATGGGAGCATCCTCACCCTGACAATGGCTGAGGCATTGAGCAGCCTTACGTTATGCGGGCAGCGTGAGGTATAATCAGCCGGTTTTTAGTTCACGCAGGTACAGACTGAAGGTACTGCCCTCACCGGGTACGCTGCTAACCTCTATTTTACCGCCTAGCGACTCTATCTGGTTCTTGATGTTAAATAAACCTAACCCTGTACCTGGTACACAGTTGTGGAATCGCTCTTTGAAGCCAAACACCTTTTCTCCATGCTTGGTGAGGTCAATTCCCGTACCGTTATCTGCTACTGATATGCGGATATAATCCTTGTAAGGCTCACTTGAAACCCTGATTTCTGTCGCTATACCGTGACGACGGTACTTAATCGCGTTGGATAAAAGGTTTTGCAGGTAGCTCTGCAGGTAGGCATTGGAATATTGGATATGACTGGCCCGGGAGAAGTCAGTGGTAATCCGGGCATCAGACTCATAAATTCCTCTGTCCAGACGCATCATCACGCTGCTCAGGCAAGCTTCAAGGCTAATCTTTTCTGTATCAATTTCTTTTTCGGAAGGACGATTCATAAGATCCAGCATATCTTCCATGCTCTGCAGTAGGTGATTTCCGGATTCTATAGCTTTTTGCTGGTAGACTTCCTGGTTGTCCGGGTCTTGGGCCATGAGTTGTAACAGGCCCAGCATACTACCTACCGGTGAGCGAAAGTCATGGGAAATAGTACTGGTGATCTGCTCGTTGATTCGGTTTTTGGCGTGCAGGTTACGGATGGTATAGCGTAAACTTTGTGTCAGTTTAAATTGCTCCAGGGCATGTAGCAGAGAAAAATTTAGGGATGAAGCAGATAACATGTCCTTTTCAAGGTATGCCTGAATGCCGGAGCCTACTGCTGTACGGGCGAGTTCTGTATTGCCAGTACCAGTTAGCAGAAGAATGGGCTTATCACTGAACAGCCGCAGGAGATGGTCAATGCATTCGGTATGATGGGCATCACTTATATCCAGGTCTGACACTACAATGTCAAACTGGTATTCCGTAGACAGTCTCTCAGCTTCAAATATAGCATCAGTGGATATGATCTCTGATCCTGCGTATTCAGTGCCTTTTAGGTACTCGGAGAATAACCGCTGGTGCAGTGGGTCGTCTTCTATCAGTAAGACTTTTATTCTATTTTTCTGCATCATTAGTACGTAGTTCGCGATAAAGTTTCAAGCATCTCATCCTTAGTAAAGGGACGCCATTTACAGTCATGGATTGTAGCAAACGCATGGAGATCATACTACTTGTTCACTCATCTTTTATGGTTACACTATGAAGCTTTTCACCCAGTTTGTGCACGGTCGTATCCACCTGGCCTTTCAGGTTGCTAAATGAATTTCTTAAATGTTTATATAGCTGACTATGAGAGGGTTCGGCGTGCAGTTTTTCCATCAAATTAAGTAAGCCTTCAATGGTGCAGATGGGCCCTCTCACTTTGTGTGAAAAATGATTGACCTGGTTACTGATAAATA
This sequence comes from uncultured Porifericola sp., assembly GCA_964653665.1. Taxonomy (GTDB): domain Bacteria; phylum Bacteroidota; class Bacteroidia; order Cytophagales; family Cyclobacteriaceae; genus Catalinimonas. The sequence goes on along the minus strand of CAZZGE010000071.1, from coordinate 6,552 downwards.
TCTGCGATTCTTTGAGTTCTCGCAGGCTCTTTCTCAGTTCCTCATTGATGCGCAGGAGTTTTCGATACTCGGTGTCGTAGCGTATAGCAGCCATCTGTATTGAACGTGCCAGTTTCGTAGTTTGGAAATCTTCATCTTTTACTAAGAAATCCTGTATCCCCAGTGAAGAAGCGTAGCGGGAGATTTCCATATCCTTGGATTCAGTAAGCAGGATTACTGGTTTGTTATGAAAAAGGTCTAAGACTTTATCTATCGTATCTTTACCCCGGTAATCTGCCAGGTTCAGGTCACTTAGTATAATGTCAGGTTCCGAATTCTGGAAAATTACTTCTGCCTCCTCGAGGGTGCAGGCAAGTTGGACGTTAAAGTGTATGTCGCGAGAGTTGCTGAGTATCTCCTGCAACAGGCGCTGATCGCTGAGACTATCGTCTATGTACAGCAGATCTAGGTCATAAAAGTCAGGATGATTGCGCATAATAGATTCCTTTTAAAAAAAAATGATTAACGGTGTTTAGATATGAAAGTATAAAGATGCTTTAAAGCTGAAGACCTGCATTCTTTTCATGCTAGGGTAAGGTCGAGTTATAACAAGGTAGGCGTGGTAATCAACTTTACCTGTGTTCGTGAATGGCCTGATTACCTGAACATCTCTGGTATATTGCTATTCAAGGTTCAGATATTTTCGCAATGTAAATACGATACAAGTACCGCTCTGGTACTCCTGGTCAACCCAAATCTTACCTCCGTGCAGATTGACAATCCGTTTGCAGATTGCCAACCCCATTCCGGTACCGGGAAATTTATTGCGGTTGCCCATTCGGAAAAATATATCAAAGATACGTTCTGCATGATTAGGATCTATACCGGGTCCGTTGTCTTCTACCCTTATCTGCCAGGAGAGCCTTCTTTCTCTGACCTGAATCCTGATACGGGGACTTTCATCGTCTGCCCTGAATTTAAGTGCATTGCTCAGCAGGTTCGTGAACAGTTGCTCAAAGAGCATTGCCACACCATTGACCTCTGGTAGAGTGGCTACATCAATTTGTGCCCCGGTTTCTTCTATCCTAAGGTTCAAGCCAAATAGTACCTTATTGAGCACCTCTTCAAGATCAACTTTGACGGGTGTGAACTCGGTACCTAACTGCGCGTATTCGAGTAATTCACGAATGAGGAGCTTCATCCTGTCAGCTCCGTTTATGGCGAAGCGGATGAATTCCATCACTTCAGGATCTATGCGCTCCTGGTATCGTTCCTCTACCAGGCTGAGGTAGCTTCTCACCACCCTCAATGGTTCTTGCAGATCATGTGAGGCCACATGTGCAAAGTTTTTTAACTGATCATTGGATTCTTTGAGATCCATGAGCGTCTTCTCGTGTTTTTCTTCTTTTTCTTTGAGCTCATGAATATCAGTAGCAGTGCCAAGCCATTCGCTATTCCTGTGCACTTCATCCGCGACGGGTATCATGTAGATCATGCAATAGCGAAACATATTTGTGGCTCGGTTCCATACTCGGACCGTTACCTTAAAGGATTGCAGTTTACTTTGGCATTGTTCCCAACGTGCCCAAAGATGATCGCGGTCATGCATATGTACGGCACTGAGCCATCCTGAACCCATATAGTCGTGCTTTTCCTGCCCAGTATATTTTTCCCACGAAGGCTGTTCCTTGCAGAAGCTACCCTGGTTGTCGGTGGTCCAGACCAGTGGCAATACTTTTTTGGTAAGTAGCTCGTATTTCTTGGGTAAGCTTTGTACCTCGTCTTGTGAGTGGATGGATCGGTGGCTTTTTTTCGCCTTGCGCGAGACTTTCTTATGGGGATAGTCGTAAGACGCCGCTGAAATGCGGCGATTGACAAAGGATGAAGATTGACTGAGTTCTAGCGCCAGTTCAATATCCAAGCGGGTCCATATCGTAGCCAGTCCACTTACTTGTTTTTCGTACTCGGCGTATGAAGCGTGCTTCGTCTGTCCGAGTGCTTTTTGCTCATCACTGACTTTAAAAAACCGATCAGGCTTGATAGCCCATTCTAATGCCTTATCCTGGTCTCTTCGAAGCCAGATCAGATAAGAATGTGGCTGGTTAGAAAGAGGAACCGCCAGCAGACCGGAAGGGTAAGTGTGAAAACAGCGGCTGATTACATCGGTGTAGGGCAGGGAGCATGTACTGTAATACTTTTTATCCTCACACCGCTCATCAAGCCATGCCACAAAGGGTGCTATACCACTTTCACGACTTGTGATACCTGACTCCAGCACGGATCTGTTATCGTAAGTCCACATAAAAGCATCTGCCTGGGTAATGTCGCAAAGCGTATCCTTTTGTTTTTGTAAAAGGGCATGCAGGTGATGCTGGCCAGCGGTCTGCGAAAAAGACATCTGTTGTACTAGCAGATGCAGACAGTTTCTGCGGTACGCCTGACGGTCTTTTTCTTTACCTTCAAGGTACATACCCAGCACATGCCCAAGGTATTGAGCGAGCACGCAATGATCCAGTGTAACGGGCTTGGGCCGGGGATGATGACAAAAAATCATTCCCCAAAGGCGCTGCTCTACAAAAACGCAGATAGACATAGAAGCTGCAATGCCCATACTTCTGAGATACTGAAGGTAATCGGGAGATACGCTTTGCAAAAAGGAGCGAGCAGGGCTGCTATCTTCCAGCGTACTGCCTAATGTAGTATGTACCCGCACCGGCTGATAATTCACATCTGGTACCAATCTCCACTGTGATGGCTGGAGAGCATTACATACCTGAGATGAGATAGCAGAGGCCGGAAAATGCAAACCCAATAAGGGAGACATTCCATTATTGAGTTCGGCGACCACTTGTCCATTTTGGTTTCCATCAAAGTGGCATATACCCACCTGATCATAGCCAGTCAGCTCGCGGATCTGTTGTAAGCAGGTCGCAAATACGCGTTTTTCCGCCCCTACATCCGAAGTTAGCATATGGGTGAGAGGCTGATGCAAAAAGTCGGCAAAAACTGAGGTATCATACGTATCGGATGCAGCTTGGGGAGTCATTTCCAGCACCAGGTAATTATCTGATACATGTACCAGCGTACGGAAACAGTATGGCTGCTTGTAGATAAATCTGATGGATAAAATATTTTTTGGCTCATTAGCAATAGAGGTATATTGCTGTTGGCAGTTCGTAAGAATACGATCTGCATCTTCGGCATGCAGTAAACTCTCCAGCGGGCTGTCTAGTAACTTGCTGATAGGTACTCCTAGAAATTCAGCCAGATTTTCGCTGACTGCATATACTTTATCTTTCCGGAGGTCATACTCTAACACTAGACCGTGTGGCTGTATCACTCCCGACAGATGAGCCGGCGGGCTACCAAGTTCACCCATACCCAGCTTAAACAACAGATTTGGCTCCACAAAATTATGGCGAGCATCAGGGTTTTGCATAAGCTCAAAAAACTTAAACAGTACGTAATTAATCAAATGGTAGTAGCCCGTTTGGTAGTGTGTGGGTGGGTAGGACTAGGTTATTATCAATGGGCTAGGATAATATCAACAGTAAAATACGTATGCTTAAAAATAATACAAGTATTTTGCAAATCATAATAATACAGGTAAAAAACTCAAATTTTACTCAAGTAACATTTGTTATATTATGGTACTTTATTAAGTGTGAGCTTAGGAAAAAATCATCTGTTGGCTAACCTATTAATTGACGAGCCAACTTGTGCTCCAGAAAGGGCTACCCGACTGTTCTCACATTAGTCAAAGACGGAGGGATTTTAAATAAATAACCTTCTCATGAGAGCAAACCGACAGAGTGGTTGGTGTAATAAATAGGATTGGAGTTGTAGCAAAAGTCATGAGTAGCCTGCGATTCCAGAAAAATCTACCAGATATAAGAATATCCAAACGGTCAGTGTAAATCTTATTTAGGGTCTGTTAGGCACTAAAAAAGCTCCACATGGTTTATGTCGAGCTTTTATCGCTAAAGCTAGTACTGAAAATGTCTGTACTTTAGTATGTAAATAAGCGAGCCATAAAGATAAATCTTTGTAATGCTGCAGAAGTCAGCGTTACACTGACGCAGCCACATTCAGGAATGAGTCATCTTTGCTTTCCAGTTCAGTATGGCCCATCAGGAATCGGTCCACTTCGCGGGCAGCTTCACGACCTTCAGAAATTGCCCATACTACCAGCGACTGTCCGCGGCGTGCATCGCCAGCAGCAAATACCTTAGGAACACTAGTCTGATATTTCCCTTCTTCAGCTTTGATGTTGCCGCGCTGATCCAAATCCAGCTTGAGTTGCTCAATGACGCCAGTAGGATCGGTATGCATAAAGCCTATGGCTAAAAGGGCCAGTTCGCAGGGCAGTACTTCCTCAGTGCCGGGAATTTCTTCAAAATATGTACGGCCTTCGTCGTTGACTTTCCACTCAATCTTCGCCACTTTGATGCCACTAAGATTCCCTTCTTCATCACCCATAAACTCTTTGGTGAGTACTGCCCAGTCACGGTTACAGCCTTCCTCGTGAGAGGAAGAGGTGCGCATGACCATAGGCCAGAGTGGCCAGGGATCTTCTTCGCCCCGCCCTTTGGGAGGCCTACTCATCAGTTCAATCTGAGTTACTGACTTTGCCTTGTGTCGATTAGAAGTACCTACACAGTCTGATCCGGTATCGCCACCACCGATGACGATCACATTCTTGTCTGTAGCAAAAATTTCATTATTGGAGCCATATGCATCTCCTGACAAGCGTTTGTTTTGCTGGGTCAGAAATTCCATGGCAAAGTGAATACCTTTTAATTCTTTGCCGGAAATGGGCAGATCACGGGGTACACCGGCACCGGTACACATCACGATAGCGTCAAATTCCTGGTCCAGTGCCTCGGCAGTAATGTCGTAGCCAACGTTGATGTTAGTTTTGAAAACAACCCCTTCGGCTTTCATAATCTTCAAACGTCGGTCTATCACCCATTTTTCCATCTTAAAATCAGGAATGCCGTAGCGCAGTAGTCCTCCGATGCGGGCATCCTTTTCAAAGACAGTGACCCAATGGCCGGCTTTGTTAAGCTGTGCAGCAGCACCTAGACCTGCTGGCCCTGACCCTACGACAGCTACCTTTTTGCCAGTACGTTCTTTGGGTGGATTGGGCTTGACATAGCCCAGTTCAAAAGCCTTTTCGGCGATGGTTTTCTCTATGTGCTCGATAGCCACCGGTGGCTTGTTGATCCCCAGTACGCAGGAAGCTTCGCAGGGAGCCGGACATATACGACCAGTAAACTCCGGAAAGTTATTGGTAGAGTGTAATATCTCTACAGCCAGCTTCCAGTTACCCTGGTAGGCAGCATCGTTAAATTCGGGTATATTATTTCCCAGCGGGCAACCGCTGTGGCAAAAAGGGATACCGCAATCCATGCAGCGAGCAGCCTGTTGTTGCGATTTTTCGTCGCTGAACTCCATGTAGAGTTCATTATAGTCATTGACCCTTTCTTTGGGGTCACGGGTGCTAGGTAGCTCGCGATTATATTCTTTGAATCCTGTGGGTTTTCCCATATCGGTTAAGCTTTTTAAGGTTTAGACTTTAGTAGGTGCATCCACTTTTACATCATTGTTTTGTGAAAGCTCCAGCTGTGTTTTCCTACTTTTCAGTACAGCCTTGTACTCGGTAGGCATTACTTTTACGAATTTAGACAAACTCTGCATCCAGTCGTTCAGTATCTGGAATGCCACACTAGAGCCGGTATACTCATGATGACGGCTGATCATACCATAGATCATTGCCTCATCTTCAGCATCAGGCTTTTCCAGTTCTACCAGTTCTTGGTTACAATACTTTCTAAAAGTACCCTTCTCATCAAAGACGAACGCCATACCGCCACTCATACCAGCAGCAAAGTTTCGCCCAATATCGCCCAGTACTACAACTACACCACCTGTCATATATTCGCAACCGTGATCACCAATGCCTTCTACTACTGCTTTGACTCCGGAATTACGGACACAGAAGCGTTCTCCTGCCATGCCGCGAATATACGCCTCACCAGAGGTAGCTCCATAAAAGGCTACATTGCCGATGATCATATTATCTTCGGGAACAAACTGGGCAAATTTATGTGGGTACACGATTAGCTCGCTGCCCGACAATCCTTTACCAAAGTAATCATTAGCCTCACCTTCCAGTTCAAAGCGGATACCAGGGGCTGTAAAAGCAGCAAAGCTCTGCCCGGCTGACCCTTTAAACTTGAAATGGACAGTTCCGGCAGGCAGTCCGGGCTTTCCAAATTTTTTGGAGAGCTCGTTAGATAGCAATGCTCCGACCGAACGGTTTGTATTAATGAGCTTAAAGTGGGCTTGTACTGGCTCCGCTTTTTCCAGTGCTGGTTTTGCAGCTTTCAGTAGCTTCCAGTCCAGTACTTCTTCAGTACCATGATCCTGCTCCTGTTGCTTGTAAAGGCCTACGTGAGAAGGAGCATCTACTTTGGTGAGAATACGGCCGAGATCCAGTTTTTTGAGTTTCCAATGGTCTATCTCGTCCCTCATTTTGAGACAATCAACCTGGCCTACCATCTCATCTAC
>CAZZGE010000070.1:0-19466 GCA_964653665.1 uncultured Porifericola sp. | reverse complement strand
CAATGAGTTCCTCACCGAAGTCCTCAAACCTTTGTTTTTGGTAAAATAGCCCTACCTGCCAAGCAGTAGATTTTGGAATAATGCTGAATCATTTTACATTTGTATGAGACGGGTACAACCAGCTCCCGCTGAATTCCCCCAGGCCAGGAATGGAGCAAGGGTAGGCGGTCGTAGCGGTGTGATACCCGTTTTTTTTACTTTCTTATCCAACTTATCGGTAAGTTTATTTTCATTTTGTAAACTCTATTATCTTTAGCCTTGCATCAGCATTCCTCTAAGTGCTGTTTTCATATTTGAGGAAATAGCTATCATGCATGAAGAACTTATTAAGCTGCCGAAAAATGTGTGTACTTTCTGAAAGTGTAGTTGAGTTGCCTTGAAGAGAATACTTAGCGGAAAATGTAGGTGAATATGTAAACCAAGACCTTAGCGCTTTTATTGAAGAATACAGGCAGGAACATTATAGTTTTTAACATCAGGGTCGTCTTGACCCAGATTGAGGATTTTATCCGTTAGTGGGTTGTGACTTTTTTTACACATACAACTACAAATTTATGTTCTCAATTATGTATAAACCTGTAACTTGGAACTTTTAACTGTCTAACTAATTAAAAAGAATCCATGGAATTTTTTATTGACACTGCAAATCTTGACGAAATTCAGGAAGCCTATGATCTGGGCGTACTTGACGGCGTAACCACCAATCCATCGCTGATGTCCAAAGAGGGCGTAACCGGAAAGGAAAACATCATTCAACGCTACAAAGATATCTGTGATATTGTAGACGATAATGTGAGTGCCGAGGTAATTGCTACTGAGTTCGACGAAATTATGAAGGAAGGACTGGAACTGGCCAAAATTGATGACAAAATTGTTGTCAAAGTCCCCATGATCAAAAATGGCGTGAAGGCGATCAAAGCACTTTCATCTGAGGGAATTCGGGTTAACTGCACATTAGTATTCAGTGCAGGACAAGCAATTTTGGCAGCCAAAGCTGGTGCTGCCTACGTTTCTCCCTTTATCGGCCGCCTGGATGATATTGCTACAGACGGTGTAGCCTTGATTGAACAGATTGTTAACATTTATCAGAATTATGCCTACGACACGCAGGTGCTAGCTGCTTCTATTCGTCATACCATGCATTTGGTTCAGTGTGCGGAGGTAGGCGCCGATGTGGCTACTTGTCCGCTCAATGTTATTACCGGTCTCCTCAACCACCCCCTTACTGACAAAGGGTTGGAGAAGTTTTTGAGTGATTATAAAAAGGGAAACCAGTAATCATCCTATAAACTTAGCGTCTGTGAACTCCATGTATATCATCAAAGTAAAGGGTAAAGCCAAAATCCCGGATTACATTCAGTTACGTGATGATAATTTTGTGCTTATTGCTTATTTCAGGGCTGACCGGGAACTGAAAAAACTGGAAAAATACGGTCTTGAGGGAAAAAAAGAAGCACTGAAGGAGGTGATTGAACGTTTACCTTACGGAAAATTGCAAAAGCTTGATATCTGATTATGAGCGACGCCTCTCATTACTTTGACGATAAGCCCGTATTGGACGTTAGAAATGCTTGCATCTTCCAGGAACACAATGTAGTTCTGGAAGATGTTCATTTTAAGATTTCTAAAGGGGAGTTTGTTTACTTGGTGGGGCGCACCGGCAGTGGTAAAAGTTCACTCATGCGTACCCTCTACGCAGATCTCCCTCTCAAGCTTGGTGACATTGAGATTGCTGGCTTCTCAATTCGTACTATCAATTTCTCAGAAGTTCCTTTCCTAAGAAGACGACTTGGTATTATTTTCCAGGATTTTCAACTTTTCGCTGACCGTACCGTAGACGAGAACCTACTTTTTGTGATGAAAGCCACTGGCTGGAAAGATCGCTCCAAGATGAAAAAAAGGCTGAGCGAAGTGCTGATGCGGGTAGGCCTGGGTTCTTCAGGCAGTAAAATGCCCCACCAGTTATCGGGAGGTGAGCAACAGCGGGTGGTCATTGCCCGGGCATTGATCAACGAGCCGGCCCTACTTATTGCTGACGAGCCTACCGGAAACCTTGACCCCCAGGTCTCCTCAGGTATCCTGGAACTTTTTCGCGAAATAAACCGAAGTGGCACTACGGTATTAATGGCCACCCATAACTATCAGTTTATCAAAGACTATCCGGCCCGAGTGCTAAAGTGTGAGCATGGAAAACTGCTTGACTCTCAGCGGGAAAATTTTGAACTTATTAATTCAAACTAGCTTTGTTAAGCTTGAATTAATTACGGCACTGGACTTGTGCATATTTTGGTAGTACTTTTTAGATTGACTTCCTCAGTATTGGTCTTTCTGTAAGTACCTGACTGAGTACTACTTATGCAGAAATCTGATGAAAAAGAAAAAAATATTTAGATGGGTATGGAGTATCGTAGGTGGTGTTCTCCTGCTATTATTAACCCTACAAGCTACTTTCTTTTTCTTTGGGGATGAAATTCTAAAAAAATCTATCCTGATGGGGTTTCAACGCTATAGCCAGCAAGCTTTTGAAGCCTCTCGTCAGCCTACGCTTGATTTTGATGACCTTAGTCTGAATCTACTAAATGGTAACCTTTCTGTGAGCGGTCTTCATTTCGCCGGTTACTTACCTACCCAGTCAGAAAGCGTGGCAGCAGATTACATACGGCTTAATGTGCCGGAAGCCACTATTGAGGGGTTGGACTTTCTGAAATTATACAAGAAGTCTCGGGTTCAATTGGAAACCATCCATTTTCTTCATCCTGATATCCAACTGGTGAAGGCGGAAAAAGCTGATTCTCTAAAAATGAATGCTCAGGAGTCAATTCGTGCCAGCACTGCGAGTTTACATCGCTTGATTAGCCCGTACCTCAAAGCCATTGCCTTTGACCAGCTTCGCGTAGATGATGGTAATCTGTTTATCACCCGGCAGGGAGAGGCTTCCCCCAGCAACCAGCTTCATGCTGAGCATGTGTACATCAATCTCAATGACTTTCTGTTGGATTCCCTGAGCCTTGAAAATACCGAACGTCTTTTTTTCGCCAAAAGCTTTGAAGTACAACTGGGCGAGTACCAGATCATTACTTCCGACAGTAGCTACCTGGTTCAGTCAGATACTTTGGGCTATTCCAGTAAGGATGAAAAAATTTACCTGAAAAACCTGAGGGCCTTTCCCTTAAATTCAATACAGGCGACTACGAATGTTAGTTTCACCATTCCGCAAATAACGTTTACTACCGTTGACTGGAAAGAGATTTATTTTGATAGCCTTTTTCATGTTGAGTCACTGATTGTTGAGCGCCCCGAGTTCCACATCAGTACGAGAGCACAGTCTGATTCGCTGCGAAAGTCAGCGGGCTTTAATTTCAAAAAATTTATTTCAGCTCAGCTCTACCCGTTGCTAGAGAAGAAATTCAGGTCCTTGACCCTCAGTAACTTTTCCCTTAGAAAAGGTAAATTACTGGTAGAACAGACAGGCGACGATACGCTCGATATACTTGAGATTAATGACATGGCGATCAAGTTAGGAGGCATACGGCTGGATACGTCTCACCATAATCGCGATTCGCTACAAAGCCTACTTCCGGCAGATACCTTGTCCATTGATCTCCAACAGGTCAAATTCTACTTACCCGATCACCAGCATTATATGACGGTACGGGGTGCCCGGCTGTCCACCAGCCGACGGCAGCAATTTTTATGTAACGTGATCTTAGATTCGCTTGATGTAAAACCAGGTTATGATTCTCTGGAGCAACTCCTGCTCTTGCCGCCCAAGCAGAAACTTGCTTACCAGATACACATCCCCCAGATAAAGTTTGATGGTATCCACCTAGAAGCACTAAATCAGCATCAGGCGGCGGTTTTGGACAGTATTTATATTCGCAGTCCTGATATCAGGATTGCCAACTTTGGTACCTTATCCCTGGGGAAAAGAGCAGCCGGCCTCACTGAGGCAATGCTGGAAACCCAGCAAACCGAAGAAACTGTCAAGTCCATCCTATACGATTGGAGTCATGCCCGTCTGAATTTATCCCCCTTTATCGCCCCAGGTGATTCTTTAGCGTTCCTGCAGTGGCTCAATGCAACTAAGCTACAACTGGATTCCGGCCGAATACAGGTTGTCAGGGCAGACATGCAGCAGTATGTATTTGTGCCGGTTACCACTGTAGACACTTTTTATACGTATCTCAGTCAAATCAAAATTGATCACCTCCCGGATGACAGCCTGATTATATCTAATGAAGGCAGGGTAGCAGTCAGGGCCGAGGAGGTAGATGTATTTGTGCAGGAAGGCGAATTTGTGCTTCCCGGAAAGGGCGGCGCAGGGGGTACATTGCGTCTGCAGAAAGGCCGTGTCAGCACTTTGGATCGTAAAGTATATCTACGAAAGGTATCTTACTGGACAAGTCCCGGGTTTCCTCCCAATACAGATTTCTGGTTACACCACATGTACATTCCCTACGTAGCGCTCAGTGACGTTAATTTACAAAAGCTTTACCAGGAGCAGATTGCCGAAGCGCTCAATTTTTCTGCCTGGTCTCCTCGCTTTACCTTCAACTATCGTAAGTCAAGCATTGAAAGGCCTGAAATATCCTTTGACTTCGTTGACCTTTATCCTCAGTTCTCATCTTACTTTGATCAGATTGATTTGGGCCTGGCAAGTTTGAATAACGCTGATCTGACGATCAGAAAAATAAGCCAGAACCGGGTCGATACCCTTTTTTATACTGAAAAGCTGGATGTGGAGCTTTCCCGCTTTTATATAGATTCCCTGACCCGCATGAGCCGGTCACGTCCTTTTTACGCGCAAAAGCTGAATTTGGAAATGCAAAATTACCGCTGGAATTTCCTTTCGGAAGAACCGGACAAACAGTTGCAGGGCATGGCAGGAAAAAACCTGCACTACAACTCCTACGAGGAGCAACTGGATATTCTGGGACTTGAGGTACTGGTCAATACTGATAGTGACCCATTACTGGACAAACTGCAACTACGAGCACAGAAAATCATGGCGGATGACATTGACCCTTACCGGCTGATCAAATCAGAAATCCTCCACATTGGCCGACTGATCGTACAGCAACCTTACTTTGAGTTGGCAGAACGGGATGGTAGAAGAATAAACGCAGGCAGTACGAACGGGCAGTGGAAATCGCTGCAACCGGACATGAACCAGTTGCTGAGTGATCATCTCAATAAAATAGAGCTGCGTTTTGTACATTTAGAGCAAGGGAAACTTAATTACCTGAAAATGAGCGATGCAGATACGCTCAACGCCCTAAAACTGGATTCGGTAGATTTTTTGGCCCGCAACATAAGGGTGGATGGCAATCGGGAAAGGCACCTGCACAATATCCTTTATGCAGACGATGTGGACTACTCGGTAGTCTCTGGCAAATTACTCTTCAACCAACCGGATAAGCAGCGCATCGAGATTGATCAGGCCAGGCTTTACAGTCGCGATTCCCGCATGCATCTGAAAGGGGTCAGCGTTAAGCCCTCTTCAGCGATGAAACAGGACAAAGACCAGACGCATATTGAAGCTCGGCTCAGGAATTTAGAGTTTGATGGACTGGATTTAAAACAGGCGTATCTTTATGGTGATTTGAATATACAACGGGTCTTACCCAAGGATTTAAAACTCAATGTTTATGCTGGTAAAAACCGGGATGCCCCCGATAGTAAATCGCCCTCTATGCAGGAATTATTATCGCCCTTCATCCGATCCATTGAGGTGAACCAGGTCTATTTCACCCGGGGAGAATTTTCTTTTTTTGACAAGAAAAAGGGAAAAGAAATTTTTGCTACCCAGCGGCTGGCAGCCACGATATCGGGCTTTTCGCTGAACCAGGAGCTTTTGCAGCGCCCGTCTACTGCTGGCGGCAAAGTTTTTTATGCAGACGATATTCTTCTCAATATCAAAGATTATGCGCTAAAAACAGCGGATGGACTGTACCGCCTGAAGGCGGATGAGATAGATATCGCTACGGCCAGGCGAACTATTGATATCGTTAATTTCCAATTACAGCCCCTGCTAAGCCGTCAGGAATCACTGCACCGCTTTGAGCACGCTAACTCGAGGGCCAAGCTGATGACTGATCAGGTCAGTTTATACGGATTCAATTTTGACAAACTAATTAATAAAAGTGAGTGGCATGCTCACGGGTTGGATATTAACGGCCCGGTACTGGAGATTTTTCGCGACAAAAGGCTTCCCCATGACGAAAGCCGACGCCCCCCTTTGCATCAGAAAATGCTCTTTAACCTGGATCAACCGATTGACATAGAGCAGGTAAATATTGAGGATGGCTTCATCAGTTATGCTGAAAGAGCCCCCGATGCCACACAGGATGGGGTCATCACTTTTGAAGATGTGGATGTAGAGATCCGAAATGTAAGCAACTTACCACAGGCACTTCAGGATCAGCAGATGCTGGAAATACAGATGAACGCCCTTGTCATGGGCGAAGGCCAGCTAAATGCCTTTCTGCGTTTTCCGGTGGACACTTCTGCCTTGAATTTCAGTGTGAAAGGCTCGCTGGGCCCGATGGAGCTTACCCACTTCAACCGTATTCTGGAGCCTTCCGCTTTTGTCCACATCAAAGAAGGGTCAAATCAGGACCTGCAGTTCCGTTTTGCGGGTAATGCGCATAAAACCAGCGGCAGTATGGAATTTCGTTATGACGACCTCAGTGTGCTGATGATTGACAAAGAGAAAGGGCAGGCAGGTTTTGAAGAAAAAATTGGTTCATTTCTGGCCAATGCTTTTGTGCTCAAAGCCCATAATCCTAAGTCAGTATTCCTGAGAATTGGGAACATAGCTTCTGAGCGAGATCCATCCCGGGCGATGTTTCATTATTGGTGGCAGAGTATCCTGAGCGGGGTCAAATCCAGTATCGGGCTGGAAAAAAGTACTGAGAAGACGAAAGACTTCAGCCGCACCGATGGAAGCTAACTTTTATGGGCCTGCAAGCCCTTTTTGGCGGCCAGCTCTATCATATACTGCAGCGCTTCTTCCCGGGCGTTGGAGATTTTACCGTCAAGGATTGCTTCTCTGATCTCATTTTTGATCTCTCCTACGACGGGTGAGGGTTTAATTTGGAAAGCTTGTATAATGTCCTCTCCAGACACCGGTGGCTGAAAATTCCGCATCTTGTCTTTTTCTTCAACCTCATGCATCTTGGCCGCTACCTTGTCAAAATTTTTCAGATAACGCTGTACCTTACTATGATTTTTTGAGGTAATGTCTGCCCGGCAGAGGGTCATCAGATCTTCTATGTCATCGCCTGTCTCGTACAGCAGCCTCCTGATGGCTGAGTCCGTAACTTCGTCTTTGACCAGGGCAATCGGTCTGAGGTGAAGACGTACCAGTTTCTGCACATATTTCATCTTATGATCCAGCGGTAGCTTGAGTCTGCGGAATATTTTGGGAACCATTCGGGCGCCCTTGTCCTCGTGGCCGTGAAAAGTCCAGCCCACTTTTTTATCAAAGCGCTTGGTAGCTGGCTTGGCAATATCGTGTAGTACCGCCGACCACCGTAACCAAAGATCATGGGTGTTTTCTGAAATATTATCCAGCACTTGTAGCGTGTGGTAAAAGTTATCCTTATGTCCTTTGCCATCCATTGTTTCTACCCCTTTTAGCTCAACAAACTCAGGAAAGATGATCGGCAGCAGTTGGGCGTGGTAGAGTAACTTAAACCCGTAACTGGGGGTCGGGGATAGAATAATCTTATTGAGCTCGTCGGTAATACGCTCCTGTGAGACGATCCGGATACGTTCTGCATGTTCTGTGATGGCGTTAAAAGTATCAGGATGAATGTCAAAGCCTAGTTGTGAGGCAAAGCGAACCGCCCGCATCATGCGTAAGGGATCATCTGTAAAAGTAATGGCTGGATCCAACGGCGTTTTGATCTGCTTGCGTTTCAGGTCTTTTACCCCGTCAAAAGGGTTTATCAACTGCCCATAGTGCTCCTCGTTCAGACTGATGGCCAAAGCATTGATGGTGAAATCCCGGCGTTTTTGGTCGTCTTCCAATGTCCCTTGACTCACCGCTGGTTTGCGAGAGTCAGCCCGGTAAGATTCTTTGCGTGCCCCGACAAATTCTACTTTCAGGTCGTGATAGCGCAACATAGCCGTACCAAAGTTTTTAAAGACAGCTACGTGGGTAGTTTGTCCTTCAAGTTCCTGGATGGACGCCGCCACTTGCTTGGCCAGTTTGATACCATCACCCACGCAAACGATGTCAATATCCTTGGAAGGGCGCTTTAGGATTAGGTCACGTACATACCCACCCACGGTATAGGTTTCCAATCCGAGCTGCGCCGCAATACGTGAGATGATTCCGAAAATAGGGTTTTTATTGAGGGTTTTTGTGAAGTCCATGATCTCAGCCAAAAGCTTGAACTACAAAGGTAACAAGAAGACCTACCTTACAAAAGTAAAGCTACCGTCTCCAAAAAGTTTCATACTTTTTACCCGCTCGTAATTTTGCCCTTTTTCTCTTAGATCATGCTTTTCATTGACCCAGTCGGTTAGATTACCGCTGTTTTGCAGGGTAAAACTGAGCAGTGGGCCGTGTTTACGGACAAAAGCCTGTAGTCTGGCGCCCTGCACCAGGCGAATGTTGATGGGCTCCTGCTGGGACTCCTGCAGGGGTGAAATATATTTTCTCTGTGGATAAAGAATTTCCAGCGGCTCTTCGGCATACTCCAGCATTTCCCACGCTAGGTCAGGGATTTGGTAGACGAAGTCATGCAAGTCCTCCTCCCGGCTGATCCATACCGTGTAGGGAGGAAGCGTATCCGTCTTTTCTAATCCTTCGTACTGCGAGATTTTGCGAATACTATCCAACGCTCGGGCATGCGTGCAAATGACCAGCTCAGGAGTGTTTTCCAGCAAAAAAATGGTGTTACTTTTCGTCTTCAATTGCTTTCTCTTTTGGCCAGTTTTATAGACATGTGTTTCATAGAGTTATAAAAATAACTGTCGTTGTGAGTTCAGGTTTCTTCTGCTGCAAAAAATACAAATCAGAGTAGTAGCCCTGTTAACAAAGTGCGTCATTTTTTACTGGATTGATCAGCAAAGCGTACTTTAGCATAGGAAATGATATCACCAATTAGAAAAGAAAAACATGATTTCAAGCGATTGTACAAGTAGGAGCATGTGCCGAAATATTTTGTGCGTACTCGTGATGAGCGTGGGTACGCTATCCTGCCAGTCTCCGGAAGACAAAGCAAAAAACGAGGTAGCACCAGCTATCTCGGCTGCAGACATAGAACAACGTATTACTACACTGGCATCTGATGAATTTGAGGGACGGATGCCTTTTTCTGCAGGGGAAGAGAAAACGGTGAAGTATCTCACCGACCAATTCAGGAGAATGGGGCTGAAGCCGGGGAACAGGGATAGCTACTTACAGGAAGTGCCGCTGGTGGCTATCAACGCCAGCCCGACCGGTCCGATGACCATCCGGGGTGAAGATAATACTCTGTCATTGGCTTTTCGCGATGAATACGTTGCACTCACGCGCAGAGTGACCGAGGAGATTGACGTCAAGGAAAGCGAGCTGGTGTTCTGTGGTTTTGGGATCGTCGCTCCTGAATATGACTGGAATGACTACGCAGGCATTGATATGGAAGGTAAAACAGCCGTGGTACTGGTCAATGACCCTGGCTTTGGCACTGAAGATTCTACTTTCTTTAAGGGTAATACCATGACCTACTACGGTCGCTGGACCTACAAGTATGAAGAGGCAGCCCGCCAAGGGGCAGAAGGCATCATTATAGTTCACAATACTGCACCTGCCGGCTATCCCTGGGGTGTAGTACGAAGTAGCTGGACCGGAGAGGCCCTTTACCTGCAATCAGAGGACAATAATATGTCCCGTTGTGCTTTTGAGGGCTGGATAGATTACGCGTCAGCTCGTGAACTTTTTGAAATGTCTGGATTGGATTCAAATATTTTGGGCATGGCTAGGGAGCCCGGTTTCAAGCCGGTGCCGATGGGACTGACTGCATCGCTGAACTTGAAAGCTGAATATAAGATGTCTACCTCTCAAAACGTGATCGCTAGGGTGGAAGGTATTGAGAGACCTAATGAATACATAGTATATACTGCTCATTGGGACCATCTTGGCATTAATGAGCCTGTAAAAGGGGATTCCATTTATAATGGCGCACTGGATAACGCCAGTGGTACAGCTGTAATGCTGGAGATTGCTGAAGCGTTTAGCCAAATGGGTCAAAAACCGGAGCGTAGCGTAATTTTTCTGGCCGTGACGGCCGAAGAGCAAGGGCTGCTGGGCTCAGCTTATTATGCAGATAATCCCATTTACCCACTGGATCAAACAGTAGCCAATATTAACATGGATGTCATCTGGTTTCTGGGTCCAATGAAAGACCTGACCATTGTCGGCTACGGACAGTCGGAGTTAGATGAGTATGCTGAGGAAGCAGCCCAAGCGCAGGGTAGATATATTATTCCTGATCCACAACCCGAAAAGGGGTTCTTCTTCCGCTCCGATCATTTTAACTTTGCCCGAGTGGGCGTACCGGCACTTTATGCCAGTGGAGAATCTGAGCAGGCAGTAAAGGGTGAAGCGTGGACACAAGAACAAAACACGGCCTGGACACAACAGCATTATCATCAGCCCTCTGACGAGTATCTACCGGAGGAGTGGAAATTTAAAGGTATGGTCAACGATGCAGAATTACTTTTCTCTGTGGGCCATAGGCTGGCTAATGAAGAGTACTTCCCCCAATGGAAGGAAGGTTCAGAATTTAAGGCCACCCGTGAGGCTTATATGAACTAGCGTACTGCCTATCAGGCAATTCATCAGCAAAGCGTAAGCCCAAAGTGCTTTGTGCGTTTTAAGCAGCATCAGCCTGATCTTCATTGGTTCGGTTGATCCAGAAAGGAGCAGTAACGAACCACAGTACCATGCCTACTACAGCTAGCAACTGATACCGAATACCACTGTTACTGGATAAAAGTAACATGGCGGGCACTACCGTCAGTCCCAGCCCCAGGTAAGAAATTATCTTGACGAGTAGTATCATACGTAGTTAAATTTTTGCTGGTAAAACTTGCTTATCGAGAAGTACATAATGGCTGCCAGAAACCAGGCCGGTAAACCCAGAAAAAAGATTTCAATGCCCAGAAAGATGTTGGCCATCAGGCAAAGTACCAGCGTGGCTACCCAGGTGAAACCGGCTGCTACATTAAACCGAATTCCTGTTTTCTCGGCGAGATTATCTATCAGCTTATATTTTTTGAAGAAATAAAAGTCAACGATGATTACTGTTCCCATAGGCATCAGTACCAGTCCATAGAGTGCTACAAAATCTAATAGTTGCATGACCAGGGCGGGAAATAAAGCACCGGCAGTCGCCAAGCCACCTGCTACCAGCGTAACGCTGGTTCTCTTCCAGCCTGGGAATAGTGACTGAAAAGCAAGTCCGGCCCGGTAAATCGTAGGATTTGCAGTAGTCCATCCGGCAATGATAACGCAAATAATACCAGCCATTCCTAAGGCATTGTTGGCCATGGGACCCGGTGCTACGGCTGTATTTTCAGCATTCAAATCCAACTGTACGGCATACATGATAGAAGCAGCGATCCACGCCATGTAATGCCCGACGTACATTCCGGTAAAGGAAGAGGCCCCCATCTGCCACTTTTTGGCATAGCGAAAGATTGACATATCCGCCATACCAATGTGCATGGCCATGTTGGCAAACCAGGCAAAAAATACCATATGCCAGAAACCAAACTTACTATTACCGGCAATGGGATTGCCCGTCCAGATTTTTTCCTGTGCCACGGACCAAAACTTAGAAAAAGAATTTACCTCAAAGTGAGCCAGTGACACCAGGCCGCAGGCCAAAAATACCAGTACCATCCAAGGAGCAGCTACATTGGCAAAGCGGGCGACAGTTTCGTATCCCCGGGCAGCTACCACAGAAATGACCACCCCCACGGCCATTACGGCCACTACCCAACCTACGCTGTTGGGTAGCCACTCGTTAAGTTGCGGCATACGCATATTAAAGGGGATACCTACAGCAGTAGCGGAAACAGAAATCATTGCACCAGCCAGAAAGCAAAACATAAGACCGTTGGCGAGATTATAAATATTAACCAATCGGGGGCCGCATATTTTTTCTAATTGGTAGTAGAGCGTGATCCTGGTTTTAGTAGCTACCGGGGCGGTAAGAAATGTCCAGCTTAACACCGCCAGCAGATTCCCGAAAAGTAAGCCTACGACCACATCAAAGGCCGATACGCCGTGCACTACGAATAACGGGCCAATGGCAAACTCGGTACCGGCTGCATGCTCTCCGGCAAACATACCGATAAAGCTTCGCCAGCCTTTGAGTTTCTTTTTGGGTACAGGCTCTCTTTCAAATTCGTCGGTGGAAGCGGTTACGGGTACTACCGGTTCAGCTAGATTGGTACTCACGATAGGGTGTTTAGTAGTTTAGGTATTAGATAAAAGTATGACCTTCTATTTTATTTTTGACTCAATAAAAGACATCTTAAAGTAACCAAAATAAAATAAATTATTGTGATTTATTTAAAATCATCCCTGAGAAATCAGGTACAAAAGGCATGATGAAGCAAAAATTATTAAATTAAAAAATGAAGCTTTACAAGTAGAACTAAATATTTAGACTTGCATCCCATGCTTAAATTCAGTGAGCCTACGGTGGTAAGGGTATATGAAGAGGCCTTATTTGGTTATTCTCATTCACTTGAGTGACGATTCAAGTAATATTAATAGCCTACTTCATCTATTATCGGGGTTCGGCCTTCAAATGGGGAAATGATTATGACAAAAAATACTGAAGATGAGTCAGTTCACCCACGACATTACATTATGAAGAGAAGAAATTTCATCAAGCGCCTGGGAGCGGGCAGCTCTACATTTTGGCTAGGTTCTGGTAATTTTGCTGGTGTGAATGGTCAGGTATCAGACTTTAGCTACCCTTCCATAAATACGCTGAAAGATGCTATCAGTAAGGAGGGTGAGATCATTGTACGCCTGGAATTTCGTGCTACTGATAAGACGAACATAGGTGACCTGTCAGGCCGAATCAGGGTAAGGAAAGGGGAGGTAGACCGGATTAAATCTTATTTTTTTGAATCAGAAGAAGATGACTTTGCGCCGGAAACCCAGAGGTTTTACACTGCAGCCAGCAATCAACAGGCCGATGTACTGGTACTTTGGCTGAAGGAAGCTACTGAAAGTACCGAAATTTTTCTCAATGGTGAGGCTGGCTTATCATTTCAACTTCGTGAGCTCGTACAGCAGCTAGAGGTTACTAAAACTGTCGATGATACGCTCGTTACAGCGGATCTGCTGCTGGATAAGGAGATTGGTAGCATCAGTCCGGACTCTGTTGGTATGACTGATCCGGGGAAGAATTTCAGCTTTGTGATGATGGCAGATCCTCAGGGGGGAGACCCTGAAGAAGAGGGCAACTGGCCTACACGTATGAAGATTCATAATGCCTGGATAGAGGACAGCATCCACCGCACCAACGAGCTTGACCCTCAGCCTGCCTTTACCCTGGTGCTAGGCGACATTGTTGACAGCCAGGGGCAGATGGCCAATTTTGTTCAGATGAATTCGTTTTTAAAACAACTAAAAAGTCCTGTCCTGTATGCCATAGGTAATCATGAGACTCGTTATCGCTCAGAGTTTACGCCCGGTTACAACATGGAGGCTTTTAACAATTACTTTGCTGCGCAAAAAGCTTTGAACGGCATGGACCTCATGCTGTATTCTTTTGACCTGGGTGATTGGCACTTCGTGGTATGGCCGGATCCGCTTCGCAGTAATTTCTGGGAAACCCATCCCCATTACTTTGACTGGCTGGAGCGTGATCTGGAAAAGCATCAAGACCGTCCGACTTTCTTTTTTCAACATGTACCTAGTCATCCAGTGGGCATTAATCCTCTTGTTAACTACGCAGAGTCCGTATCGGTGAAGCGTACCCTGCTGGACATTCTTGCCAGGTACGGTAATGTGAGATACATCTTTAGCGGGCATGTGCACATCCCAGTGAAAGCTTCTTTTAAAACGGCGGTGACTTATCGGGGTATGAAGATGATCAATCTGCCGGCGGCGGGCTATCGTCCGCGGGGTTTTGGTGAGGAAGACTTTGCCGGAGGGCCCTGCCAGGGGATTACAGTAGTGCATATCAATGGTAAAGAAGCCGATGTGCGTTTTAAAACGGTCACCCAGGAAGAATTTCAGTATCCTGAATCCCTGCCTGAGTTTGAAGAAGAAAAATGGGCACTATGGCTCCGTTACAAGTGGCAGCTACCGGCGGCAGATCAACTGGTTAATGGTAACTTTGACCAAAGACTGAAAGGCTGGGTCCGCCGTTTTGTATATGCCGAAGACGAAAATCCCTCCAATATCTGCGAAGTACGTCCTGACTACAACCGGCCTGGCTTCTATGCCCTCTACCTGCACTGCCATAAAAGAGGTTACGACATCCCGGGTCAGGATCGGCTGCCCCAGACGATTAACCGCATATCACAGGCAGTCCGTTGGAAGGCGGAGGACTGGCCTCTTCTCAAAATAAAATATAAGGTTGACCAGAAACACTCCGACCTGGAAGGATGGTGCGGTGCCTATGTACAGGTTGAAGCATTTGACCGCTCTTTTCGTAAAATGAGCCTTATATACTGGTTAGGAACGGCTTACACTGGATTAGGAAACAAAATTGATAAAGAACTGGCAGATAACATTCACCTGAAACTGGCTGACGTTCCAGACAAATGGCAAGAGGCAGAGCTTAATTTGGCAAAAGATTTACAACAGCATAGACAGAAGCGTTTTACCGACCTCTCCATTGACCGCCTGGTGATTACCATGGGTGTTTGGACCATCAACGACGGCGGTCAGTATCCGTACAGCATTTACGTTGATGACGTAAAGCTGTCAAAAAACCTAACCCCCGATACGATTAGCTTTGCTGGTGGACAAAAAGTAGTGGCCAAGCCGAACGAAGAAATCTGGTGGCTCAATAAGTATACTCCTTTTACGCACGTAGCCGGAGAACACCGCTATATTTTTACTACCAAACCCATGGGGCCTGAGAAGAAGGTTTAAACCACCAGTGTATGTCTACAACACAATGGGAACAAGGACCTGAATTCTGCTCACCGGAGAGCATAAAAATCCCCCGGGGCAATTAGGCTGTCTTCTTAGGTTCTTCGTATTTCACCTTTAGGTTAGGTTCCTACTGAAGGAAACAATTTCTCAATTCAATATTGATTACTCTAGAAAGTATCACCTGCAGGAAGTGAGATCCTTTTTTACTCCATCGGGCGCCGTGCGCTGCATTTGTTGTTTCTCACAGTAATACCAAGTTGTAATTTGGTTAATCTTGGACTCTACAAAGCTGCAAGTGATCATCTCGCCATAGTGGTATCGTTCTCCATAGTTCTTGATTTGCCCCGGAGGTTCGGTTTGCAATATTCAAACTCTGCTAATGTCTTGCCGAATTTCTTCCAATGCTTGTAGTAAGAAGGTTGTGGTGGATAGGCCACCTGCTACAGTAATTCGTCTAGTCGCTCTAAGGCTTTTCTTAATCCACTTGGCTTAACCCCATGAATTTTAATAAATTTATGGATGTGGAAGTGCTTTTAGAGGCTCTATAAGCCTTTTGTTGGATCTGCCGTTTGTAGTGACGTACGGTATTATTTTTTGCAGCCCTTCTCTGTAGTAGACCACCTGTTCATCAGGGAAGCTTGAATTTTATCCCCCCTTGGAGTGGTCGTTCCAAATTTATCTAACCCTGAAGGTTCTTTTTGTTCCTTCAAAAAGGTTAAAGTCGAGCTTAGCTATAGCTTAACAAAGATTGCTTAGTGTAATTTTTTGACCTGTACTGCATGGTTAGTAACAAATTAACCGTTTTCATTCCATATTACAGTCCGGCTATTCATACCTCAGCGATTCCACTGGTTTGGCGCGGGCGGCTCTGAGCGTTTGCAGTATTACTGTCATTACGCCCAACAGTAGTACCAATAAAACAGGAATTATAAAATCCAGCAGTGAATAATCAATGCTGAAGGCGTAATTGTTCAGCCACTGTTGCATAAGCCAGTAGGTGAGGGTCACCGCCGGTATCATCGCTACCAGCATCAGCAGTGTCATATCCAGCGTCAGCAGGCGCAGCAATGCGGGCAGTGAGGCCCCCAGTACCTTCCGAATACCGATTTCTTTGGTTTTTTGTGATACCGAGTAGGCTGTCAGTCCGAATAGGCCCATCAGCGCTACGAAAACCGCCAGTCCGGCAAATATGGCAAAGAGTTTACCAAAACGCTGATCTGCTTTGTAAAGCGAATCATACTGCTCATCCAGGAAGAAATACAGGAACGGACTCTGCGGAAAATAACTTTCATAGACCTCTTCCACTTCTGATATAAGCTTCTGGTAGTCAGTAGCTTTCCCGGTATTGAGCTTCAGAGAAATATAGCGGCTGTTTTCGTCATAGCTGAATAATATCGGATCGTAGGCATTTTTTAGGGAAGTATGGTGATAATCTGCCACAACACCAATGACTTCTTTGGGCTGTGCCGCATCCCCGGTTTTAATTTCCTGGCCTATTGCACGGTCGGCAGTTTCAAATCCCAGAAATTTTGCCGCTGTTTCATTGAGGATCAGCTTCTGGCTTTCTCCGCTTAGCTGATCATTAAAATATCTTCCGGCAACTAAAGGAATATTGAAACCTGGTAAATAGTGCTCATCAGCCATCAGGACAGCATAACTAAGGGCGTTTTGCCAGTCGTCGTCCGGGTGCGACGCCTGAGTCCAGTAGTTATAGGAAGTGCCCGGTACATTACCGGAAGTAATGGTTGTTTCTACAAAAGTAAACTGTTCCAACTGATGGCGCATCTGCTCAAAACGTTCATCCCCGTCTTCCGGTCTTACCTCCGGCCCCTCCACAACCAGAGTTTGTGCAATATCAGCGCCCAGAGCTTTGGACCGCATGTAACTGAGCTGCTGGAACACGATGAAGGTGCCGCAAACCAACGCAAATGAAGCCACAAATTGTAATATGATCAGGCTTTTGCGCAACACGATGCCCTCGCGACTACTCCTAAACCTGCCGTTAAGCACCTGAATTGGCTCATAGCGTGAGAGTACCAGCGAGGGATAAATACCAGAAAGTAGGCTGCCGCACAGGACAATCAGTAAGATACCGGGCCAGAACCAACTGTAAAATAAGAGGCTGACTGCCTGTAGATCTTTTTCCAGTAAAGTGCTGAGCTGGGGCAGACTTAGCTGAAATATGGTTAGTGCCAATACTGCACTGGTCACGTTCATAGCCAGGGCTTCCAGCAGAAACTGGCGGACGAGGTAACTCCGGGAGCTTCCGGCTACCTTACGAATGCCCACTTCCCGGGCTCTTTCGGTAGCACGAGCCGTGGTCAGATTAATGTAGTTGATCCAGGCGATGGTAATGACAAAAACCGCAATCAGCATCAGTATCAGGGTATACTGTGCCTGCCCGCTGCCGCCCAAAGTATTTTGCAAACTGGAGTCCAGGTAAATATCCGGCAGAGCTTCAGTAAATAATTCATAGTTCTCAGGATCGTCTACGTGCTGGCTGATTGCTTCTGTGATTTTTTCTAGCACTGCGTCTTGTTCTACGCCGTCCTTTAGCTGCAGGTAAGTTGGAAAAGCCGACCAGTAAGCCATTGACCACTGACGGGCCTTATCGCTGTTCAATATTCTTTCAATCTGGACAAAAAGCTGCTGGTCAATGTGTGTATTGGGTGGTAGATCATGGGCGATGGCACTGATCTGAAAATCCACCGGCTCACCCATATGATAAAGGGTAATTCTTTTACCCAGCAACTCAGTATTCACGCGACCGAAATACTTCTGCGCCAGGTTTTTGGTAATGACGATGGAGGTAGGGTCAGCCAGGGCGGTTTCGGCTGTTCCATACAGTATCGGGTAGCTAAAAATGCTGAAAAAGTTTTTATCGGTATATACGAATCCCTCTTTATAAGAATCCTGCTGATTCCCGTCATGTACAATGAGCGTAGCTTCCTGCCGCCAGAGCCGAGTAGCATTGACAACTTCGGGTACTGAGTTTTGTACAAGTTCAGCATAACCGGGGCGAAGAAGGGCAGTTTCTACATCCTGGACTTTGTTGCGCACCGCCAGCCTTACAATATGATCTTTACTGGTATGAAAATCGTCAAAACTGGTTTCATAATAGATGTATTGCAGAATAAGCAGGCAGGCTGCCATGCCACTGGCCAGACCCAGCAGATTGATCAGGCTGAAGGCGCGATGTTTATTCAGGCTACGCCAGAGACTCAGGAGGTGGTGTTTGAACATGATGCTACTTTTTTAGCAAAGTGTCAAAATATAGTGCCACAGATAAAAGGAAGCATTCAAGGCTAATAAAGTGGTTTTCTGTTAGCTGGCTGTACCAAATTAGCACGTTAAGGTGTTTCAATATGGCACAGCAAACGCTTACTCGCTGCTGTCATCTTTGGATGAAGAAGTTGATTTTCATAGGAAATCCAGTCCTTCATCTTTTCTTCCAGCACATCCAGCGGCAGGGCACCATCGGCCAGCAGGGTGTCGTGGAAGTCGCGGATGTCAAAGCTGTCGCCCAGTTCTTTTTCTGTTAACGCCCTGATTTCCTTGATCTTAAGTTCGCCGATTTTATAAGCCAGTGCCTGTACCGGCCAGGCGATGTAGCGGTCTACTTCTACCTGTATGTCGTGATCGGTTTTGGCAGAATTTTCTTTAAAATAAGTCATTGCCTGCTCTCTTGACCAGCCTTTGCTGTGGATGCCGGTATCTACCACCAGGCGAATGGCCCGCCACATTTCGTAGGTGAGCTGCCCGAATTTGGAATAAGGATCCTGGTACAGGCCTAAATCTTCGCCCAGGCTTTCGCAGTAGAGCGCCCAGCCTTCTACAAAAGCAGTGAAGCCGCTGTTCTGTCTGAATTTCGGCACATTTTCCATCTCCTGCGCCAGTGATATCTGCAGTTGATGACCGGGTACGGCTTCGTGGATAGACAGCGCTTCCATTTCCCACTTAGGACGGCTTTTGAGTTCGTAAGTGTTGGCGTAGTAGTAGCCGGGGCGGGCGGCTTCTACCGAGCCGCGGCTGTAGTAGGCCGTAGTGGCTGCGGGAGCGGCGTAGTCGGGTATGGCTTTGATGCCGTAGGGCGTGCGGGGCAGCTTACCAAAAAAGCGGATCAATTCAGGATCAATGCGTTTGCAGATGTCGCGGTAGCCGCTCAGCAGTGCTTCCGGTGTTTCATAAAAAAACTGCGGGTCGGTTTTCAGGAAATGGGCGAATTCGCCAAAGCTACCCTCAAAGCCGGTCACCTTAATGATACTGTCCATCTGCTGCCTGATGCGGGCTACTTCCCGCAGACCGATCTGGTGAATTTCTTCGGAAGTTAAGTTGGTAG
>CAZZGE010000069.1:0-19920 GCA_964653665.1 uncultured Porifericola sp. | reverse complement strand
TACCAAGTATGCGAAAAAGCCGCCGGCTAGTGCATTGGAATGATAAAGGTTATAATCAATGATCTGGAAGAAAGATTTGAAAAAAAGAAGCTGTTCCATTATGTAGCCCCACTGAATAGACCGGTTCTGGACCCCATGCTGGAACAGCCTCAGATTATTATTGCACTACTTCCTGCATCTCCAACGAATCAGCTACAGGTGACAGCTGTGTTGGGTGTGCCGGAAGTTCAGCAGGCAAGGGCTTGTCACGTACTGATCTTAGGGCAAAAAAACCACCGATGCCTACTGCTATGATTGCTATGTAAAAAATGATCAGCAGTAATTTTCTCAGTACGTCCATGTCTGATTCCAGTTGTAGCGCGTAAAGCGATGCCGCATTTCGTCAGGGCTATCTCTAAACGAAGAGTAATACATCCAGCCGATAAGCCCGGATATCAGTAATGAAAGGGTAACAGCGTTACCCAGACCATCCACAAAAAAGCCCAGTAGTAGCATGGTCACCATAAAAGTCATCAGGAACCAGTGTACTGTCATATTCCATAGATCACGGTTCTTCCAAGAAGACACGTAACGGAAGACGCTCAGGTCACTACCCCACTGATGGACAAGCTTGAAGAAATGATCATTGACTTTGTAAAGCAGTACCGGATCAAGGTCTAGTACCGGACGTTGTCTTTTCTCCAGTTCAAAAGCTTCCGGAGGTGCCATGATAAAGAAGTTTTCCTCTACCTCTTCATCACTGAGTTGGTGCTGCCGCTGAAAGTTTTTGACTTTCGGTCCAAACATTGGGTCTAAAGGGCCCCGATAAAGATGTGCCGGTAACATGCGCATGCCATAATCCATACACACCTTACGCACATCATCCAGATAGAATACCTCACCCTGGTAATGCTCGTTTAACTGATACTGCTCCAGCCAGGTGTGCTTCTGTGTGGCCAGTACGTTAGCAGAGAGTCCCATACTACTGAGCGTGGCTTTTTCAGTGGCAACGTCCTGCTGTAACACTGTCTTCAGGTCAGTAATTGAATAATCACGGGCGCATGTTTGCTGACGACGTTGGTCTGTTCTGATGAGTTCGTCTTGTAAATTCATGAGCAAAATAATTATGTTTAAGGAAGGATTGTACACATGGTTTAATATATATATTTTTTTGTCAGAATAAAAACATTTTTTTTGGAGATAATCTACCAAAAAAGGCATTTTGAGCCACCTTACAGAATTTGCTAAAAAAATAAGCATTAATGCTCATAGTAAATAAGAAAAAGATGACCTGTGTATAGCAAAAAAGCGCGCATGGTCTCACACCATGCGCGCTTTTTTGCTAACTGTGTGCTACTATGCCATTGAGTTGACGGCGTTCAGGTCATCAAAGGCCTGTCTCAGGCGCTTGACAAAGTTCTCCTCTCCTTTACGCAGCCATACCCGAGGGTCATAAAATTTCTTGTTAGGCGAGTCTTCACCGTCAGGATTACCGATCTGCGCCTGCAGATACACTTCCTTATCCTGATAGTAATTTTTGATACCTTCCCAGAAGGCCCATTGCAGGTCGGTGTCAATATTCATTTTAATAACACCGTAGCCAATGGCCTCCCGAATTTCTGCCTGGGAAGATCCTGAACCCCCGTGGAATACAAAATTTACCGGCTTAGGCTCGGTGCTGAACTCTTTTTCTATGTAATCCTGAGAATTACGCAGGATGGTAGGGGTTAACTTCACATTTCCTGGCTTGTACACGCCGTGCACATTGCCGAAAGCTGCTGCTACTGTAAAATTATCACCCACAGTCAAGAGCTCTTTGTATGCAAAAGCTACCTCTTCAGGCTGTGTGTAGAGTTTGGACGCGTCTACGTCCGTATTGTCCACTCCGTCTTCTTCTCCTCCGGTCACGCCCAGTTCTATTTCAATAGACATGCCTAGGCCGTGCATACGCTTATAATATTGCTTACTGATAGAGATGTTATCGTCCAGGGGTTCTTCGGAGAGATCCAGCATGTGCGAGCTAAACAAAGGACGCCCGTGCTCTTTATGGTAAGCTTCACCCGCGTCCAGCAGTCCGTCTATCCAGGGGAGTAGCTTATGCGCGGCATGGTCAGTGTGGAGAATCACGGTGACACCATACTTTTCAGCTAGATTATGGATATGCATAGCCCCGGAAACAGCGCCAGCGATGGAGGCCTGCTGGCCATCGTTGCTAAGGCCTTTTCCGGCCACAAAGGCAGAGCCTGAGTTGGAAAACTGTATGATAACTGCTGAGTTTACGTCGCGCGCCGTTTCCAGTACAGCATTGATGGTATTGGTACCGGTTACGTTGACTGCAGGGAGGGCAAAGCCTTTTTCATTGGCATAACGGTAAAAACGCTTCAGCTCGTCTCCGTACAATACACCAGATTTAAATTTTTCACTCATAGATCTAAAAGTTGGAAATTTGGTGCTAATTGAATTTAATGCGCCAATATAGACAATATACATCGCATACTGAATCTGAGTGCGTATTTTTGCCCGGCAGTAGGCGAAATCAGTATATTTTGGCTAATTTTTTATCAAGCTTATTATTTTCAATACTAACACGACCTATCTAACTATGCTTACAAAATTAATAGTATTTATGACCTGCCTGGTACTTGCTGTCGCCTGCCAGGCACCTTCTGATACCGAGCAGACAGAACCTGACACCTACCAGAAATGGCACCCTCTGACGCTCTCCTTTGAGGGACCACAGACCTCTGAACAGGCTGCGGAGAATCCTTTCCTTAACTACCGGTTGCTGGTCACCTTTCGACAGGATAAACATGCCTACACCGTTCCCGGCTTCTATGCAGCGGATGGTAATGCTGCTGAAACTAGTGCCGATAACGGGAATATATGGCAGGTCCATTTTACCCCGGACCGAACCGGATCATGGAAGTACGAAGTATCCTTCCGGCAAGGTGAGAATGTCGCAGTCAGTGATGTTCCCCAAGCGGGTGAACCTCTGGCCTTTGATGGTAGCACCGGTACTTTTGAGGTGGTGCCCGCTAAAAGAAATGGCGATGATTTTCGCGCTAAGGGGATGCTTCAGTACGTGGGGAAGCGCTACCTGCAGTTTGCCGAAACGGGTGAGTATTATCTCAAAGGAGGCGCCGACAGTCCGGAAAACCTGCTGGGCTATGAAGATTTTGATGGCACCTACTTTGGCGGTAAAGAAGGACAACGCGACGGCGAAGCCCCTGCCGACAAACAGCTGCACCGTTACGCTGACCATGTGCAGGACTGGCACAAGGGCGATCCCAGCTGGCAGGATGGTAAGGGCAAAGGGATCATCGGGGCGCTCAACTACCTAGATAGCAAAGCCATGAACTCCATCTACTTCCTCACGCTTAACATTGGAGGGGATGGAAAAGATGTATGGCCCTATACCAGCTACGACGAACGCTACCGCTTTGACTGCAGCAAGCTAGCCCAGTGGGAGAAAGTATTCTCTCACGCCGACAGCCTGGGGATCATGCTCCACTTTGTGATGCAGGAAACCGAAAACGAATTACTGCTGGATAATGGTAATCTGGGGACGCAACGTAAGCTTTACTACTGCGAACTGATCGCTCGCTTTGCCCATCACCTGGCAGTCACCTGGAACATGGGTGAGGAAAACGGTTATGCCGAATTCACCCCTGATGCCCAGAACAACCAGCAGCGCAAGGATATGATCGCTTACTTCAAGCAGACTGATCCGTACCAGCACTTTGTCGCATTGCATACTCACGCTGCCCCTCAGCCTCGCTACGATATTTTGGAGCCGCTGCTGGGCTTTACGCACCTGGACGGGCCTTCCCTGCAAATCAACCCTACAGCCGACATACATTCTGAAACCAGGCATTGGATAGAGGCTTCGGGCGAAGCAGGTAAGCAGTGGGTAGTCAACCTGGATGAAATCGGGCCGCACTATTTTGGCGTATTCCCGGATGATATAGATCCGGAGCACGATACGGTGCGGCATGAGGCCCTGTGGGGCAACCTTATGGCCGGTGGTGGCGGTGCCGAGTGGTATTTTGGCTACCGCTATCCGAACAACGACCTGAATGCCGAAACTTACCATACCCGCAGCAATATGTGGGATCAGACTCGTTACGCACTGAAGTTCTTCCATCAGCACCTCCCTTTCTGGGAGATGCAGTCGGCTGACAGGTTGGTGGAAGCCGAAGGCGCTTACTGCCTGGCAAAGCCCAGAGAAATCTATGCCCTATACCTACCCACTGCTACAAATGCTACGCTTGATCTTGAGGACAGCGAAGATACTTTCCGGGTGCAGTGGTATAATCCGAGAAGTGGAGGAACATTGCAGGCGGGGCCTGTCAACGAAGTGCAAGGCCCTGGAAAAGTATCCATCGGTAATCCCCCCTCAGATGCTGACCGGGACTGGGCTGTCGTGATTCAGCCGTCTGAATAATTGTTTAAGTAAATCCATATAACAAATCATATGATACGTATTATCCTCACTTCCTTGCTGAGAATATTTTTCCTGAACTTCATGCTGCTAAGCGCTTGCTCCTCTCCCTCGGCGAATACGGGGGAGTCCGTGGCAGTGTGGCAAACTTCCGAACAAAGCCCTTCACAACAGGTTGATGAAGTGCCACTGGTAGAACCGGCTAGGTTAAAAGATCTTCTGCAGGATAATAATATTATTCTGCTGGATACCCGTTCGTCGCAGGAATACCAATCGAGCCATCTGGAGGGTTCTCGTTTTGTCAACTTTCAGACCTTTCAAATGAGTGACGTGCAGGATATTCCCAAAGATGCAGAAATCATCGTTTACTGTGCAGTTGGCGGACGTAGCAACTGGGTAGCAGTACAACTGCTGTCGGCAGGTTACCATAACGTACGTAACCTGAAAGGAGGCATTGCCAACTGGAAAAACCAAGGATACGAGGTCGTCAATGACTGAAGAAGCGCTTATCATATTTGTAAAAAATCCAGAGATCGGCAAGGTGAAGACCCGGCTGGCGGAAAGTATCGGTGACGAAAGAGCGTTGGAGGTGTATCACAAGTTACTGGAGCGGACGCTGGCCATTACCCAGCCGCTGGCGATGGATAAGTTTGTGTACTACAGCCCGGAGATCATACACGATGACTTATGGAATGAAGCTCTTTTTTATAAGGCGCAGCAGTCCGATGGGGACTTGGGCACTAAAATGCAGACGGCTTTTGAACAACGTTTTGCAGTAGGTTATCAGCGTGTTTGCATCATTGGTAGCGACTGTTATGAGTTAAACAGCCAAATTATAGAGCAGGCTTTCTTAGAACTCAGGCAGCACGATACAGTTATTGGCCCTTCCACCGACGGGGGGTACTACCTGCTGGGCATGAAAACGCTACATCATGAGCTTTTTAACAGCAAGTCATGGAGTACTGATCAGGTGTCAGCGCAGACCATTGCCGATATCAAAGATCAGAAACTGAGTTGCTTCCTACTGCCAGAGCTTACCGATATTGATCGTGAAGATGATCTGAGAACCATGGACTCATAACCACTGATACCATGAGAACTTTCTTTTCAGGAGTAGAGATAGAAGTTAAGCAGGGAGACATCGCCAAACAACCGGATATGGATGCTGTCGTCAACGCTGCCAACGCAGAGTTACGCCCGGGAGGGGGTGTAGCGGGCGCCATTCACCGGGCGGCCGGTCCTGAACTAGAAAAAGTGTGTCAGCCACTGGCACCCATTGCTCCGGGAGAGGCTGTGATAACAGAAGCTTTTAACCTGCCCAACCAGTGGGTCATTCACTGCCTGGGCCCGGTGTACGGACATGACAAGCCAGAAGAAAAACTTTTGGCTGACTGCTACCACAATGCGCTCCAGTTGGCTGAAAATCACCAGATTGGTGCGATTGCTTTCCCGGCCATATCTGCCGGTATTTTTGGTTATCCCTTACCCAAAGTGGCTGAGGTGGTGTTCAATACACTTTATGAAGAGGCTCAAAAGTTAACTGTAGTAGATCACATCCGTATGGTACTATATAGTGCAGCAGACCAACAGGTCGTAGAAAAATCATTAGCAGACTTTCTTAAATCATGAGAACCATCATCAGAAAAAATACCAGCATCCTGTCTCTTTTTGCAATGACAGTTTTCGGCTTTTACGCTTGTACCGGCAGCAATGCCCAAAGCCCGGTAAGTGCTTCAGAGCATTTTGATCAGCAGTGGGCCAAAAATGAGAAGTGGGACCAGGGGGAAGCCGAAGTGGCCAAGTACGACGCGCAGCGTGTGGTGTACGGAGAGCCTCGTAATTTTGAGTACGTTTTTGTTTTGGTGAAAGAAACATTCAACCAGGAATATAAGGTCAAAACGGATGACTACGACCGCAACGACCTTTTTGAGGTCATGAAGATCAATAAGTTTTGCCGGATCCCTACCGATAACTACCCGTACCATTATCTCACCAGCATTTTCTACAAAAGAGAGCAGCCATCTACCGTCTACAAACTAACCAACACGTCGCAAGAATGGTGTGGCAATACGTCCAAGTATTTTCTGAACCAGGGGCGCCGATATGAATTTGGCTACAACAGCTACTGGGATGGACAGGGTATTGGTGAGATGAGGGTAGATGGTAACATCGTGTTTGAAGACCAACTGTCTCACTCTTTGCGCGCCCTGAACTTTCAGGATGGCCTGCAATTTACCCAGCGTGTTGCAGAGTCACAGATAAATAGCAAGGCGACTGTGCCTAAGATCTACGAGGCTGATTTTAGTGTGAGTCTTGCTGACGGCCTTTCGCTGCAGACCGACTACGCTGTGGGCCAGGGTAATGATATCTGGCGGGTAGAGGTGCAACTGGAAGAGGGAAAAACGAATGTTTACTGGTTTAGTGGCAGCTACCCCAACATATTACTGAAGCAGGATACTTGGGATGGCCGCAAACTGGAGCTGAAGGAAAGCTACATGGATGCTTACTGGAAACGCGGCGATAGCTAGAGGTTTAGCTCTACTTCCTCTTCGTGCTTGAAAGGCACCCGGAAGGGCAGTCCGTTGACGGTCACACGCGCATGTCCTTCGTAGCGCATTTTCTTTTTGGCACCATTGAGCATGCTCATTGCCGTACTCAGGAGGTTTAAGTTCAGGTCCTTCAGCGAGAGTGTGACATCTATCGGAATAATAAATTCGCTCTTTGGCATGGCAATGATATCAAATTCACGACTGATGTCCTTGACCTTCTGGTCTTCCACAAACACGCTGACATCAACCTGTCGTATCTTGATCTTTTGCCTGTTGGGGTTAAAAAAGACCGCATCACCATTGACGCGGGCCGAACTTAGCCCCTTCACATCCAGCTTAAAATTCTGAATACCATTAAAATCTGGGGCTTCCGGTGACATGCAGGATACGGTGGTCACTGCCAGTAACAGTAAGTATAGGCTAACTTTTAGGCTATGCTGATTACAGTGCTGGTTCATAAGATATCACTTTTTGTTTCTCTGATTCTGGAATAGGTGTAGAGCGCCCCGTTTTGGTGTTGATAGCCACCAGTACCATCTGCGTACTAAAAAAAAGAGTTTTACCCTCCGGGTCAGTAATCATATTGTCCATATGTAGACTGGAATTTCCTAGCTTGGTCGTGCGGATATAGGTAATCGGTCTTACTTCCGGGGTAATCGGTATGCGGTAGTCCATGCTGGCATGTGCCAGTACCAGTGCTACCTGTTTCCACTCCTGCCGGATCACTTCTTTAAAATATCCCAGGCGTGCTAGCTCAAGGTAGGTGAGATACACTGCGTTGTTAGCATGCCCTAACATATCCATGTCGGAGTACCTGACCTGTATTTCATACTGAAACCTATACTTGTCCAACTCTTCTAATGTGATCACTACTCAATGATGATGGTTACTTTATTATTTCTTTTATTGGCCAGTTCGTCAGTCTTGATGCCGGCACCGTAGTTATTCATGTCGCCCTTCTCTACATTGACGTAATACTCCTGTGCATCCAGATCACTAAACTTCACCCGACCTTTTTCATCGGTATAGCGAATGCCCTGTACTGAATTTTCTTCTTTCTGGTAATCTTCTTTGTTGTCAAAGATTTGCACTTCAGCCTCTTCAACCAGGTTCCCCAGGTTATCTCGGACAGTTACCTGAAGAGAAGTTTTAAACAACTGTATGGGAGTATCATCCGCCTCAGGTACGCTGGCTGAGGGTAAGGTCTGGCATCCCATGACAAAAAACATGATCATAAAATAGGTCTTGCGTATCATAAAAGTATAGTATTTAATTTTATATGATATGAAATAGAACTTATCTGAATTTTTACCTTTGTCGCTGGTCTTGAACGCTATAATTATCACTGCATGAAGTACTTATATCGCCTGCGGGTATGCTGTTATAGTCTATTGTTGACGCTATGTATCAGTGCTGGCTGGCAAACTGTTTCAGCACAAAATTACGAGTCGCTCCGTACCAGACAAATCAAATCGTCCGCTGAATACTACAGTCTTCAGCGAGCAGATGTTGAGCCTGGGCTTTACTACGACGTCCGGCCAGGTTTTGACTTTACTTCTGTGGCGGTAAATGTACCCACTGCTCAGAGCCTGCAAGGAGCTTACCTACTTGCGGCGCAAGATACATTTTTCCTGCGAGAGGATGTGCATCAGTCGGTAGGAGATAGTATAAAACAATCGCAGCTCATCATTTTTGAATCGCCACAGCGTGAAATTTCTTTTTTTTCGGCAGATATCAGTGGCCAAACATCATTTTCCCTGCTCAACGCTGAAAGTGGTCGCAGTGAAGCCAATGCTCGCCTGCAGGATAGACAAAAAAAGAAGCAAACTACCCGTGAGGACAGATGCTCAAAGCCACAGATCATGCCCCAGACTGAATGGCGTGCCGGTTTGCCAACCCCCTCTTACCAACGGGTGGAGACTGTGGTGCGTCATAACATTGTTCATCATTCTGCAGGCTCTAACACCACCACCGACTTCGTCAATACTGTTCGTAATATTTACCTGTTTCATACTCAGGACCGGGGATGGTCTGATATTGGGTACAATTTTCTGATTGCCCGGGACGGCACGATCTTTCAGGGAAGAAGTTTTGGCGATGTTTCGTTGGAGACAGACGACATTCGGGGGGCTCACTTCTGTGGGCAAAACTCAGGTACCATGGGAGTGTGCCTGATGGGTAATTTTAATACTGCTTTACCATCCGATACCTCGGTAGCTTCCCTAGTACGACTCCTGGGCTGGAAGCTGGATAAAGACAATCTGCAGCCTTTCACTACCTACGCGCATCCGGCAAACAGCAACTTAAAAGTCATTACTGCGCACCGTAACGGTTGCGCCACTGAGTGCCCTGGTGAGAATCTGTACGCAATCATGGATAAGGTGCGGATGGAAGTAGAAACATATCTTGAGGAAGCCTGTGAGACGCCTGACCCTATCGTATTTGCAGCTTATCCTGTACCTACCCGTAACGTGCTAAATGTCAGGCTACCGCAAAACAGGAATCCGGATCGTTTTCTGCTGATCAATACGCTAGGGCAGCGCCAGGAGATGATAGCGAGTCAGGAGGAAAACAACTGGACTATTGATACGGAAGGATTGAGAGCCGATTACTATGTGCTACAGGTAAGCGGCCCCGGCTTCACTTACGAGCGTAAGCTGTTGCTCTACTGATTAAAAAGGCCCGTGATAAAGTCGTCGTAGCTCTGCGCTTCCTGAAATTGACGGTCGGAGTAGATGCTGGCCATTACCTTAAGGTAACTGGGCTTACCATCAATCAGCACATGGTCTATGGCAATGTTGCCAAACAACTGGTTGACCTGGATAATATCCTGTGAAAGATCAGCAGCACTCAGCGGTGGCTTGAGGTAATACTTTTCAATGGTTTCCACGTAGCGGCCCCGGTCAATGATACGGCGGTCGGCATTGACCAGGCGGTAGCCCATCTCCAGCACCTTATCCCGAAAGTACTCACTCAGGTGCTGAAAGTGTTTGGGGCTGACTTTAGGATGGTAAGTAATAGCAAAACCGTTGGCATAAGCGGTATTGAACAGGTGTACTTCTAGATCCGAAGTGATGTTGGTTTTTTTATAGTAGTAAGCCTTTGTGATTTCCTGTACCAGGCTCTCCTGTTCTTTACTCTCTCTCCAGGCCTCGTATGCCTCTTGGTAAGCCTGCCCTCGCTTTAGTACTTCATGGACATCAGCGGTGCCCGGCGGCTTTTTGGAAAACAATTTACTGACCAGTTTATCAAAATAAGACATACGGAAAAGTTTTCTTTGCTAACGAGGAGCGAGGGGCGTTGGTTGATAAACTTTGCCAAAGTTCAAAACCTTAGCAAAGCTGCGAGACGATTTACCGTACAAAAACCCACTCTTTGTCGGAAGAGAGATTATCACTGTATTCGTAGCCACCCTCGTTGAAGGTTTTCAATTTTTCAGGCTGGTCTATGCGGTTACGTATGATAAAATTAGCCATTTTGCCCCGGGCCCGCTTGGCATGTATAGCCACTACCTTGTATTTACCGTTTTTATGCTCTTTAAATATCGGGGTGATGACTTTTCCTTCCAGTGCAGCGGATTGTATAGCCTTAAAGTACTCGTTTGAGGCCAGATTGACCACTACCTTAGCATCCTGTTCTTTGAGCGCAGTGTTTAGTTGCTGTGTGATCTGGTCACCCCAGAACTGGTAGAGATCTTTACCCCGCTGATTGGATAGTTTGGTCTTCATCTCCAGTCGGTAAGGCTGTATCAGATCCATTGGTTTGAGCAGGCCATAGAGACCCGAAATAATTCGCAAATGCTGCTGAGCAAAAGAAAAGTCATCATCGCTGTAATCATGAATGGCTATATCGGTATACACATCTCCTTTGAATGCCAGCAATGCCTGCCGCGCGTTATCCGTGGAAAAGGGGGTAGAAAAATTCTGAAAGCGGTCATAGTTCAGTGAAGCAATCTTCTCGCTAACTGACATGAGCTGCTGCAGGTCCTCAACGGACTTCTGCTGCAAATTCTCTACCAGCAGGCCAGATTCTTGCAGCAAGGCAGGCTTACTGTGGCTCATTTGTTGGGTATCTAATTGGTCATCAGCAAAGTCCTGTGATTTGGAGGGTGATAATATGCTTATCATGATGATGTTTGTTGATGTAGTTTGATTTAATTTATACTTCAGTTAACTAACAAAACTAATCAGCAAAGGTCTATGGAGCAAGCCACAATTTTCTGCAAGCTGCCGTTTTTACACCACCTCTAACAACCTCTTTTTATTGACATTGACTTTATAAAAAAGCTATCCACATCCCTACGGGCCGGCGCCGGCCCCGCCTGTTCAGGCTCATCAAGCAGCAGCTACAGCAGGGTACATCGGCCCATGAGCTTTCTATGGCCATCGTACTTGGTGTTGCCCTGGGTACGATCCCGGTCTTTGGATTCATCACAGCGATCTGTGCTGGGCTGGCAGCCTGGCTGCGGCTCAATATTACGCTATCGCTGGCAGTACTCTATGCGGTAATGCCGCTGCAGTTGCTGTTGTTCGTCCCGTTTATCAGACTAGGCGAACTGATGTTCAGCACTCGGCGTCTGCCACTAGCACCTGAAAATATTGTGAATAGCCTACAAGCCACACCCTGGGACT
Source organism: uncultured Porifericola sp. (assembly GCA_964653665.1). Classification (GTDB taxonomy): domain Bacteria; phylum Bacteroidota; class Bacteroidia; order Cytophagales; family Cyclobacteriaceae; genus Catalinimonas. Next base: position 8,320 of record CAZZGE010000069.1, on the reverse strand, counting down.
TTATGCTACAGATATGGCAAAGTATTGCGGGCGCCCTGGGAGCCTGGTTGATCTTATCGGTGATGGTGGGTGGCTTGTTGTATCAGGTGTTTTTTCTGCTGATTAGACGGTGCCGGGCGTAAAGGTGGGAAGACTTTTTCTGTTCCGGTGAGACTGAAAAATGCTCGAGGGGAGTGGGGGAGTTATAAAACACTCCGGGCTATTCTGAAATAGCTATAGTTTTGAGCAAATAAGCAGCCGTCTCACAAGATTATCCATGAGACGGCTTTATTATCTGCCAATATTCAGGTCTTTCTTCATGTTATTGATGTAGTTTGCCAGAGCGTCTTCCCAACGCTCGTCAGCATCCCAGGGAGTTCCCAGATATATGTCGCCGGTATAAATGTGCTTGACATAAAATTTGTGCACAGGTGCTTTGGAGGGGATATGGCGCATTGTAAGCTTCAGTCCGTTTTGTTTGATAGTCACATAATCCGTTTCTGAAGGGTTAATTTCGTAGCCCAGCATTTCTTTGACGTGCTCGCCCGTCGTATGAATGCGCTTGAGGATAAACTGATACCCTTCCTGACGCAGTTTGTCTTCTTCCGTACTCGGGTCTACCAGCCCATATTCGTAAGGGTAGGCTTCCATGACGTTTTCCAGGTTCAGATTATTACGCTTCACGAGCTTATTACTCTTTTCAATTTCATTTTCAAGATTCCTATTGGCATTACCCCCAGGGCGATTATCAGGCAGGCTGGCTTTGGCAAAACGGGGTACGGCGAGTTTATCCAGCTTGAGGTCCTGGGCAAAGTTTTCGTGGCGGCGTCCTTCAATGATATTGCCTGCTCCAGTAAAAAACTCGGGCTGATCAATGATTAGGTGATTTTGGCTAGTCATACCACTTCTCCGGATATCTTTACCAAATTGTTTGAAGAGCTTCTCGGTATTTTTGGCCACTTCTTTATAAGCACTCTGTCCATGGGAAATAAAGGAGAAGGCATCATTAAAGTCAGTGATCAGGATAGCAAAGCGTTCGCTATCTTTCCCGGCTATTTTAAGCTTCACTCTACTCAGGATGATGATATTCTCAATCTGTCGGTTTTTGAGGCCCTCAGCCAGTATTTCAGAGGCATCGGAATTGGCCTCTACATCGCCCAGGTTGTAGTAAGCTACCGCATCTACACCGGCCTCTTTAAATGTCTGATGGGCTTCGTTGGCCAGTCCCTGCCAGTCTCCCCTGAGTGATGAGCGCGATTTGTTGGGCACATCTACAAATACTACTGACTTGGTTCGCAGCAGGTCGTCAGGAAGCTGATTGTTATAATCCAGAAAACGCAGGCCTGCCGGAAAAACCATATCTTCTTCCTGGGCCAACAGTGAAAATGCACTTAACAGACTGATAATGAACGTAAAGCATGCGCGTTTCATACCTGTTTCTTTTTGTAAACAACATCTTGTTTCAGGCTTTTGCCGGCTGCCAGTAAAATTTGGACAACCCAAGCCTGGAGCGTATGGTATATTCTTTACCACAACGCAAAGAACGATGAATTAGTCGATAAAAAATCCTTTTTCAGAATGAGGCTTAGCCTGTGTAACATATCAGTATGATTAGTGTCGAAAAGAAAAAGACCTGCCAGAAGGCAGATCTTTCTGAATGAGAACATGATATGAGAGAGGCTTTACCGAGGGCCTCCCCGTCGTCGCCTCTCTCCCATCTTTTCCAGTAACATACTGCGAAAATCAGCTTCCGCTTTAAATAGCTGCAGTACCTGCTTAGGCATGAGTACCTCCTGGTAAGATTTAGCAGCTTGCTTTTCCAGTGCCAACAGGTTTTCCTTGAGCTGAAAGTAATTATCCAGCTGAGCCTTTGCTTCGGTGTCATTAAGCCGGCCGGGGTCAAGCGTACGACGCATCTGCATTTCCTCTCTCCTGAGTGTCCTTTCCTCCTCTTTGATCTGGTTGTAGATAGGCCAGAATTTCTGGGCCGTCTCAGGATCAAGATCCAGCCGTTCAGTGATCAGCGCAATACGGGCGCTTTCCAATTTCTCGCGTCCCGGTCCACGGGGTTTTCCCTGGGCAAAAACAGCATGGGCCATTACCAGTGCCAAGGTTAGGAGGGCACTGCTTCTAAAGATGTTCTTCCAGTTCATACATTTCATAGTCGTAATCATCAGTCGGTATTTCATAAGTTTCCAGTCCTTGTAGTAAAAGTTCTTCCTGTTCTTGCTCAGTCAGGTTGACCTGCAGTAGAGTGACTTCCCCATCCGTCTGCAGGTACTCCAGCATGGCTTCAGCAGGTACTTCCGCCAGCAGAGCGTCTACCTGCTGCTGCTCAGTAAAGTTACCAGCCGGTTGCTGGTAGAAGTAGATACCTGCGACCAGCAGGATCAGCGCCGAGGCGGCGGCATAAGCCCAGCGGGGAAAGGCAATGATACCGGCTTCTTCCGTACTTTCCTTCTTACAGATGCGCTCCTGAATGCGATCGGGCAGGGTTTCAAAGTAAGCCTCTGGAGCTTCAAAAATGTCTTCTTTCAATGGGTCAGACGCTTTCATCAATTTGCATTTTTAGGTTCTTCTGTATTTTTTTTACAGCGTGGTGGTAGCTAGCCTTCAAACCGCCCACACTGGTACCGGTGATTTCAGCCATTTCATCGTAGCGTAGATCTTCATAGTATTTCAGATTGAACACCAGCCGTTGTTTATAGGGCAGGCGCAGCAGGGCTTTTTGTAACTTTCGCTGGACTTCACTGCCGCCAATATGTGGGGCCGTATCAATTTTGGTAGCTAGTTCAGTGCTCACATCGTTCATGGATATCCAGAAACGCTTCTTCTTTTTGCGCTCCAAAAAACGCAGGCACTCATTGGTGGCAATGCGATAAATCCAGGTAAACAGCTGCGAGCCTCCTTCAAACTCGTGGATATTTTTCCAGACTTTGATAAATACTTCCTGTACTACGTCATCGGCATCGTCGTGGTCAATGACCATCTTTCGCACCAGCAGATAGACCCGTTGCTGGTATTTTCCGATCAACTGGCGAAAAGCCCTTTCACTGCTTTCTGCCCGGTTGAAGTCAGCCAGCAGCTGAGCATCTTCTATCTTTTCTGTAGATTTTTCCAATGCCTGCAATGCTTTCTGGGTTGATGCTGCCTCTTGGATACGCTGGGCGCTGGGAGGTTTAATGTAGAGGAAAAAATTTATTTCTGCGTAAAAGAAAATGCTTGTTGTGCTTTCCAGGGACCACCCTGGTATTCCCAAAGCTGCAGCCCCATGCCGTATACCGTAAACGGAGTAAAGTCGTTGGCGAGTTTTCTGTGTAAGCCCTGTGCTTTGGCTCTTGTAACTTTGTTCTGCACCGTGATGTGCGGCCAGAGTTTTTGCCGATCCTGGGGTGTAAGCCAGTCTTTCCATTTCTTAACAAGCTGTCTGTGAAGTTGCATCAGCGTTTTATTCTCTAGCCGGTAGGTCACACCCCGGCCGATCATTTTCACTTCGGTTACTTTTAGTACGAGTCGCTGATAATTAGCGGCTACTTTCTCCAGACAGGCTGTAAGAGCGGGCTTTTCTTCGCCCGGTAGATGATGGAACAGGGTAAGATGTGCCTGCAGGTGGTTGAGTTCTGAAGGAAAGTACTGTTCTCGCAGCTCATTAAAGTACGCCTGTGAGCTTTCGTCCAGGGTTAATGTGAGAATCAGTGGAACTGGTGCTAGTACGTTATTATTTTGTGCCATAGAAGAAAGTTATTTCATAGACTGCCACCGGGCTGAAGGGTTTTTTGTTTTTTAGAAAAAAGGTTGAATAAATATATTTAAATATGAAACTTTATTCATAAGTTTGTCGTCAATATTACAGTATACGCTTACGGAAACGTCAAACTATGGATCTGCAAAAGTATTTTGAAATATTCATCAATGGCTTTACCGGCTACTGGAATTATCTGATATATGAGATTAGTCACCCAGCCTGGGATAACTACTTTTGGTGGCTCATCGGTGTTTCAATCTTTTTCTTTACGCTGGAAATCGTCATTCCCTGGCGAAAGAAGCAGCCTATCCTGCGAAAGGACTTCTGGCAGGATGCCTTTTATATGTTCTTCAACTTTTTTCTTTTTTCCCTGATCGGATACAATGCAGTCTCCGATGTTTTTGTACAGTTCTTCAAAGACTTTCTGGCCATATTCGGTGTCACCAACGTAGTCGCTATTGAGATCAATTCCTGGCCGGTCTGGGGGCAACTGCTGACGCTGTTTGTCCTTCGCGATTTTATTCATTTCAATGTGCATCGCCTGCTGCACCGGGTGCCCTGGCTCTGGGAAGTACACAAGGTACACCACTCCGTGCAGGAGATGGGTTTTGCCGCCCATCTGCGTTATCACTTCATGGAAACCGTAGTCTATCGCTTCTTTGAGTACCTGCCGCTGGCGATGATCGGCTTTGGCATCACCGATTTCTTTGTGGTACACATTTTTGCCCTGGCTATCGGTCACCTTAACCACAGTAACCTCAATTTTGACTTTGGTCCGCTCAAGTACATTCTGAATAATCCTAAAATGCACATCTGGCACCACGCCAAAGAAATACCTGAGAACCATCAATACGGGGTAAACTTCGGGGTGACTTTAAGCTTGTGGGACTTTATCTTCCGCACCAACTACATGCCCCACGAAGGGCGAGATATTCCCCTGGGTATTGAAGGTATTGAAGCATATCCTGAAGACTTTTTGGGCCAACAGTTGGGACCTTTTCGCCGTCATCAGGATGGTGAAAATACCGGACAGGAAAAGGTATCGAAGGAGCGCGAACTGGTTAAGTAGGCTTCCTTTTGCCAACCTGCTTCCGTAGTCCTGCGTTCAACTTCTATAGGCTTATGGAAAAAATTTATATCAAAAATATGGTATGCCGCCGCTGTGTGCAGGTAGTTGAGCAAATCCTGCAAGACCAGGACCTGGCATGTCAGTCGATGCAGTTGGGAGAAGTTACATTAGACGCTACGCCGGCTCAGGAAAAACTTACCGCCTTAAAAGATTCGCTGGAACAAGAAGGTTTTCAGTTGCTGGACAATGAGCGGATTAGGCTGATTGAAAAAGTGAAGAATACCATCATCCGGCTAATCCACCAGCCAGACAAAGTGAGTCTTCCGATAAAACTTTCAGTGTTGCTGGAAGAAAAAACAGGTAAAGATTATTATTATCTGAGCAGCCTTTTTTCAGAAACAGAAGGCACTACGATTAAAAAATATCTCATTGCTCAACGGATAGAGCGAGCCAAAGAGCTACTGGCCTATGATGAGCTGAACCTAAACCAGATCACAGACAAGCTAGGCTACAGCAATACTACGCATCTTTCCTCACAGTTCCGGCAGGTCACTGGTATGGCGCCTTCCCGCTTCAAAGATATAGCTTCCGAACGGCGCACACCGCTTGACCAACTCTAAACCATGAAAGATCAAATGCAGCATGACATACGGGATGGTATCAACAAACCGCACGACCAGGGTCTCCCCGATCCACTGACGCTTAATATCAAAGGCATGGTTTGCGGTAGATGTGTCAGCGTCCTCAAACAGGCATTTGAGCAGATGGGGTTACGGGTAGAAGCGATCCGCCTGGGATCAGTCCGACTATCGGGTACTTCTCAACTACAGTCCTTACAGCCGTTGCAGGATGTGGTAGAAAAGCATGGTTTTGCTTTGCTTGAAGACAAAAGGGAGAAACTTCTGGAACATACCCTGGCCGCCGTCGCAAGCTATTTTAAGGATGAAGTTGCTTTTCACCAAAGTACAAAGCTTAGCGATTACCTAAGCGAGCAAACCGGCACACCTTACGAAAGACTCAGTGCCCTTTTTTCTTCCTCTACCGGCACGACCCTGGAGCATTATGGACAGCAGCAGAGGCTGGAGAAGGTGAAGGAGATGCTAGTTTACACCGAACGATCGTTGACCGAAGTAGCCATGCGGACTGGCTTTAGTAGTGTCAGTCACCTATCCAATCATTTTAAAACAATGACCGGTTTACCCCCTTCCTACTTCCGTAAACTGCAGCGCAAGAAAGAGGAAATTAGGGGAGCCTGAAACGTAGCAGACAGGCTGTAAAACGATGATATTAACGTAAGCTTTTGTTGAAAAAGTAAAATATATTAGGCTTAGGCATGGTATTTGACATTTTATAACCAAGGTTGTAATAAACCTAGTATTATGTTGATAATCAAGTAATTGGGCTTTGAGTGCTATTGCATAGGTAGGTGAAAGCTGGAAATTAAGGCTTAATCCCTTAAATGTGATATTAGAATTGATCAATGTAATAAATGTTGCTCTTTTTGACGAATTATCAGCTTTGACTTGTATAGTCTGTAGCCATGATTTAGTACTTCCCTCCTCGTTGTAGACCATCCCTAATCAAGATGCCTGCAGCTGTTGTAAATTTTTAACCCAAAAGATGAATGCCATGAAAATCTCATCTCTTCATAAATCGCTTTTCCTGGTTATCTTACTTACGGTATGCTTAACTGTTTCTGAGCGAGCAGAGGCGCAACCAGGTGTATTTGTTTCCCATGAGACCTTTTATCATGAACTACGTCCTTACGGTCATTGGATTCAAGATCCTGAATTTGGCCGTGTCTGGTTACCGGATGTAGGTCGTAACTTTCATCCGTACGTGACCAATGGCCACTGGGTGATGACCGAATATGGTAATACCTGGGTCTCTGATTACGCCTGGGGATGGGGACCTTTTCACTACGGAAGGTGGCACCACGATAACTACTACGGCTGGATGTGGGTGCCCGGTAATGAATGGGGACCTGCCTGGGTAGCCTGGCGTAACGGAGGAGGCTACTATGGCTGGGCACCTTTAGGCCCCCGGCTCAACATCAATATTTCTGTCAACATCGGTGGACGCATCCCTCACTCATACTGGAGTTTCGTTCGGTACGGGCACTTTATGCGGCACAATCTTTACCGTTACTGTGCTCCCCGCAGACATGTTACCCGTATCATTAACCGCACTACTGTTATCAATAACACTTACGTGTACAATGACCGTCATGTCTACTACACCGGTCCGCAGGCACGCCACATTGAGCGGGCTACGCGGCAGAGAGTACAAGTACATCGGGTAAACCATGTGGAGCGTCGTGGTACGTCGGTAGCTCATAATGGTGAAGTAAGCCTGTATCGCCCTACGACCCGGGGTAGCCGTGGTATTGCTGATTACCGGAGTCGCTCCAATGCCAGTCCCAGCCGTTCACGAGGAAGTGCAGATTATCGAGGCAATAGAAGTTCTGACGTGAGCCGGAACCGAAGTAACGTAACACCACGCAACAGTCGAGGCAGCGCTTACCAGAGAAATGCAGGAACGACCCACGGCAGAAGCTCAGTAGAAAATGGCCGTAGCAGCCGATCTTCCCAGAGCAGTAGAGAGACTAACTACCGTAACGGAAGCAGTCGAGAGAACAGAGGAAGCTATTCACCTGCCCAACGCGGTAGCAGAAGTGCATCACCTCAGCAGTACGGCAATTCTCGTAAGAATACTACTACGCGGAGTCGTATTGACAGAAGTATTCAGAGAAGTACCTCCGCACGCTCCTACAATAAAGACGCTCGCTCCGGCAGCAGTGGTACGTATCAGCGTGGAAGCCAGAGTCGGCGGAGCAGCAGTATAAGCCGCTCCTCGGGTGAGCGTTCATCTGGTACCAGCCGCAGCCGAGGTAGCAACACTTACCAGCGAAAAAGCCGTTCATCTTCTCAGGCAGTCAAGTCTCGCTCTTCCGGACAGAGAGAAAGCGGTAGTCGCAGTAGCAGAGGAAGCAGAGGTGGAGGGAATTGATTTAAATAGACATAAAAAAGTAGAAAGGCTACAGTCTGTGAAGCTGTAGCCTTTTTTCTTATCTGCTGATCTTGAAAGATTGGTGCGACTCTCCTTTTAATATGCTGACGATATAAACTCCCGCCGGCAGATCCGCAAAAGCTATCTCAGATCTTTCGCTTATCAGAGTAGAACTAACTTATAAGCAGCCTTCCCAACTTATCGCGAAGGATTATCTGACCATTTAGCCAGTTGGGGCTAATCTCAAGGATGAGTACATCTGTGACCGGATTAGGATAGTAGTGTACCCGAGAGATACATCCTCTGAGACAGATGTGATCTGTTTTTCTTCCTGCATCTCCGCAACCCTAACATCTGCGTCGGCAATTGCCGTAAGGCTTACCAATTCGGTATCGGGATTAATATTGATGAGATGTAACTATTTAGGTCAAAGTAGCCAAAAACCGGAATAGTCATCGTATTCTTTGGTACAATTCAACCACTAAAAATTTACATTGTTGCCATTACCCAACGACATA
>CAZZGE010000068.1:0-19993 GCA_964653665.1 uncultured Porifericola sp. | reverse complement strand
TGGACGACGATAATCTGTATGCCGGTGTCTGCTGGTCACGACTAAAATACCTCAATCGTACGCCCGAGTCGGGCTTTGTAACGATCCTGGACAAGGACGACAAAGTGATTTCAAATCCTGGAGGTACTGAACCAGAATATCGTGGAGGCGATCTGCAGGTGATGGTCCAGGAAAGCCCGGTCTTTAAGCACTGCCACGACGTCTGCATAGACGAGGACAAGAATATCTACGTCTGCCAGTGGAATGCCAACCAGACCTATCCGATCAAGCTGGAGCGGGTCTGAAAATAAAACAAGCTTAGCCAAAGACCTGAGCTTTAGCTAAGCTTTTATTTCCTTAAATTGATTTTCTCGCCAGGTAAAAGTCTACCTTTTCACAACTGGTGTCTGCTATGCGGGCGTCCATACCGGCCAGCGTCTTGGGCGGAGGCACGATCACCTTATCACCTGGTTTCCAGTCCAGCGGGATGGCTACTTTGTGCTCATCAGAAAACTGTAGCGCCTGCAAAGCCCGCACAATTTCGTCCATATTACGGCCTACATTTAGCGGGTAGTACATGATCAGGCGGATCTTTTTGGCAGGGTCAATAAAGAAAACCGCTCTCACCGCGGCAGTCTCGCTCTCGTTAGGCTGTAGCATGCCGTAGAGTTTGGAAACCTTCATATCCAGATCGGCAATGATCGGGAACTGGAAGTATACGCCAGTTTTTTCACGCACATTATTAACCCAGGCCAGGTGCGAGTGGATACTGTCAATGCTCAGGCCGATCAGTTCGGTGTTCATCTTCGCAAATTCTTCTTGTCTTTCGGCAAAGCCGCTCATCTCGGTCGTACATACCGGGGTAAAGTCAGCCGGATGCGAAAACATGACGATCCATTTATCTTGAGCAAATTCTGAAAACTTAATTTTTCCAGTAGTGGTCACTGCCTCAAAATCCGGGGCCTGATCGCCTATACGAGGCATAGGTGTGGGTTGCATTACTTGATTTTCCATAATTTATGCTATTTAAGATATGATAACATTACAATATTAACATATAAAAACTTATTGATAAAACTGAAAAAATCTATCTTTGCCATAGACTACATCTATAGGTCATTATGAACTTACAACAGTTAGAATACATCGTCGCAGTGGACCAGCTAAAGAGTTTTAGCCGGGCAGCCAAATATTGTCATGTTACCCAGGCTACACTTAGTGCCATGGTTCGGAAACTGGAGGAAGAACTGGAGGTCGTGCTCTTTGAGCGTAAGGCCAGTCCGATCGTTACTACAGATTGTGGGCGAGAGATTATTTTACAAGCCAGGAAAGTACTACACGAAAGCCAGCAGCTCAGAGAACTGTCTGGAAAGGTAAAGGAAAATATCCAAGGGCAAGTGAAGCTGGGTATCATTCCGACCATAGCCAGTGCCTTGCTGCCCAAAATACTCAAGCCCATCACTGACAAATATCCCGAATTGCAGCTGGATATACGGGAAGCCACTACACAGGATATTATAAGCCAGCTCAAAAAGGGTACGATGGACCTGGGCATCCTGTCTACGCCCCTGCAGTTGGACGACATTGAAGAAAGTATCCTGTACTACGAACTACTGATGGTATACGGAGAAAAATCGACCGATCGGCAATACATGATGACTGACGAAATACGGGAGCATAAAGTCTGGATGCTGGAGGAAGGGCATTGCCTGCGGGATCAACTAATACAGATATGCTCTCTGCAGGAGCAGAAAGAGGGACGAGAAAACTTTGCGCTTGAGGCTAATAGCTTTGAAACACTGCTCAACATGATAGACACCTTCGGTGGACTTACGCTTATCCCGGAACTGTATTACCAGACTTTATCCGAAGAAAGAAGGGCTAAGGTGAGCTTTTTTAAAGCCCCTGTACCGGTGCGGGAAGTGAGCCTGGTATACTTCAGGCCTTTTGTCAAACACCGGCTTATCAACTCCCTAAGCCGAGAAATCTCTGAAATTGTAAACGCCAGGCTAATGTCAAACGACTACCCCAAACACGAACTGGAAATTGCCCGAATCTGACCTGGGTGACATTTCTCACAGATGTATGTAGCTTTACACTTCAAGCAAAAAAATCTCTAGACAGATGAAAGCATATTTACAGTACACTTTTTCCCTTCTCTTGTTTCTATTGTTTGGCTGTAGTGATGATCCGCAGGTTACCTCTTCGCAGGAGGAAGACGTCGCTGCCATCACAGCGGTTAGCAAAGCACGGGCACAGGCTTTTAACGAAAGTGATGCCCAGGGCATCGCTGTCCATTTTACTGAAGATGCTATCCTGATGGCGCCGGGCGCTCCCGCTGCCCAGGGACGTGAAGCGGTAGCCGCTTACTATCAGTCAATTTTTGATGAATACAAACCGGTACTGGAAAGCTATTACGAAGAAGTAGAGGTCTCCGGTGACATGGCCTATGGCCGGGGTGAAGCCAAAGTTACGCTTACGCCCAGGGAGGGAGGGCCTACTACTACTTCTACCTCCAAGTACCTTAATATTCTGCAGCGCCAGCCCGACGGCAGTTGGCAGACTACCCACGATGCGTGGAATGCAAATAAGCTAGCAAACTAACATAGTAAAAAGAGAAGATTCAAATAATGGAGAAAGCTAGTGTTTAGACAGGAAGTTACATTTATGGCTTGAATCCAGCTTTCAATCTCTCTTTTGCCCAGACTTTTCCTGATGATGAATGGAGCTATCTTGACGATCCTGCAATCCAGGGTTGGGACCCGGAGTTCCTTGAGGCTTATCATGACTACATCGTTGACAGTTCATACATTACCGGACTGATGATTATTCAGGACGGCCATGTTATTTTTGAGTACGGCGACGTGAAGGAAAAAATAGCTACATCGCCTCTTGTTGGAAGAGCATATTGGCCATGCTCTATGGCGAACAAGTAGAAAGCAGGCAGATTGACCTCACTAAAACCATCGCGGATCTGCAGATTGATGACGTAGAAGGGATTCTGCCGGTAGAACAAAAAGCCACCGTACAGGATATCATCTCGGCCCGGTCGGGCGTCTACCATCCTGAAGGGTACCCGGGAGGTATGCAACAGTACGCCCCCGAAAGAGGCTCAGTAACACCAGGAACTTACTGGCTGTACAGCAACTGGGACTTCAACGTTACCGGTTACATTTCTGAGCAGGAGACTGATAAAAATATCTACAATGAGGTGGAACGGCAACTGGCTATTCCTCTCAACATGCAGGACTGGCAACGATCGCTACAGAACAAATAGGGCGATACGACCATTTCAAGATACCTGGCTTACCCGATGTGGTTTTCTACCCGCGATATGGCCCGCATTGGCCACCTCATGCTACGCCGGGGCAACTGGCAGGGTAAGCAACTGATCAGCGAAAGTTGGGTAGACGAAATGCTGACACAGCGTACCGCTTACCAGGAACTCAACAGCAATGTGTCTGTATTTGAGGATACCAGGGTAGATTTTGGTTACGGCTACATGTGGTGGTTGTTTGAAAATACTCAGGATCCGAGGTCAAAAGATGCCTACGTAGCCCTGGGACAAGCCATCGCCGTATATCCTGCCATAGACGTGGTAGTTGCCTACAAAACCAAAGCTGCCTACCGCAGGAGAAATAGTATGCCTACCCGGCTAAGACTCCTCATCAAAGCGGTGGAAAGCTACGAGATGCAATAGACACTGGCTCCAGTAAAAAAAAGAGCAGCCTGTTGCTAGGCTGCTTATTAATGTCTTCTTGAAAAAAAATAATCTTTAGATATGGATTACTTCGTCATAGGCAGCAGCAGTCGCTTCCATCACCGCTTCTGACATAGTAGGGTGTGGGTGTACTGATTTGAGGATCTCGTGTCCGGTGGTCTCCAGTTTACGAGCTGCTACAACCTCAGCAATCACCTCCGTCACGTTGGCACCGAGCATATGAGCCCCTAGCCACTCTCCGTATTTTTTATCGAAGATGACTTTGACGAAGCCATCGTTGGCGCCTGCGGCGCTGGCTTTTCCTGAAGCAGAAAAAGGGAACTTACCTACGCGTACATCATAGCCCGCATCACGAGCGGCCTGCTCGGTGTAGCCAACCGATGCTACTTCCGGCCAGCAGTAAGTACAGCCGGGAAGGTTATTGTAATCTAATGCCTCGACTTCCATACCAGCTATCTTTTCCACGCATATAATACCTTCCGCAGATGCTACATGTGCCAGGGCGGGACCTCTCACAATATCACCGATCGCATAAATACCCTCTACATTAGTACGATAATAATCATCTACTTCTACATAGGTTTTACGTTCGTTGAGCTTGACACCCATTTCTTCAATACCGATGTTTTCCAGGTTCATCTGTACTCCTACCGCAGAAAGTACCACATCGCAGTCAATGGTTTCTTCTCCTTTTTTGCTCTTGACTTTTACCTTACAGCCCTTGCCTTTGGTATCCACGCTGGTTACCTCAGCGTTAGTCATGATCTTGATACCAGCCTTTTTATAAATTTTTTCAAGTTGTTTGGACACTTCTTCATCCTCTACTGGCAGGATGCGTGGCATGTACTCCACGACGGTAACTTCTGTACCAATAGTGTGATAGAAATAAGCGAACTCCACACCGATAGCACCAGAACCGACTACCACCATTTTCTTAGGCTGCTCTTCCATCACCATGGCTTTGCGGTAGCCCATGATTTTTTTGTTGTCAATAGGTAGGCTGGGAAGCTCACGAGAGCGGCCGCCCGTAGCCAGCATAATATTCTTGGCCTGGTAGGTTTCTTTTTTGTTGTTTTCGCCGGTTACTTCTACCTTCCCTTTAGCTACTACCTTGCCGTGGCCTACCAGAGTATCAATCTTATTTTTACGAAAGAGGAACTGAATTCCCTTACTCATTTTACCGGCAGTGTTACGGCTCCGGGTGATCATTCCGGTAAAGTCGACCGAGTGTTCCTTAATATTGATACCGTAATCCTTAGCATGTTTGATGTAGTCGTATACCTGTGCACTTTTCAACAAAGCTTTTGTAGGAATACAACCCCAGTTGAGGCAGATACCTCCTAGTTCTTCGCGCTCTACTACCGCCACTTTCATCCCCAGTTGTGAGGCTCTGATAGCAGCCACGTAACCTCCCGGGCCACTACCAATCACGATAAGATCATAACTTTTTTCAGCCATAGCTTTTATAAATTGGAAAGATTTTGTGCAAAAATAAGTGATTTAACTTCTTAACAAAATTAGCCTGAAACACCGAGAAGAACGGCAAACCACTAGCTAAAGTCATAACGATTTAGTGAGATAAATAGTTGGTCTTTCGTAGCTCAATGCTTGGGTTTTAACGACTTTCTTTGATTTGAAATAACCTGCTTTTCATGATATCTTATCATGACAAACGAGCGTTAGTATCAGCATGACACTTCCCGCAAGAAATTGGAAAAGTACATATTGCTGCTTATTTTCTAAAACCATGCTCTCATAAACGTAAGCCACACTTTTTTATGAAAGACCACTACAAACACATATTCTTTGATCTGGATCATACGCTATGGGACTTTGAGAAAAGTGCCACTGAAACGCTCCGCGAGCTGTATATATCCTTTGAGTTGGCTACACTGGGCGACTTTGGGGTAGAAGAGTTTTGTCAGGCTTTTCATAAAGTAAACTACCACCTGTGGTATTTACACCAGAAGGGGACATTTGACCAAGCAACATTGAGGAAAGAGCGGTTTAAGATGATTTTTTCTGATCTGGGGATATCGCATGCTAAGATGCCGCTGACCATCGCCGATGCTTACCTCCAGTTATGTCCTTCCAAACCGCATGTGTTTCCTTATACGCATGATGTACTGAATTACCTGGGTAAACGTTATGACCTACATATCATCACCAACGGTTTTGCCGACGTGCAGTGGATTAAGCTAAGAAGTGCCCAGCTTGTCAGTTACTTTAGATACATCGTTACCTCCGACGATGCGGGCTACCGAAAACCTGATTCGGGCATCTTCAGGCATACGCTTACCCTAATTGATGCACAGCCAGCGGAGTGCATTATGATAGGCGATAACCTGGATACTGATATTGCCGGTGCACAGCATGCTGAGATTGATTGTGTTTATTTTAATCCTCAAAAGCTGTCTCACCAGGCCACAACCAACTACGAAATCAGTTGCCTTAGTGAACTTAAGGGAATTCTGTAAGGCTAACTTTCATTAATAGACTGTTGACATTTATCATGAATTACATCATTTCTTTCAATATTATCCTCAAACTTGTATATTGAAATTGCGATTTAATAATCTCACTTCATTAAACTTATAACCGTACAATGTATATCAATGTAAAAGCACAACAGGCCAATACCTACGATGCTATCGTCATTGGTTCTGGTATCAGCGGTGGCTGGGCAGCTAAAGAACTCAGTGAAAAAGGACTTAAAACCCTGGTACTGGAAAGAGGGCGTAACGTAGAGCACGTCAAAGACTATCCTACTGCGACAAAAGCACCCTGGGAACTACCCCACGCCGATCGGGTATCTCCGGAAGTACTTAAAGAGCACTATCCTAAACAAAGCCGCACTGGCTATACCATACGGGAATCTACCAAGCATTGGTTTGTCAAAGACTCTAAGCACCCTTACGAGGAAAACAAGCGTTTTGATTGGATTCGTGGTTACCATGTTGGTGGCCGTTCTATCATGTGGGGACGCCATAGCTACCGCTGGAGCGACCTGGACTTTGAAGCCAACCTTAAGGATGGTTACGGCGTAGACTGGCCCATCCGCTACAGGGATATTGCCCCCTGGTACAGCTACGTGGAAAAATTTGCCGGCATCCAGGGACAGAAAGAAGGGCTACCTCAACTTCCTGACAGTGAATTTCTTCCACCCATTCCTATGAACTGCCTGGAAGATCACTTTAAGAAAAGAGTAGGCGAAAACTTTGGGGGTCGTATGATAACCATTGGCCGTACTGCTAACCTTACACAAAACCATAACGGAAGAGGTAAGTGCCAGTTCCGTAACAAATGCGTGAGAGGTTGCCCCTATGGCGGTTATTTCAGCAGTAATGCGGCTACCTTACCCGCAGCAGCGGCTACTGGCAACATGACGCTTCGCCCATTTTCAATTGCTACTGAGATCATGTATGACCCAGAGACCAAACGTGCTACCGGAGTGAAAGTGGTTGACCAGGAGACGAATGAAGAATTAGAGTTTTACGCTAAGGTTATCTTCTGCTGCGCCTCGGCAGTCGCTTCTACTTCCATACTGATGAACTCTAAGTCTGATGCCTTCCCGGATGGGATGGGTAATTCCAGCGGAGAGTTGGGGCATAATTTAATGGACCACCATTTCCGCGTAGGAGCTAATGGTACGTACGATGGCTTTACCGATAAATATTACTATGGCCGCCGTCCTACTGGTTTTTACGTTCCCCGTTTCCGTAATGTAGACAAATCCAGTGAGCGCAAAGATTTCCTTCGCGGCTATGGATACCAGGGTTCGGGCAGTCGCGAAAACTGGCAAAGTGCGGTAAGTGAGCTGCGCTTTGGAGCAGACTTCAAGGAGAGCCTGGCTTCACCAGGACAGTGGAGAATGGGTATGACCGCCTTTGGTGAGTGCTTACCTTACCACGAAAACAAGATGATGCTCAACTACGACAACTTGGATCAGTGGGGACAGCCTACCGTTCGTTTTGAGGCTGACTTCAAAGAAAATGAGAAGGCCATGCGCAAGGACATGGGTGAGTCGGCTGCTGAAATGCTGGAAGCGGCCGGCTTCAAAGATGTCAATATCTATGATGCTGGTAGCTGGCCCGGTCTGGGTATTCACGAAATGGGAACCGCCCGTATGGGACGCGACCCTAAGACCTCTGTGCTAAACGCTGACAACCATCTTCATGAGGTGCCGAACGTTTACGTTACTGATGGTGCTTGTATGACCTCAGCTTCCTGTGTGAACCCTTCACTCACTTACATGGCGCTTACAGCACGAGCTGCTGACCATGCGGTGAATGAGCTGAAAAAAATAAACCTTTAATTTGACCCTAAACGATCTTCCGATATGATGGACAGAAGAACCGCACTCAAAAGAACCGCCATGATCATGGGAGGAGCTCTTTCTTCCTCGGCGATTACCGGTGTACTACAGGGCTGCTCGGCTGAAAAACAACTGGACTGGCAACCTGTATTTTTAAGCCCTGAGCAGGCTACTGTCACCGCAGACGTGGCAGAACGCATTATCCCAGCTACGGAAACCCCCGGTGCCAAGGATGTAGGCGTACCCGAATTTATTGATACGATGCTCAACGACATCTACACTGAAGAAGAGCAACAACGCTTTTTGGATGGACTCAACCAGCTGAACTATGAAAGTGAAAGTGCTTTTGGCAATGCTTTTTCCGACCTAAGTCCTGAGCAACAGGATGAGGTACTACAGAAGATGGCTACTGCAGCCGGAGAGTACCAGGGCGAAGGAAAGCCCTTCTTCCTGATGGCCAAAGAACTTACCATGCTGGGCTTTTTCACTTCTGAAGTAGGTGCCACGCAGGTACTGCAACATGCGCAGGTTCCCGGCTACTATGAGGGATGTATCCCCTTGGAGGAAGCTGGCAACGGAAAGACATGGGCCGTTTAACTTGACAGTCACAAAAAAAACCGGAACTATAAAGCTTCCCGGTTTTTTTGTGCTTAAAGAATTTTGTGATAGCTTATGCTGCTAGCCTAGGTATGGACGGAGGGCACTACTGCGTGAGCTGTGGCGGAGACGGCGGGTTGCTTTCTCCTTTATCTGCCTTACTCTCTCCCGGGTCAAACCGTATTTATTGCCAATTTCTTCCAACGTCAGGGCCTGACCACCATTAAGCCCGTAGTAGAGCGTAATTACATCAGCCTCCCTTTGGGTGAGGGTGGAAAGTGAGCGCTGCAGCTCTCTTCGCAGAGAGTCATTAAGTAAGTCAGAATCAGGCGACTCTTCCGTTTCGTCTTCTAGTACATCCAGCAAACCGTTTTCTTCACCGTTGACAAAAGGAGCATCCATAGAAAGATGCCGGTTAGCAATTTTCAGGTTAAGTGCCACCTCATCTTCACTCAGATCCAGTGCCTTGGCCACTTCTGCCTGGGAAGGCTCGCGCTGGTACTTCTGCTCCAGCTCCGCAAACATGCGAGTGATTTTTCCCAGTGTGCCAATCCTGTTCAACGGAAGGCGCACCATACGAGACTGCTCGGCCAGCGACTGCATAATAGACTGGCGAATCCACCATACTGCATAAGAGATGAACTTAAAGCCGCGGGTTTCATCGAAGCGCTGTGCTGCTTTCATCAAACCCAGGTTCCCCTCGTTGATAAGGTCATTAAGGCTGAGTCCCTTATTTTGATACTGCTTAGCGACAGATACCACAAAGCGCAAATTGGCTTTGGTAAGCTTTTCCAGGGCCACCTGATCGCCCTGTCTGATTCTCTTGGCAAGCTCTGCTTCCATGTCAGCAGAAATCAGTTCTACCTTACCAATCTCTTGTAAATATTTTTCCAGTGACTGGCTTTCACGGTTAGTGATCTGCTTGCTAATCTTGAGTTGTCTCATGGATATAAGTTAGGTGAATAAAATACGTAATTAGTAAACAAAGAAACAGCAAAAATTATCCTCAGCTTAATAAACGATCCAGTAAGGGCCAGACTTGAGGAAAAATTGATCTGAGCATCTCTGAATGAATTAAATATACAAAAAAACCGAGTCTCTTCGTCTGATATTCACTGTAATGAACGAAATGAAAAGAAATTTATTAGTTATTCGGGGTTTTATTATGTGTTTTATATTTAGTTCTGTCTTAGAAGGCTATCTAATGCTACGGAGCCTGCCCTATGTCCACAGTATACCGGGTTTTAGTTGATACAGGGTGACCCTTCTTTGTTATTCCTTCTATAACAATTTCAAACCTCCCCAGTTCATCTGCACTTCGAAAATTTATCTGTTGGGGCTGTCCCGCCTCCAGATTCATGGCAGGTTTCCAGTAAAGAAGTGTTCGGAAGTCAGGCAAAAAGGTAGCCGCGGGAGGATCAGAACGGAAGGGATACTTCGGTGTAAGAAAAGTGATGCTCCGTTGTTCTGTCCCGGCAGGTAAAGCATCCAGGTAAGCATCACCTGTCTTGGTATATACAGCGATCATTCCGTCAAAGCGGTACTCTCCATAGTAGGTACGGCGATTTACGGTTTCTATTCGGTCAATTTCAGAAGGCCGCAACGATACGACTTTATCAGGATCCTGGATAAGTACCCCATCCAGCAAGAGCGCGGGAGGATTTTCCAGAAAGGTACGGGTACGCACATCAAAAACGTTGAATACATAATGATCATCTTCTTTTCTAAGCCGTATGCCTGGCATTAGTTCCCGGCAAACTTCCACGAAATCAGGCAAAGCGATATATTCCTCCAGCTTTACCGTAAAGTTGGGCTCCCCGTAGAAGCGTGACTTTCGGGGGATATCCTCATCCGTCATTTCGCGAAGAGCACTATACTGTGTTTGTATCTGTGCCCGTTGGCGAAATTGCGCTATTAAATCAGACCACGCTTCCTTCGCCATCATCGGTGCTCCCTGTCTTGACTGAGACTCCTGAACAGGAGGGGCAAACTTATCCTCCAGCATCCACTTGGCATCCAGAACTTCTTCCTCCGTCTGAAAGACCACCTCCTTCCGGCCATACACATCGTAGACCGGAATATAAAACTTACCCAGTGAGTCCGTACGGTCGTAGTCAAAATGGGGATTGTAGCCCGGTACCGACAGAAGCGTCATCTGTCCCGGTAGTGGATCGCCTGAGGCTCCACTTAACGTTCCGCTCAGCAAAAAGTACTCATCTTCTTTTCTGAATTTTGGGGCTTTTGGCTTTGCCTTTAGTATTTCCTGCCAGGGTGTGAAGGGGCTTACTATACCTATGAGCTGCCGGTTGGTCATCTCCTGCGAGAGCGCGGCTAGACTAGCACCCCATGTGCCGGACCAGCGATCACCGATCTCTTGTTCCAGTGACATAGAAAGTCCAGGTATTTTTCTGATACGTACCGAGACCCGTGCAGCATTCACTCCCTCCGGTAATGATAAGGTAGCGGTTACTTCATCACGCGGGCTATACGCTGACTGACGCAGTTGTACTTCCACAGTACGCGCAGTAGGCTGGTAATACAATAGCCTCTCTGCCAGTACTTCTGCCTTTGTATTCAGCACTGCTACTTCTACCAGGGCAGCTCTTTCCATATCAGCGGGCATGGTCAGGCTAGTGATACTGTCTTCCAGCAGGCTGCTGTGCAGCAGTTTGTCCCTGCTTCGCACCATCAGGTATCGCCTATCATTTCCCCGGGTGTAGGTCCTGACAGTTAATAGGTCGCCCTGCAGGTCAGCCATCAGGCTAACACCTTCTTCCCTGAAAGATGGTAGCAGTGCTCTGAGTGTATCGCCGGAGGGCAGGTAGACTTCTGCCCGGTAGCTGGCACCATCCTCAGGCTTTATTCGCACCCTGTCTATGCCTTTTTCCAGGCGAATCTCAGTGATTTTAATTGAGTCATACTTCAGGATACTCCCTCTAAAACTTTGGTTATCCTTTCCTTCCAGACTTACTCGCAGACGGGCTGGTAATCCACGAATCCATTGCCCTCCTTCAGGCTCAAGCTGCAGGCGGTCGCTTTGCATTTTTCCGAAGCCCGGAATCGGTGGGTTTTCGTCGTATGCGTTGATCACCAGTAATGAACGACTGAAGAAAGTATTTGTGGGATCATTACGCATCCATTGGGTATAGGCCCGAAGTTGGTAAAGCCCGGTGGATAGGCTGTCCGGAATACCCAACTGCCCCGCGACGAAGCCGTCACTAACGATGTAAGTTTCCTTTTGAAGAGAGCGCTGCCCACTGATCAGTTCTACATAGAGCACCTTGCTAGCCGCTTCATCGGCACGCAGGTAACCGCCAAACCACAGCGTATCTCCTGCTGCCAGCACGTCCTCCGAGACGGACAGATATACCTCTTCATCAGGCAGGTTCTCCTGGTATATCTGCCACTGTTTACGCATGTGCTCCAACCAGGCATCTGTCGGCACCGTGAAAGCACTGCTCATCGCAATCATTAAAATAAAAAAACTCAGTTTTTTCATGGCTTACCAATAAGGAGGTCTGTCCGTGGTAGCTCCCCGGATGAGGCTACAGTCATAACAGAAATCAGGTATTTCGGTAGCAGTAGGGCCGCACTCACCAAAACCGCCGGGAGGCCCACCCGGACGCGCTGGCACTTCGTTACGGGGCAGAAAGAAACGCCCACGCCTGATAGCCGACACCTGGAACACTCCTAAAACGGCCTCTCCTTCATCGCTAACGTTAAACACATTACCCGGAATAGGTGACGGAGGCGGAGCAAATACCGAATTACCATTTTCGTCCTGATCTCTGATATTTTCCCAGAATTCGTACACCCGCTCCGTAAGTGAATATTGGGTCAATAGCAGGCTGTACCGCATCTGCAGCTTATAAGTATTTTTTGAGATAAAATTGATAGGCTGCCCGACAATCTTATCCTCTATGAAGTCAGCTGATGAGGTAATGTTTAGATAGCGGGCCGGGCTGCCCGACTGGTAACAAATAGGTGGTAACGTAATGGCCATAGGGTCGGCCAGGGGTGCCTGAAATTCGTAGGTCTCCTCCCAGTCCCACTTGTAAAAGCCCGGTTCCCGGCTACCACTGCCGGTAGTGACATACGTTTGCATGCCCCAGTTGTCTACCTGTGAACCGATAATAGTGATTCTCGGCCGGTTTTCGTGCCGGAAAAAAATACTGTCAATCTCAGCGACCGGCTGCAAGGTTTCTTCCAGCGAGCTATATTCTCTTCCGTCTGATGTACGAATGTGCAACTGATACGTACGGCCGACCTGGCCCTGAAAAGAAAAGAGATCCGATTCATAAGTACCGGAGCCTGCCTCCCTGAAGTTGTACCTGCTGTTTTCGTCATCCGTAACAAATACTTCTGCGCCTGTCAGAGGCTCATCTTCGTAGCCTTTCAGGCTGGTTGAGGAATTGGAAAGGTACACAAAATACGTCTCAGGCTGATCACTGATAAAGGCATCAACCACCAGTTGAGGTCTACCATCTACAATACCTTCCAGGTCAAGGGGATCAACACATTGGTTGAAGAGCAATAGACTGCAGAAAATACATACGAGCTGCTTCATCAGAATTTGAAATTATAAGTTACGGAAGGAAAAGGTCTGCCCAGTATGGATAACTGATAAGCACTCAAAGAACCACCCCGGTCATTCACAAAAAATACGGAATAAGGATTATTTCTACCATATAGATTATAGACAGCGAATGTCCAGCTGGAATCCCACTTCTTTTTCTTCTTCAGGTTGCCGTCTACCGAAAAGGAAATATCCAGGCGGTGATAGTCAGGGATGCGGTACTGATTGCGTTTGGAGAAGTTCGCGATTACCTGGTCTCCAACCCGGTAGCTACCTACCGGCAAAGTAACCGGTCGCCCCGTATTGTAGGTGAAATTAAAGCCAATCCTGACTCTGCGTGTCAATTGCAAGTTGCCTACCACGGTAAAATCGTGTGGCTTATCAAAGTTAGAAGGATACCATTCGCCCTGGTTGACTTGTTCTTCAGGAAATACACCTTCCACCCGGCGCAGTGTGCGGGAATAGGTGTAAGACAGCCAGCCGGTGAGTTTACCCATATTTTTAGCAAGGTAAAACTCAGCACCGTATGCCCGGCCGGTTCCGTTCAGCAGGTCTGTTTCCAACTGCTGGTTTGCCAGTATTTCTGCACCGTCTTTATACTCTACCAGGTTTTGGATGTCTTTGTAGTACACCTCTACTGAAGTTTCTATGGAATTACCAAATGAGTTGCGAAAGTAACCTAGTGCATACTGATCCCCGATTTGGGGAAGCACATGGCGGTCACTGAGTTTCCAGATGTCGGTAGGCGTAATGGCCGTAGTGTTGGAGATAAGGTGCATATTTTGCCGGAGGCGGTTATAGCTTAGTTTGAGGCTGCTCCGGCTGTTCAGTCCCAGTCGGAGGGCTGCCCTGGGTTCAAAGCCCTGGTAGGTAGCAAAGGTTTCACCGCGACCATAGCGAAGGCTATCCACTATCGTTCCGGAACTCCGGGGAAGCCCGTCCTCGTACACTGCTTCGCCTCCGGGACCTATGGCACGGTAATGATTGTAGCGCAGCCCTAGGGTAAGTGAAACACGTTCACTGATGTCAAAAGCATCGCTGGCGTATACTGAAACATCCCAGGCCTGCTCTCTATCCAACTCAATTGGCGTCACCAGCGAAAAAGGGCCAACGGGCTCCAGCCGTCCGGGCTCAAAATCATAGCGGGACACGTGAGCGCCCACGTCTACCTGATGGCGGTCGCCCCAGTAGCGGGTCAGATTCCACCGTATTTCAGAGATGGCAAAACCAGCGGCAAGGGTAGTAGCTCGGGCACTATCCTGTAGGTCACCCACCCGGTAGTTAAAGCGGGAGTGTGTCAGCGAGACGGTAGACAGCCAGTCCTGATTAATCAGGAAATCCCAGTTGAAGGCGGCTCCAGCATTGCCGTAACCGTAAGCTGTATTTTCTGCAAACGTAAAATCATCATTACTCAGGTAGCCGGTCAGGCCGATCCTGTGCGACTCGTTTAGGCGGTAAGTCCATTTCAGGTTGGCATCATAAAAAGAGACGTCACTATTGCGTATGCTCAGGTCATCTACCCGGTTGAGAATCCAGTCGGAGTAAGAGGCTCTGCCGCCGATCATCAGGGTGCTTTTTTCTTTTACTAACGGCACCTCCAGGGAAAGCCGGCTGGCAATTACACCAATGCCCCCACTCCCTTTAAACTCCCGCAGATTCCCTTCCCGCAGAGAGACATCCAGCACCGAAGCAATACGGCCTCCGTAGCGGGCCGGTATGCCACCTTTGTAGAGAGTAGCATCTTTGAGCAGGTCAGCATTGAAGGCTGAAAAGAAACCAAAAAGATGAGAAGGGTTGAAAATAGGAATGCCATCCAGCAGAATGAGGTTTTGCCCGACATCGCCACCCCGTACGTTGAAACCAGCGGCCCCTTCTCCCGCTACGCTCACCCCGGGCAGCAGTTCTATGGAATTAATAAGGTCTACTTCCCCCAGAAAGGCCGGCATCTTTTTTACTTTCTGGATGTCCATACGGGTTGCGCTCATCTGCGAGCTGCTGATGTTATAGTCCTCGGCCTGTTCGGTGATGGTAATCTCTTCCAGGCGGGCCGTTTCTTCAAACATATCTACCGACAAGCTACCGTCGGAGACAATACGTACATTGCGCGTCTCATCTTCAAAGCCCAGCGAATTAATAGTGAGCTGGTTCCGACCCACGGGAAGTATAAAGCTGAAATAGCCATTCAGGTTGGAAGAAGTACCCTGATCTGCGTTTTCGGCATATACAGTTGCTCCTACAATACCCTGGCCAGTGGCGCCTTCCCGTACATACCCACTCACTGTTGCGGTATTGGTTTCCTGCTTATTGAGTGAGTCCCCGATGATGATTAACGCATCTTCATCTACACCCAAACCAGTTCGGCTGACCGCCGCCGGATTTTCTTGTAGTAATACGATATAATGTTCTTGGTAAAGCTGAAAGGTAAGTTCTGTGTCCTGAAGCACTTTTTCCAGGGCCTGGGTGAGTGTTTCGTTCTGAAAATTTGCCGAAAAACGGCGGCCGTTGATCCATGCTGGCCGGTAGAAAAATCGCACAGCGTGGTCAGATTCAACCTCAATAATGAAGTCCGTAAGGTAGTGATTCTGATAAGTACCAGAAATCAAGATATCTTCTGCTGACTGGCCAAAAGCTGAAAAATTGAAAGTCATCAGTAGATACAGGCCTAGTAGCCGTTTATTCATAACTTGCCTATAGGTTTAGCATAAGAAGGTAGTGTGAATTACTCCCTTACACAAATGAAAGACCAACTTATCGACAGATATTGAATCTCAGTAGACGAGTAATTGACCCTAAAAAAACCGTATAAAACGCTCATCCTTCGCTAGTTTTTGAGTGGCAGGTAACCCAAGCAACCTCACGACATACTGCTTCTCTCTTGGAGTAGCTAACGAAAATCAGGTAAACAAATACGCCCACCAGATAAGCACCGCCTGCATGGGTAGCCGCAGCAGCGTAGGAAGGACCATCTGCTTTTTTCTTCGGGCTAGCTGGAAATGGTAAATGTTGGCTGGAAATACTGCAATCATCAGCAGGATGATGCCCCAGGCCGATAATGAACGGCTTTCGGGAAAGAGCAGCAAAATGCCTAACACAATCTCAGTTACACCTACTAGCCCATTAATCTTCTCCGGCTGCGGCACCCAGGGCGGAGTGATCTTCAGATAGATTTTTGGCATGATAAAATGATTAATGCCAGCCAACAAGTAGAGTCCGGCCATGAGGTACAAGGAAATCTGCGATGCTTCCATAATGTCTAAACTAACAATTTTCTGTAGCTTATAGATACTGCACGAATAATTAGGTATTAGGATGCTATAGTCTGGACTGAAATAACCCTAACATGATAACATCCTAACACTCAGCGGATACAAGTTTTATAGCTAGGCAAATTCTCATACATTAGAAGTTCATATCCCGAATACACAGCCTGAAATGAAGCGACTGATATTTTTCCTGGGTATTTTTTGCCTGTTTTCCTGTGGTGAAAATACTAACGAATCGCCCACAGAGTCTACTACTCCTGCGACCAATGCTCATTACCTGCAGAACCGCACTCCACTAATGCCTAAGCCTTACCTGGAACAACCAGGGCGAAGCGGCTATGCATGTATGGTTTCCGTTGGAGGAATGATTTTATCATGTACGACATTTGTCTGTACTTGAATCCAGCGTATTTTATCAACTGTCAGGGTAAAAATGTCATATATTCAGGTATATTACAGGTTGATACTTCTACGGTAACTCCCCTGTTACATTTCTATCGCCTGGGAAGGTTTACCCCCGTAAAGCCCTTGATCACCTGAAAGAAAACACCGGCCTGAGCTATAGTTTCATGGCCGACTGTCTGCACATTAATTTACGAACACTGTAGCGATGTAAGGAGGATCGGCGTTTTTCCTAGGTAGTTTCTGAGCGCATCCTGATGATCGCTGACGTATATGCTAGGGGCTATGAAGTTTTTGGAAAGCAGGAGGCTTTTCAGCAGTGGATGCAAAAGCCGATAGTGGCTATGGGCAGGCAGGTGCCTCGTCAATTGCTAACCAGCACTTACGGTATCCAGCATCTTCTGATGGAACTGGGCAGGATTGAGCACGGAATATTTGCCTGATGTATACCCTTTGCTTCTCGGATTACAACAAGTAAACATGCCCGTGACCTTTCGGGAACGGGTGCCTATCTTAATGGTGGTAGGTGGAGTATGCCGCGGGCACTTATATACTTTATACCGCCAGTAATGTAGCCCTGGCTACCTTGGTAACCCTGGCCCATATCAAAAAGGAAATCACCCGTTAGGCTTTGCCCTTTTTACACTTTATCTCCCCGATCAGGATGCTCCGAAAGTGAAATAGCACTTAGCGCTTCAGGAAGGATGGCAGCATCAAATTTCCTACAGGATAGCTACCCAAGAATTAGGTAATACTGAGGTTTTCAAAAAGAACCTTTACATCAGTGTGCCTTCGGTGGTTACCTTGAAAGACAGAAACTTCCTGATTAACCCTCTACACCAGGACGCGGGAAAAATAAGATTCATAGAAGTAGAGGATTATCACTTTGATCAGCATTCACTTAAAATAAAAAAGCGGTTTCCGAACATCTGGAAGTCGCTTTTTCGTGCTTATTTAGAGAGGGTCTTTGATTACTTACCCAGTACTTTAGCAATGGTCTCGCCGATGTTGGCGGGTGTTTCTACTACTGTCAGGCCACATTCAACCATGATCTTCATCTTAGCCGCGGCAGTGTCTTCCTTGCCACCAATGATGGCTCCGGCGTGGCCCATACGGCGGCCGGGAGGGGCTGTCTGTCCGGCGATGAAACCAACCACTGGTTTTTTGTTACCGGTTTCCTTGATCCAACGGGCAGCTTCTGCTTCATAGTTACCACCAATCTCACCGATCATCACGATAGCCTCCGTTTCCGGGTCGTCTATCAGCAGTTGTACCGCCTGCTTGGTTGAGGTTCCGATGATAGGGTCACCACCGATACCGATGGCCGTAGAGATACCTAATTCGGCTTTTACCACCTGGTCGGCAGCTTCGTAGGTTAGGGTACCAGACTTAGACACAATACCAATAGAACCTTTCTTGAATACGAAGCCGGGCATGATACCTACTTTAGCCTCTTCAGGCGTGATCACGCCGGGGCAGTTCGGCCCGATGAGCGTCACATCTTTGTCTTTGATATAGTCGTTGGCGATCATCATGTCTTTTACTGGTATTCCCTCAGTAATAGCCACGATCACTTTGATACCTGCATCAGCGGATTCCATGATGGCATCTGCCGCAAAAGCTGGCGGCACAAAAATAATAGAAACATCGGCACCAGTCTCATCCACCGCTTCTTTGACGGTGTTAAAGACAGGCTTATGCAGGTGCGTTTGCCCGCCTTTACCGGGGGTGACACCCCCTACTACATTGGTACCGTATTCTATCATTTGGCTGGCATGGAAAGTGCCCTCAGAGCCGGTGAAGCCTTGCACAACGACTTTGGAATCTTTATTAACTAGAACGCTCATGCTGTGTCGGTTAATTTTTTTTCACAAAAATAGGACAATTAGCGGCATTGACAAGAATGGATTTCAAATATCAGGAGATGAACCAGAAAGTTTGTATCTTAATGATCAGCCACAAATATTGACGTTCAAAACAGTTAAGTATGAAAAAGCTACTTATTTTTTATTTTATAATTGGGTTATATAGCAGTACCTACGCCCAGGTTCAACCTCAGCCCGAAGAGAATGCTCCACAAGATCTGCAAATACCTAATTTCCTGCCAGATAAGGCTCTGACTGATATACCAAATATGGAGTTTCTCGGTGGCCACGGTACCGATCCTGTTACCGGTGAGCCGCACTACTTCTTGGATTCCGAAAGCGGTCTGTACTTTGACTTCCGGGAGAAAATCGTCCGTGACTTCAAAACTGGCAAAGAGTATACTTTTAAAGAACTGGAAAAGCTGCTGCGCGAAGAAAAAGAAAGGTCAAGGGAGCTATATAAAAAGCGCATCTGACCATTTTTTCTGGTCTTTGTCTAAGCTGGTACGGAAGATTTTTATTTCACCTTTGTCAAAGTTGTAAGCCAAAAACTATAATTTAGGGACATTCTGAAGAGTATTTTCAACCTAAACTGACCAGCATTTGGATCAACAAGTACGGCAGAGCTTTAACCCTACCAAAATTTCTGCTCTACTGGCAGGCCCCCTCCTCTTTCTGATTGTCCTGAATTTTGTCACAGTAGAGGGTTTGAATGCTGACGCTATTCAGGTCATTGCTGTGGCCGTTTGGATGATCATCTGGTGGATGACTGAGGCCGTTCCGCTGCCGGTGACTGCCCTGGTACCGCTAGTGCTGTTTTCAGTACTGGACGTGTTTTCCACCGGCGAGGCGGCTGCACCTTATGCCAGCCCTATCGTCTTTCTGTTTATGGGCGGTTTCCTAATCGCCCTGGCAATGGAAAAGCGCAACCTTCACCGACGTATTGCACTCAACATTATCAAGGTCACCGGCACGCATGCCAATGGAATCATCCTGGGCTTTATGATTGCCACGGCTTTCCTGAGCATGTGGATCTCCAATACCGCTACAACAGTAATGATGCTACCCATCGCGCTTTCGGTGGTAGACTTGCTGCAAGACAATCAGGCGGGCCAACCTAGTAAAGCATACCGGCGTTTTGCCCTGGGTCTCATGCTCAGCATCGCTTACGCTGCCAATATTGGCGGCACGACGACGATCATAGGCACGCCTCCCAACGTGGTGTTTGTCGGGTACATGCAGGAGTTTTATGACCGGCAGGTTGAGTTTGGCCGA
>CAZZGE010000067.1:0-20754 GCA_964653665.1 uncultured Porifericola sp. | reverse complement strand
CCCAGCCGTCTGAGGCAAAGAATAGCAGCAGCAGGCTCAGCACACTGCTAAGGCTCCGGAGATATCCGGAATACGTAAATCTGTTTCTCATAATTAAGGCGTTTAGGGATAAAGTAAAGGAAAAGGATTTCACCAAGGAGTAAGATCACCCCGTTTGAAAACTTTGCATTGATAAGCAGATTTTCATAAAATTTATTAAACAGTAAGACGAATAATCAGTAAAACTGTTAATGAATAATACCTACAAACGTAATTTTGAAAATCTGCAAAAGTAATAGGAAATATTACACTTGGTCAGATTTTTAAAATTTGGCGCATTTAATTTCATATGAACCAAAATTAAATAATAATACAGGAAGGATTTTACAAATTACTTATGTGCGATGGTGAAGTTTTGGAGAGAAGCAAGGCGTGAGACACTGAAATCATCCATTTTGGTCGCCCCTTTTACGATAGAGCGGACCACCAGTTCACCTCAGGCTGGTCCATGTTTGAAGGCACAAACTAAGCACTATCCATAAAAAAAATGTCAAGAAATTGGTTAAAGTTTTACTAATACTAGCTGAGAGAATAAAGCAAATTCTAAAGGCAACAATGAGATAATAGATTCATAGTTTACCCAGAAATTAGCAATGGGTAACTGCTTTATGAAAAAGACTTCGTCTCTGATAGCAATAGACCATCTAATCCAAGACTTGATCATTCTGATAACAATAGGATGCTTACCTCGGGCACTAAGTCAGGGAGGAACTACTTTGTGAAAGCTGAGAGAGTGAGAGTAAAACGAGGGAAGGGTGGTCGGTAAGGTATCGGTCTATCCCGTAGAAATGAGGTAAATCAGGATTGGCCCTTTTCTTTGGCTTCCGTATTACGTGTGCCATAGAAATACAGGGAGTGACGGTCGACGGTGATGTCAAATACTTCTTCTATGGTTTTTTTGATAGACTCTATGCGGGGATCACAAAACTCTACAACCTCCTGCGTATCAGTAAGGATAATATGGTCGTGCTGCCGATAAAGAAATGACTTTTCATAACGCGCTTTATCATCACCAAACTGATGCTTGCGGATGAGGCTACATTTAAGCAGCACCTCAATGGTATTGTACACTGTAGCCCGGCTGACCCTGAAGTTGTCGTTTTTCATCTTGATGTAGAGAGAATCCACATCAAAGTGTTCTTCGCTGTTGTATACCTGTTCCAGGATGGTAAACCTCTCTGGCGTTTTACGTAGGCCATTGTCTTCCAGGTATTCACTGAAAACATTCTTTACAACTTCAAAATCGTCTTTTGTTATCATAGTTGGATGTTAGTGGTAACGATTTGTTCCCGGTGTCTTGGCCGAAGAGACAGTAAAAGGCTAAAAAAACAAAGCTAGCCGGTCAATGGGCTAGCTTCACTGTTCAAACCGTAATATGCTATGCACTGATGCTCTGAGGAGCCCAAACAGAACACATCATACCAGAGGCGGCTTTCGTAGGGTTCGCACAGTCGGGCTGCTCGAAATGTATGCAGGTCGTGCAATCTCTTTTATCAGCCAGTTCTGCTTTCATGTCAAAGTTATCACAGGTGTAGTGGCTGTCCACTTTGACACCATGCACTTTACACATGTTGTCGCTCATCAGACTTTTACAATTTACGCAGTTATTTCCTAATCTTATTGCCATGATTTCTATATTTTTAGTGTTAAAACGAAATTAGGAATACAATAGGATAGAATGAATATAAACAACTGATAATCAATTATTTGTACTTAGATTGTTTCCAAATAGGGTATATAGTTTGGTACGGCTGTCCCGTCTTTGGAAAAAGCTGCTGGTTACGAAAGAGGCCATTAGTTCGGCCAAAAAAAGATAGTAATACAGATTAGATTTTATGAATTACTTATGTATACTGATGAAGTTTTCCAAAGAAGCAAGGCGTGAGATACTGAAATCATCCGTTGTGGCCGTCCCTGCTACGATAGAGCGGACCGCCAGTTCACCTAAGGCTGGCCCATGCTTGAAGGCATGGCCTGATCCACCGCCCAGCAGCCAAAGGTTGTTTGCTTCAGGATGCTGATCCAGGATGAAATTTTTATCAGGGGTATCAGTATGCTGACAGACTTTGGTATAAATAAGGGGTGCATCTTTCATAAAAGCGAAGCGCTTCTCCATCAGGTAACGGGCGTGAGAGACCTCTTTAGGCCAGACGACTCGCTCATCTTTGGTAGGATCAAGCACTTTTGTTTCCAATTGGGTGTAAGCCAGCTTAAAAGCGTTCAGGCGGGGATCATACACCCCGTAGCAGCGCTCCTGATTGGCCGCATCGCGGTTCATCCATACCGGAAAAGGCTTATTCAGTTTTTGGGCAAAATCCGTCGGCGGTCCAAAGAACAACACCGGCTGACGGGTCACCCGAAGTTTACCTTCCAACAGTTCAGGAAAGCTACGCCCCAGCCAGGGGCCATTGGCAAAGACAAAAACGTCGGCTTCCAGGCGGGTGCCGTCATTCAGCAACATCTGCTCCATCTTCCCGCCGCTAAATTTTCCCGGCTGCGCTGCCGCATGGATGAACTTCCCGCCTTCTCTTGTTACTGCCTGACTCACCGCCTGACAGCTTTCGGCCGCCAGCAAATAGCCTGCTTCCGGGTCGTAGATGGCATGATCCAGATCGGCAGTGTTGAGATAAGGATACTGCGATTTGAGTAGATTGGCGGGAATTGTCTGTAGTTGAAGCCCAGCTTTTTCATAGAATGGCCGGGAGATTTCAGCGTACTCATAGCGAGATATTTCGCTGAAAATGAGCATGCCGTTTTGAAAGAAAAGCTGCTTGCCTACGTTTTGCTCTTCCTGCTTCCAAAGTTCCATGGCCCGCCGGGCCAGATTGAAGTAAATTTCGTTTTCACCATACATGTAGCGGATCAGGCGGCTTTCTCCGCCTGAACTAGCCCGGGGATTCCCAGCCCCCCAGGGATCGCAGAGGGTTACTTCGTAACCGGCTTTTGCCAGAAAGTAAGCGGTCCAGCTACCCATCACGCCGGCGCCGGAAACGATAGCGGTAGGCTTGGCGCCCAGGTTGATGTTGAGAGAAGTAGCTTTGATGGTAAAAGCAGGGGCACTAAGCAGTCCGGCAGAGGCGGTTAGGCTTTGTTTGAGCCAGCGGCGGCGGTTGAGCGTGTTTTTCATAGCACAGGTTTTTCCAGTAATTCATCAATATTGTAGCGTTGCCCTGCTTTAAAGGTGCTGACCACATTCCAGGCATCTTCAATATGCTGCAGCGGGTCGCCCTCTACGATCACAAAATCCGCCAGCTTTCCCGGCTCAACCGTTCCCAGATCATCCGCTACACCTACCGCCTCGGCGGCCCGGATGGTAGCCGACTGTAGCGCCTGGTAGGGAGTAAGTCCTCCATCTACAAACAACTGCATCTCTACATGCAGGCTGGTACCGTAGGGAATAAAGGGTGAATCCGTACCGGCAGTTACCCGGCCTCCCGCCTGAACGATATCATAGACGCCCTTTTGAATTTCTTCAAAATTTTCCAGGTAGGAGGGAAAAATCCGCTGAATGCGCTGCATAGAAGTTTTTAGCGTGGTAAGGTATGACTCGGGATACAGTACGTTGAGCTGCCGGTTGGCATAGATTTTCGGGTGTTTATCAGCCAAAATATAAAAGCCACCCTGTAGCCCGATGGTAGGCGTGATGTTCATCTGCGACTTGGCCAGCAGAGTAATCACATCGCCGTAGGTAGCTTTGAGGTTAGATTGCTTCATGGAATAGCCCCGGCGGCTAGTACCGCGGATGTGTTCTACCGCGTCCACATTGTAGCCCATAGCCGGATATATTTCGTGGGAAGATACCGGAATACCAATCTCATGCGCTCCTGCAGTGATTAGCTTTTGCAGGGAGTCAGGCATACGTACGTAGGTCTTGATCAGGTCGTAACCTAGTCTTTTAGCTCGATCCATTTCCAGCTCCAGATGGGAACTGAAGATGACGCTGTTGGCCAGCCCGTAGTAAATGCGGCTGCCGTCGGTGAGGCCGCCGGTAAAAAACTCCCGTGGGCCGGGTCTTTGTCCACTGGCCCAGGCTTCTTTGCGTTCCAGCGCATCGTAGGGATCAGCGCCTGGCTCCCGTACATTGGTGATCCCATAGGCCAGCCAGATGCGGCCCAGCTTTTCACCTACTGTGGCATGTTGATGGGTGTGCATCTCAAACAGACCGGGAATGACCGTTTTGTCAGACGCATCAATTTCCGGAATATCGTAGCCGGTCTTGTGTGCTACAATGTCTTTGATGCGGTTACCCTCTACGATGATGTCCATATTATCCTGGTAGGTAGAGTCTTTACCATTGAACAGCTTTCCGGCATGCACCACATAGCTGCCTTCGTGGATGGGGAACTGCCAATTGAGGTTCAGGGGTACTTCTGTAGATTGGTCACTGGCCAGGTCTAGCAGTTTGAGCTTGTCGGTGGCTAAATAAAGCATTTGCTGGCCGTCAGCCGTCCAAGTGGGGGCAGAAGCCAGTTCTTCGGTGTGTTGCCGAGGTTCGCCCGTAGGTTGTCCTGCCTCATCTACCGGCAGTGTCCAGAGCATGCCATCCTGAACGTAAGCAATGGCGCTTCCGTCAGGGGCCCATACCGGGCCGTTGACGTTGCGGATGGCCGGGGTACGGCCTTCCTGTGGAGAAATATAATCTTTGACCTCACCGTCGGTGCCAATTAGCATGATCTGGCTCACGCCCTCACGGTAGCGGCTGGAGTAAGGCTGCAAAACCATGATGGCCAGTGTCTGGCTGTCGGGTGACCAACTGGGCTTGCTGGGCACAAAATACGTTTCTTCCAGGGCATTGATCTCGCCGGTATTCACATCTACGATCTGTAGCTCTCCGTAACCCCACACATTGCGGCTGTCGCGGGCAAAGAAGGCAATATGTTCTCCATCAGGTGACCAGACCGGGAAGCCCAAATCCTGCTCCAAATCTACCAGGCGTCTGAAATCACCATTTTCCAATTCATGAATCCAGAGGTCCATATTACCACCCCGGTCGGAGAGGAAAGCCAGCTTCTGGCCATCGGATGACCATGTGGGGTCAATGTCTACAAAAGGATCGTTGGTGAGGTTTTCGGGTTGCTCAGCCTTTAGCGTTTTCAGGTAAATATCACCGAGGGCGGTAAAGGCCACGGTTTGCCCATCTGGAGAAATCACCGGTCCCATAATGCCCAGGGCCGGTTGGGGGCTTTCAGCATCAAATTCATATTTTTTGCGCTCGTATGCGCTTCGTTCCAAGGTGACGCTGGCCTCAAAAGGGATAGTACTGTAGCCTTCCTGCCCGATCAGCCGCTTTTTGATGCTGCCATCGGCAGTGTAGAGGATCTCATTTTCTGACAACCAGGAAGAGCGAAAAGGAAAAATATCCTCTTCCGCCGTAATCACTCTTGCGCTGTCACTGCTCAGGGACTGGTATACCAACTGGCTGTTTTCGCCATCGTAGGCAGTGAAGACAATATGCCCTCCGTCAGGACTCCAGGAGGGGGAGGCCAGGCTGTTTTCGGAGGCGGCCAGCAGTTCGGGCTGTGAGCCATCGGCCATCATGGCGTAAATGCCGGGAGCATCCTTATCTTCTGATACGTAGGCGACACGACTGCCATCTCCGGAAAAAGCCGGGTGATACTCGTTGGCCGGGTCGCTGGTCAGGGGTTGTACCGACAGGTCTGCCAGTTCCACTTTCCAGATGTCGTAATTACCGTTGCGGTCTGAGGAGAAGGCGATGCTCTTTCCGTCGGGTGCCCAGTGCGGCTCCCGGTCATCGTAGATGCCGCTGGTAACTTGAGTAAGTTCGCTGCCATCTTTGTTGACCGTCCAGATGTGGTAGTTGCCGCTTTTGTACGAATGGAAAGCCAACTTCCCCCCATCGGGTGACCAGGCCGGTTCGTGGCTGTCGCCCAGTCGGTCAGTGATGGGGGTGGCGGTTCCTCCATCCGCGGGCATCAGCCAGATGGTGCCCTGCAGGTCCAGAGCGAGCGTACTGCTGTCGGGCGAAAGCGCAGCCGCCATATTGGTGCCTTCGGTCAGTGAGACTTCGGTGGTGATGGTTTGCTCAGATTCTTCTACTTCCTGGCTGGTGGTACAAGCTAACAGTAGTGAAAGCGCAAGTAGCTGTACGGCTGAACGGATAAAGATGCTGATTGACATAGGTAGAGATGGTGTGTAGATAGGGATTGCCTTAGCAATGAAAAGCCTAAATAATTGAAATAAGATCAATTAGAAAAATTATGAATGGTAAAAATTTTAAATGCAAAAATATTGATTTGCGAATATATGATTTTGTGATACAATTACTTTCAGTAAACCAGTCTTGGGTTGTGTTTACATAACTTTAGTGATGATTTGCTTCCTGAGTCCAAGAACTAAATCGTTATTACCGACAAAAGAAGTGCACTCTGTTTGGCGTATTCCATTCTTCTGAATCGGCAAAATATACTTAACTTAAGTTGCTGTAAGCAGAAGGTCAACACTAAATTTGAGCTATGAACAGGGGGTTAAGCATATTTTTGTTTTGTGTACTCTTCAACAATGTTTCCGAAGCACAAAGCCCAGAGGCAATAGCCGGTAAAGTTGCCGATCACTGGCTTGAGCTACATAATAACTTCGGGAAAACTTCGGATGTCTGGGGTAATTATACGCTTGATCTGACCCTGGAAGCGCTACTACATCTGGATCCTTACATTGAAGATAAATCTTATACCAGTGTCGTAACGGATGTATTCCAGAAAAGACAGGTTGAGCCGGGTGATACAATCAATTATAGGAGTCAGCCATTTTGTAGTATCAACTTCACTTTAGGCGAAGTTACTGGTGATAAAAGCTGGCACAGGGGATTTGTACATGAGTCGTACCGCCTCTTTGAGGAGGCCATGAAGTCGCCGGAAGGGGGTATCATGATCAGACAAGAGGGCGAGCACCGACTGCTGATAGACTACCTGCAGGAGTATACCAGCAGGTTAGCGAAAACAGGATACCTGATGAACGATACTGTATTGTTCAGTGAAAGTGCAAATCAGTTTTTGATTTACGAGAAGATCGTTAGAGATAGCTCAACAGGGCTGTGGAAGCAGGGGCGTGGCTGGTGCCGCGATACTACAAAACTGTCTCAGGGCGCATGGTCCAGAGGACATGGCTGGCTGCTGAGGGGGATGATCACTACTTTGCTCTATCTGCCGGAGAAGTATCAACTACAGCTTCTGCCCACTTTGGAGCGCTTATCAAACTCACTTCTTAAAGTGCAGGCTCAAGATGGGATGTACCACATTTTACTTGGTCTTGAGGACGACAAGTCAGCACCCGATGTGAGTGGCACAGGGATGATCGCCTATTATATGTCAGTAGGAATAGACAATAGCTGGCTGAAGTCAGACGCTTTCAGACCATCGGTTGTAAAGGCCACCCACGCCATGAAAAAGTATATTTCTGAGGAAGGCAGGATTTTGAGTTCCAGCAAAGGGCCGGGGCCACTCTGTAGCCCGGAAGAATACATCGGTTATACGCCCGAAATTGACGAGAAACACGGTTTCCAGGGAGCTGTTTACGGAATGATCGCAGAGATGATGATGAATGAATGATGTGAGAATAATCACCTTCCGGGGTAGGGGTACGAGCCTCTGAAGAACGAAAAAACAAACAGCGGCAGGATAGCGCTAAAAGGAAAGCTGACTGGCTTAGGTAGAATTTTGAAGGTGGTAGAAAAATTTTGACTAACTAATTGAAATTCCAGTCAACTTGAAGAGCTATGAATAGATAAAGTCTAGAAATATAGGATTATAGATGGTGAAGATTGATGGCCGTAAAATTATTTTCATGTTTTTTTAATATATCAACGAAACCATATGAAATAAAAAACTCGGAGGATAACAGGAATTTTATTTCTTTCGCTGTGTTTAGCAATCGTAAAGGGTTAAATCCAGGGCGATAACACGCTTATCATAACTCTAAGGGCGTTCCCAAAATTAGGAACCATGAAATCAGAGAATACCGATATTATTCATCCCGAAACCAAGGGCCAGGAAAACGCACTGAAAGCTTTTGTTAAGCGCTTAAAATAAAGTTTGAAGTAGCTCAAGAAAAGAATACTGCTGCTAAGGGAGTGCATTTCATTTTTTCGCACTAAGCAGCATTTTGATAGAAATCAATGACTCTGTGCCAATGTCCACTCATGTTGATGGTGCGAAGGTTGAGCATATGCTTTGCCCCCTTTTTTGACCATCTCTGCCCAGCCAATTTCATTCTTCGTTGCATAACGGTGCGGTGAGCAGACTCGATGGCACCCGATCCTATCAGCAAGCCTCTTTCAAGGTATTGGAGATACTTCATACGCTCGGCTTTGTTGTCAAGATACTGGTTCAACTTTGCTTTCTCTAACCGCTGTACTTTTGTTGGGCAATCTGTTGGGTCGACGATCTTTCGGCATTCTTGCAAACACTCATGCTTCAAAATGTGTCCCAGGTGCTCGATAAGCTCCGATTTTTCCGCTCCTTTTTCTACAACCGAAATGTATGACCCGACATGCACCATAGCATGATAAAAATCAAGGATTTGTGTAGCTTTTGGGTAACAGGCTGTGATCCAATTCCATTGCCATTTAGCCCCATCGCTAATAAATACCAGATCATCTGACCGATCTTCATACTTATCCAAAATATCAAACATACGCTCCTCAAAGGGCTCATGCCCTCCCAGATGAGCTATATACTCGCTGTTTTTCAACCAGTTACGGAAATCGGTTTCTTCACACAATTCATCTGCACCAAAAACTCTTCCTAACTTAACTTCCTTCCAACCTTCTTCTCGGGTCAAAATCATACTACCGTCAACCTGAGCATACTCTACCTGTCCTTGCTCAATTTTATCCCGTAAGTCATCCTCTGAGAGCCATTGCTGTGCCTGCTCACCGAGATGATCTGTTAACCGATAAATCTTGCTATCGCTCACTGCAATATTTAAAAGTTTTTGGGTAATCTCGCTTCCCTTTTCATAGGTATCGAGTTGTCCGATGTAGCCTATTTTTTCACTTAAAAATGGGCTGATACGGAACCCATGCGCTGTTCAAGCACTGATCGCCCCAACCCTTTCCATATATCCACAAAATCTTTCTCCAAATCATACAGATTCGTGCACCTCGTCAGTTCTTCAATCTCTTCCTAACGGGTTGCGCACAGTGCTATGTATTCTTTTTTTGTCATATCTTACCTTTTTAGATAGAATACTAATTAATCTGGCTAACGCGAAATTTTAAATTGCACCCTTTTTAGGCAGCTACGCTGGGCGCTTAAGAGCAGATGCAACTGGCTGACTACTACGGACGCTACTTTATTCTAATCCTGGATATTATGGGTGAGGATATCAAGCAGAACGCCAGTGTCAACCGGGGTAAAGAATGGGCTAAGTACAATGGTGCTCCCACTATCAATCAGAATGAGTACCGTGAGTTCTGGGCGGAGATTTACGAGCTGATCAACATGACTAATTTGATGATCAACGCTGAGTTTGAGCCTCCGGCGGCAGTACAGGAAGACTATGATAATTACATTGGTCAGGCTTATGCACTGCGTGCTTTGGCACACTTTGACCTGGTACGCCTGTTTGCGCAGACGTACACCTTCACCAGTGATGCCTCTCATCCCGGTATTCCAGTTGTGACGGAGTTTACCCCTGATGCACTCCCTACCCGGAATACAGTAGCTGAGGTATACGAGCAGGTCATTTCTGATTTTGAAACTGTCATACCTTTGCTGGCCAGTGATGCAAACAATGCCGGAGTGATTACCCGTGAGGCTGCCCAGGCATTACTGTCACGGGTATACCTGTACATGGGTCGCCACGCTGAAGCGGAAGCCCTGGCTACTGAAGTGGTTAGTAGTGGTCGCTTCACCCTGGTAGCTCGTGATGCGTATGCCAACCAGCTTCTGGACGGTAATTCATCAGAAGCAATCTTTGAGATCGCTTTTGACCAGGTAGACAATCCTGGCTCCGATCACATTGGAGGTATGTATAAGGCGTCCGGTTACGGAGATTACCTACCTTCCCAGCAACTCTTTGCTCTCTTTGAAGAAGGAGATATACGGGCTACGCTTTTCAATGACGATGATAACCTGGACGGTACGATCTATGCCGATGCCGATGCTGAGGGTAAGCGCGTGTACAAATATCCCGGCGAAGGTTCTATCATCGCTTCGGATAATGTACCCGTCATTCGCTTTTCAGAAGTTCTCCTTAACCGTGCCGAATCACGCGCCAGAACTGGTGATGATACCGGTGCGCTGGCCGATCTGAACCTGATCCGCGAGCGGGCCGGGGTAGATGCAGTGAGTGGCCTGGGCGGAGACGCGCTGGTAGACTTCATCTTGGAGGAAAGAAGAAGAGAGCTCTTTGCCGAAGGACACCGTGTGTTTGACATTACCCGTAATGGTCAGGATCTGGTGCGCACGGATTGTACGTCGCCCACCTGCACGGTCGAGTTTCCCAACAATAACTTCATTCTGCCTCTGCCGCAGGAAGAAACAGATGTAAATACCAACATTGAGCCGGCTCCCGGCTACGGCACCTGATACTCCGGCTTTTGAGTTTTACAGGAAGCCATCCACACCCGTGGGTGGCTTTTCTTTTTTAAGGGCTACGCAAACATTTATCCTCCCTTTTACGCCCAGCTTTTCAGGTGATTTCCAGGACTGTTGGTATTGTGGTAAACGTAGCAGGAAGGCTGCCGTAAGCTTATAGCGTACCTGGTGGGGATATTTCAACTCATGTAGTTTTTTTATACATTTAACAGAGGTAGTATGTAAGCTTCCGCTTAGTTTTGGCTCTACCACGGCAGGGAGCGGTTACTGCCATGTCGGGGTATCCGGCTTCCGCCTCTACTGATGTTCCAGCTTATGTTTTTCCAGGTTAGAAAATATTATTTATCGTTGTCACTTGTACTGCTGACGGTGGCGGGATTTGCCCAGCAACTGCTGTCACATGATGCCCTGAACAGCCGGAATACTCCACCCTACGCCCCCCATACAATCATTATTAAACTTTCCCCTGATACCGGTGCTCGTTTTCGTAGTGGCACGGATAAGTTGTCACAGCTCCGCCAGGAGAAAGGGGTTGTGCAGATTGAAAGAGCATTGTATCCCCGCAGACCCGCTTCATCCTCTCAACTTGCTCGCCGGAGTGCTATAGTTGATATTGAGCATATCTATAAAGTACGTGTACAGGAGGGCGTGGATTTACCTGCTATGATTGGCCGTTTTTCACGGATGGACGGCGTCATCTACGCGGAGCCTTACTATCTGCTCAAGCCACTCGGCAGTGCCAACGCCAGCTACGAACCCAATGACCCTGAAGCTGCATCATCTAGCGGAGAGCAAAGCTACCTGTCGTCCATCAACGCCTACCAGGCCTGGGCCCTGGAAAAAGGGGATAGCAGCATCACCATCGGAGTGCTGGACACCGGGATAGAGTTTGGGCACCAGGATCTGTCCGACAACCTGCGTCAAAATGAGTACGACCCTATCAACGGGATAGATGATGATGGAGATGGCTACGTGGACAATTTTACAGGCTGGGACTTTGCTGACGATGATAATGACCCTACTGCTGACCAGAGTGGGCATGGTACGAATGTTACAGGCGTTTCTTCGGCAACTGCTAATAATGGTGTAGGAATGGCCGGCATTGGCTTCGTTTCTACCTATGTGCCTCTCAAGGTATTTCGCTCAACGGATGGTTCATTCAACCAGGGCTATGAGGCTATTGCCTACGCGGCTGACATGGGTTACCAGGTGCTTAATCTATCCTGGGGAGGAGCCAATGCTTACTCGCGTTTTGGTCAGGATATGATCAACTACGCCGTGCTGGAAAAAGATGTAGTAGTAGTGGCAGCGGCCGGAAACAGTGGTCAGCAGGAAGATTTCTATCCGGCGTCCTTTGAAAACGTACTTTCTGTCGCCCAGTCGGATGATAATGGGAACCGAGTAGGAGCTACTACCTCGAGTTACTTTGTAGACCTGATGGCCCCCGGCCAGCGTATTTTCACGACGACCGAAAATGATACTTACCAGCTGGCGAGCGGCTCCTCCCTGGCGACGCCTCTGGTGGCAGGGACCGCTGCCCTGATGCGGGCACGCTTTCCGGATATGAGTGCTCAACAGATTGCAGAGAAGCTGCGGCTGAGCGCCCAGGATGTGTATGACCAAAGCGCCAACAGTGGCTACGAAGAAACGCTAGGTAATGGCTTCCTGGATATGGCCCGCTCCCTTAATGAGCAGTCAACTCCCGCGATCCGGATGACAGACTTTGAGTACAAAAATCATGTAGGTGCATACGCTTTTTATGGTGATACATTGAACATCACCGCCAGTTTTACAAATTTTCTCACCCCGGCGACGGGAGGTAGCGTTACGCTTTCAACGCCATCTGAATACGTTAGTATGCTGGATTCTGTATTTACCATAGGAAACCTGGATTCGTTGGCGACTGCGGAAAATACGAATCAGCCCTTTCGTCTGCGCCTGTCGGAAGCTACGCCGCCGCTGGAACAGCTGTACTTTCGCCTGGCATACCAAGCGGATGGCTACACCGATTACCAATACTTTTTTATCGTTACTTCTCCTGACTACACCGACATTGATAATGGCACCTTTCAACTACCGCTGGGCAGTCAGGCGCAGATAGGAATGGGTAGTACCCGTGACGGACTGATTTTTCGCGGAGATACGCTGGCCCACCACCTGGGGTTTATGCTCGCTACCGGCGAGGACAGTGTATCAAGTAATATGATCAACGACTTTTCGCAACAGACCTACGACAGCGATTTTCTGGCCTTAAAAAATATCCGTCAGGGAAGATCAAACGGAGCCGACCGGCTGCTTACTTCAGCTTTTAACGACAGCGATGCTGACAACCCGCTCTCACTTAAGGTAGAGCAACAATGGCTATCCGATACTTCCGGAGCTGAACAGGAACTGCTCATCAGCGAGTACCGGCTGGTCAACCGGGGAAGTGATTCTCTATTCAGCCTTTACCCGGCCATTTTTGCCGACTGGGACATCCGGAATGCCCGTGAAAATCGAGCGGGGTGGGATGCGGCCCACCACCTGGCTTACGTGTACGACGATAGCTTGTACTGTGGGCTGGCATTACTGGGACAAAGTATGGCCGCTTATTATGCCATCGACAAACAAGACCTCAACGGCAACACGGCTGACTTACAGCAGATGTTCAGCGACTCCTTGCGGTATGCCTGGATTTCGTCGGATACACCGAAAAATGAAGCAGGAATGTCCGGAGCTGGGAATGATGTAGCTCATCTGCTGGGTATGAAGATAGACACCCTGGCGCCCAATCAGGATACAAGAATGGCCCTTGCCTGGGTATTTGCTACTGATCTGGCGCGACTGCAGGCACAGGTAGCCCTGGCCCAGGACCAGTACGACGCCCATCGACAAAATCCACGCATAAGCTTTACAGTCTTTACCTGTACCGACAGTACCGCCACAATACGTCCGCCGGAAGGGGGGATACACCGTTTTTACCGGGATCCCCTGGGAAATCATCTGCTAGCAGAAGATACGGCCTACGCCACCGGCGCGTTGGCCGGGGATACTTCACTGTACCTGGCTACTCTCAACGACGGATATGAAACGCCTTTGGAAGCTGTAGCGATCAGGATACTGGAGCCCCAGGCCTCATTTCAGGTGCAGCAAGTGCAGCAGGGCAGCTTTTTCAATGATACGCTCTTTTTGAATACTACGGAACCAGTTACGCTGGCTTTTGAAGATCAGAGTACCAACGCCACCGGCTGGCAGTGGGACTTTGGGAACGG
Source organism: uncultured Porifericola sp. (assembly GCA_964653665.1). GTDB lineage: Bacteria > Bacteroidota > Bacteroidia > Cytophagales > Cyclobacteriaceae > Catalinimonas. Next base: position 6,908 of record CAZZGE010000067.1, on the reverse strand, counting down.
ATTTCAGGATACCCGGCAAAACCCATCAACCTTCTACGAAAATGAGGGTACTTATACGGTAAGGTTGCGGGTACGCAGTGCTGCTGGTTGTGTCAGTGAAACCAGTCGCACACTGACAGTAATACGCCGGGCTGAGAAGCCAGTCATTACTGACTCATGGATATGCCCAAATGAGCCGGAAAGTTTGCGTGCTTCCAATACCGACCAGATTAAGGTCTACAGCGATGCAGCACTTTCTCAACTGCTCTTCAGCGGTCAGTCATTTACATCCGCACCGCTTACGAGTGATACGATCTTTTACGTGGTCAATGCGGCCTCGGCTTACGAGAGCGTAGCTGAACAGGTTGAAGTAAAAATCATACAACCGGAGGTAGATATTCACTACGAACTGGATACTACCGGAAGCAGTAAGTTTACGCTCAGTATGTGGGCACTTCCGGTGGACGTTAACGACTCTCCTTCCGGCTACCAGTGGTACGTAGATGATCAGCTTGTAGGAAATGGGGATACCATCCTGTACGATTACAGCTGGCAACATGCGCTCGGGCAGGATTTTGAAATACAGTTAACCTTCAACCGATCAGAGGGTGACGTCACCTGCCAGCAGGCGGTGGTACAGCTCATTCAGCTTGAGCAGAGTCCTGACCCTACGCTGGATAACCTGCAGGTGTGTCGGGGTGAGTCGGTGAGCTTGCGTCCTAACAACGGGCAGCTCTTTTATTTTTATACTGATGCAGACCTGGCAGAGCCGGTGTATACCGGTACCAGCTACACAGTCGCTGAAGTTCAGGGGCAAATGACGTTCTACATCACTAATATTGACAGTCTGCTGGAAAGTGAAGCCACCGAAGTGCAGGTAGTACTCAACCGCTTTGCTGATTTTAGCCTTTCTGAAGATACGCTGTTTCTACAGGAGGGGCAGGAGGTTACCTTTGAAGCTTTTACGCTTACTGATGATACCGGGGAGGTCAGCTGGCAGTGGGACCTGGGCGATGGTCAGTTGATGAACCGGGAAGCCCAGGTTACGCAGACCTACGACTCAGTAGGGGAATACCGAATCAGGCTGGTAGCCCAGACCCGAGATGGTTGTAGTAATACCGTTGCTAAAACCCTGGTGGTCAAAAATATTACCTCCGTAGAGCAGGAGTTGGAGAACGAAAGCTTATTACTTTACCCCAATCCGTCTTCGGGTATTTTTACGCTGGCCAACGAGCGCTGGAGCTACCAAAAAATAATGCTTCAACTCTACGACGCGCAGGGCAAAGCATTACGTGGTAAGCAACTTCAGTACGACATCCTGCCGGTGCAAATTGACCTTCACGCGCTGGCACGCCAGCAGCTGCCGGATGGCGTCTACACGCTCTGGCTGCAGGTAGCCGACAAACAGTTTTTGCGCCGCTTGATGCTTAGCTCAGACCGGTAAGTTATACCTGCTGATCACCGTCAGCGGCTTCTGCCGGTTGATAGTTATCGGGGGCTTGCTGCCATTTTTCTTCTACGTTGCTCTCGTAGGGAAAGACCTCCAGGATAGGACTCTCACTGATTTCGGGCACACGAAAGTCAACCAGCATATTATTCAGGCTTTCGTGAACCCTGTCGTAAGCGGTTTTGACATCGGGCGCGGTCAACAGTACGTAATTAGTCACTTTTTTCTCTTTACCGGTGCCTTCCACTTCCAACATGTAGGTCATTTTACACTTATGCCAGGTTTCGGCATCTTCGTAGTGAAATACATCGGTATAGTTGCTCTTGCTGATGTTTGATACATAAAAATCACCCTGGATCAGCTCTCCCATTTTTTCGTAAATGCGGCTTTCTGCTTCTGTAAAAGAAACCGCATCTACCAGGTATTGCTCTGATACATTTTTTACTTTACCCTTTTCGTCCTGCTTCTGATACTTCACCTTACAAACAAACCAGGTTTTCATGATAATGCTCTATTTTAGATTTGACAATGAAGCCAAAGGTAAAGTGAATCTCTAAAACAGGCTAAAGAAATCTGCTTCTTCTCGGGCTAAGTGACCGGAGTCTCTTCCTGGCTATACTGACGGTAATAATTCTCCAGTTTGATGTCATATTTGTTGGTAGCATAGCCTTTCCCGTTATAGCCACGTGCGAATGCCGCCCAGTCTTTTTGCCGCAAGGCTTCCAGGAGATTAAACTTATGGATATAGCGACCAAATGCTTCCAGATGTTCAAATTCGTTTTGGGCCTGGAGATTGACAAATTCTACGATGCTGGGGTAGTCCAGTGACTTATAGTGGTAGCCCATGATCTGGAAGAGTCCCCACGAAGCGGAGGCCAGTGCGGCTTCCTCATGGATGAGTTGTGCTCTTTCCAGCCGGTCGTATTCTCCTATGCCCCCCTGGTAGTGTGCCCGTGTCCAGCTGGGATACAGGATATCCGGGTTTTGCTTGGCATAGGTTTCAGGGACGATGCCTGCCTGCTTAAGCTTTTTCCAGAACACATGCCCTTCAAACAGAATTTTAGGGCGCCCGTCTTTCATGAAGCCTCTGCCACTGGACTCTACCTTAATCACGGACTTGACAGCAGGAATTTCCAGTTTCCACTTGTCAGCAAACTCTTGAATATCCTCGTCGCTGAGGAACTTACTTTTCTCAGTGTCCTTCACGTGCGGGTAGTGCTGGTTGATCTGATGATCTCTGATCTGGGCAGGAGGCTGAGGATGGGATAGCTTCTCCAGGCGGGCCGGATCTTTCCCGTTAGGTTGTGGCTTAGTAACTACCGGTGGGCTTTTCTTTTTGGGCTGTATTGCTTCCGGAGGAGTTGCCATCAGGTCAGATGCTGTCGGTCTCTGTACTCCCCGCTCTATTAATGGAGTAGCAGAGGCATCGCCCCTTCGCCGGGTGATGATGTCCAGGCCTTTGGTACCAAAGTAGAAAGCAATGACCATCAGAAAGGCATCTTCGAAAAACTGAAAATAGCTGTAGAAAACACTATCGGCCAAGGGTGGGTCCTGGCTTAACAATCCGATAAAAAGCGAAATACTTCCCATGAGAATGGTAAGGGCCAGTATTCCTCTTACGGTGCCGGGGGGTATTCCGAAGGTTTCGTCCTTATAGGGATTCTCGCGAGGCGCTGCCAGTTCCTCGTACAACTCAGCCTCTGTTTTTTCGCCGGAAATCTCGTATTCTTTGGCTTTGGCTACAAACTTTTTCCAGAAAGCAGCGGATCGGGCAAAGTTAAAATTGTAAAAGTAGGTGCTCCAGGCCAGATAGCAGATGACAATGCCTATCCAGACGACTAACAGGCTGAGGGCGATCCGGTCATACACATTCATGGCTTCCCCTGCGTAGAAATGGTTGATGTAGAGGAGCAGCGCGATGACGACCAGCTCGGCCAGGGCTACTGCGATGATAAGTAAGAATTTCATAATCAGTATGTTTTAGGTTGTGTCAAAAGGCAATGCCACCGATCAAAATGCCTCCTGCCAGGCCCGCGGTATTTCCCAGTATGATACCCAGTAGCTTGTTTTTCCGGGCGATTTTGACGGCTTCTTCGGTGTTTCTGATACTCTGCTCTAGGTTTTCCTGTAAGGCTGCTACGGAGCGATCGGTAGACTGGTAGTAGCTCCCAAAAGACCGAATTTCGGATTGATATACGACCAGCAGGCTATCCTGGGTCTGTTGCATGTCTTCCAGGACCATGTTTGCCTCTCCCATCAGGGCAACCTGTTTTTCCAACTGCAGCTTTTCCAGCGCCATCCTCCGGTAAGTAGGAGCATTCATCACGACCATGGAGTCACAGGGAGCGGTAAAAACATCTCCCCGCCGCAGCCCCTGCAACTGCTGATTACCCGTGCAGTCAATTTGTGCAGCTGCCAGGCCGGGTATAAGGAAGCATAGTGTCAGTAGTTTGATTGTCATGGTTGTTGTAGGTTATGGTAGTATGTTCAAATCAGAGAAAAAAGAGACGATATCCGTATTTTTTGCTAAAAAAATGTGTGGTACCGTATGCTACAGCCCTAAATCTATCTCACTCCAGATATCGCTTTCTATCCGGCGCCGTTCTTCCGGGCTGAGCGATGCGGCGTACTCCTGATAGCTGACCTTTTGTACATGCTGGAGCTTCCGTTGTAATGTTTGATAGTCGTTTTGCTGTTGGCTAAGCCGGTCCTGTAGCTGCTCTATCTGAGCCTGATGCATGGCCCGTTCCTGCTTCAGACGGTCGCGGGCAGTTTCCAGTTCTTCCTGGATGCCAGCATAGTTCTGCTTGATAGATTCGTTGCTTGCTTCAATTTTCCTGAGCTTTTGATCTGACTGAAAAAGACCGGCGATCCCCTGGATACCTTTAAAAATAAAACCAGCAAAGCCGACCAGCCATAGCCATACCTGATTGAGTAAATCAGGTTTAAAAAGGGCCACGGCTACTACAATCAGCAGTATTACCGAAGAAACGATAAGCATTTTTTTTCTCATAATACAGGATGGCTTAGGTTATGATCATTAGCGCCGGGAGGAGCAATTGAGGTGTGATGGTAAGTAGTAAAGTAGTGATTTCCTGGCAAAGCTTGTAAACTATACTGAATCTACGAAATGCGGTCAAATAATAAAAACAGTAGGTATTGTATGGTTGGATTTTAGTTTACACGTGTCTCTGTACCTATACAGTTCGTGTAATCCGGAAATTTTACTTATTTTCCTGAAACGAAGACTATATTTTTTAATACATGATAATAAAAGCTTTCTCCTTTTACATGGCCTTTCTGGTCTATTCAGCTGCTGTAGCACAGCAGGACGTACTGTCTTCAGGAATGTTTGACCTGTCTGCAGCGCAGGTACTTGACCGGGAAAGTGGTAAACGTATGCCACTCTTATTAGGAGAGTCACGGGATTTTAATCTCCTGGAGATGCATGCGACTACGCTGGTTCCCGGTGGATCGCCCCATCCTCCCCACGAGCATGATGACATTGAAGAAGTAATCATCGTAAAAGAAGGCACGCTGGAAGTGCTGATAGGAGACAATCGGCACCAGCTGGGCCAAGGAAGTGTGGCGTTAATCTTGCCGGGAGACTGGCACGGGATTACCAATGTAGGTGCAGATGAAGTACTGTACTATACTTTTCGCTATCGGAGTAAAGCTGCCAAAAACGAACAGCGGGGTAAGGAGGCCGGAGGCTCGCTGGTCATTCACTGGGAAGATGTGCCGTACAGAGAACGTACTAAGGGTGGTGTAAGGTCTTTCTTTGAGCGCTCCACTGCGATGTGTGAGCGTTTGGAGATGCACGTTACTACACTAAATCCTGAGATACAGAGTCATCCTCCGCACACGCACCGGGCTACAGAAATTATCCTCATGCTGGAAGGTAAAAGTCAGGAGCAAATTAATGATGAGTACTTTGAGGGTGAGTCGGGAGATTTTTACTTCCTCGAATCGGAAAGCTTGCACACCATCAAAAATGTCGGTCAGGAAGCCTGTACCTACTTTGCTTTTCAGTTCAATTAGTTGCAAATTAAAGAACATCGCCCAGCAAAGCACGTTTTTATCACATATTTTAACTAATTCCTGAGCATTTGAAAAGCCTGATTTTCCGATTATTTATCTTCTTTCTCATTCTGACTTTTTCTCATGATCTGCTGGCCCAGCGACAACTTTTGGTACTCAGGTACGACGAGGTAGTAGCCCGTTTCAGTCCAGGGCAGACCTTTGAGTTCAAGCATAAAGAGGGACGAAAAAAGGTATCCACCTACATCCGGGGGTTCTCAGATACTGAAGTATACACGTACGATGATACAGTGTCTGTTTTTGAGATTGGCACCATCTACTTTCAGCAGCATGCGGTGCACCATACGATCGGCAAAGCCCTGTTGATAGGCGGCATAGGAGGCTTCCTGGTTGATCAGCTTAATAACGTAGTCTTTTATGGAAACAAACCATCCCTGGATGGTGAGGTAAACCGTATCTCCATGACTGCGATCGGTGCCGGCCTTCCGCTCACCCAGATTAAAAAAGACTCCCAGCGTATGGACTATAAATTTAAGCCCCTCATCGTGACCCAGGACTCTCATTTATACGATAAGATGATTGTCCGCTGAAGCAAGCGCTATCCCTGGTGCTTAATACTAGTGCTACTTCAAGCTATTTTTGGCGATTTACATAAAAAGGTTAGTTACGCAGGAAAAAATGCCAGCAAAAATATACCGAGTACGCTTAGATGATTCAGAAAGAGTCCGTTTACAAAGCCTGATTGGCAACCGAAGCGAACAGTCAGTTCAGGTTAAGCACGCGTACATACTTTTAGCTGCTGATGAGCACGAAGATAAGCAATGGAAAGATAACCAGATCAGAGAAGCCTATCGTAGGAAAACGCTCCCAGGGGCGTTTATGATAGCGATTTGTAGATGAGGGACAAGCGGTTGCTCTGCAGGGTAAGCATCGGCAAGTAGTCCGGAAGAAAAGTTTTGATGATGAGGTAGAAGCCAACTTCATAGACTTAGGCAGTAGCGATCCTCTTTCTGGTCACGCACGCTGAACTCTGCACTTATTGGCAGGTAAAATAATAGCGTTGGAATATGTGGAAAATATAAGCCATGAAATTGTTAGGTAGTTGCTAAAAAAACAGCATCAAACCCCGGCGGGTTTATTACGAAGGTGTTCCCCACGAGATTCACATCTTAGCAACAACAACGAATACTAAGAAAAATATAAAAAGCACAGTTCATTGTAGTCCTCCGTTACGTGAAACTGGTATATTCAAGGCTGGATTCAAGTCCAGTCTGAACTTACCTGAACTTATTTTCAGTCAATAGTCTTTGCCTGATTTTTCTAAAAAATTTCAGCATGGATTATCGGTTTGTTCATCTCATCATGAAGCACAACGTTTGGTGTAAAGGTACTCTACCCGACAATTTTGCTAAATAGTTGGTATAGAGCGAATTAGGTTTCA
>CAZZGE010000066.1:19360-21153 GCA_964653665.1 uncultured Porifericola sp. | reverse complement strand
GTGTTTTCTCTAGTGCGTGCTTGATCATTTTACCGTAAAACAAATCATCTTCAATCATTAAAGGGTCTTAAGTTGTAATGTCAAAAATAGGGCTGGGAGAACGATAAAAAACTTAGAAATGTAGCTGGTATAATGTCCGTAAGATTTTTTTGTAGTATCTGTATGTTTTTTCAGTCAGAAAAGTATCAGGCGGAATAGGAGTAAAGTGTATTGATACGGTTCAGGTTTAAACTCAATTTGTCATATAAAAAAAGGCGGTTAATCCATTATTATCCGGCTTTCCATTTCATTTTTTTGATGGCTTGTAAATGAAAAAGCACTCTCTAAGCGAGCTGTGAGTCTAATAAAACATCAGGTAAGTAATGGCACCCGCTACATATCCGATGAGTGTTCAGAAAGTAATATTCTTTGCATACCACATAAAGTCAATCTTTACGATACCCATTACGGCTACGCCCGCTGCTGATCCAATTACCAGCAAACTACCTCCAGTGCCTGCACAGTATGCTAAAAACTCCCAGAATACATTGTCTACCGGAAAAGATTCCACGCCTTCTAACTCAGTAGTAGCTACCGGGCTTGTAGGATACATACCCTAGGCAGCAGCCACCAACGGAACATTATCAACAATAGAGGATAAAATGCCGGTAATGAAGACTACCACTTAGTAGTTATCCACAGTATGGCTTAGCTACGAGCTTAGTTCATTGAGTCTTTCGCTACACTCCAGTGCGACTACTGCCAGCAGGATATCTAAAAAGAAAAGAATACTGGAAACTTCAATTTTTTGTAATGCACGGTGTACCGTAAATTCATGATTTACTTTATCGTCCTTTTGTTTATGCAGTAAATCTACCACGAACCAAATTAGGCCTAGACCCAGCAGAATGCCCATGTAAGGAGGCAGGTCCGTAATATCCTTCAAGAGGGGAACCAGCAGTAGAGATGCAATATCCAGGAAGAATACGGCGTTTGATTACAGTTGAGGTAGATAGATCTCAATGTGATAAAGAAGCAGCAGAACTAATAGAAATAAAGGGGTCTCAGATGCTCAGAACACTACTTCAAGGCCAAAATTAGTTGGAAATAGGGCTAATGATACAGCATGGGAGAAATCCACAGATTCGCGCTACAAGAAAAAAATCACCACCAGCTACTGAAGCTTTTAATCTTACGTAATGGTCAGACTGAAAACAAATGATGAAAAGAGACAAAAGCATAGCCAAGGGTACTTAGTCAAGCTTATCCTCGGCCCAGGATCTAGCTTCTTGAAGATTGGAGACTATGGTGTAGGGTGCCGGCTGCTTTTGTAACGTAAAAATTGCTTTGAGAACATTTCTTACCAGGCTGTTTGCGATGACGTAAGCAGTCCCCCGGCAATACTCTTTCATAAGTGATTCGTGTTTTTTTAGCCAATCGGCCTGCATCTTCTGGTATTTAAATCCGGGCAAAGGAGCATGGGTAGCATCAAAAACGATTGCCAGCGCTTCTTCACGGTCGTACAAATGGTAAGTCTCGTCCAGGTAAGCGCGGAAATTTTCATCGGTAGGTTCATTGCCAGTGAAAGTAATCACAACGACGGGGAATTCTTGGGTGTCAAATTTTGTATAGACGTTTGTTGATTGCATAATAATTTTGTTAACGGTGAAAAAACTTTTGTCCCTTAAATGTTTTGGAGTGGTGATGGAAAATTTTCCTTCAGATGCGGGCCAGAGGCCTTTTAAGAGATTGGTCCCCTGGTTAGGCACCGCCGGTTAGGCACCGCCGGTTAGGCATCCCCGCCAGAAGCTGGG
>CAZZGE010000066.1:0-19260 GCA_964653665.1 uncultured Porifericola sp. | reverse complement strand
GGTTAGGCACCGCCGGTTAGGCACCGCCGGTTAGGCATCCCCGCCAGAAGCTGGGAGCTTAGGATTTCATCTTTAGTTAGGGGGCCGGGGAAAATCGGGGAGCTCTATCTTCAGCTCACCTACCTTGATACCGGAATTGTCATGATCCATACGGACAGGCGGATAGGCTTTATCTGCTGCCTGCAAAGTGATTACGGCCAGTACGTCCCGGTAGCAATAAAAATCAATGTACCGACTGTGAGTATATAACTCATTCTGATACCAGATCCCGTTGTTATTCCTCTGGGTTGCCCCGCCATAGCGTACCTTTCCTGTATCAAGTTTAGACTGTTCGTTCCATGAGAGAAAAGTAATCTGCATACTGCTACCATCAGGGGCAGTTAGTTGATAGCCATCTTCTATTTTATGCATTTCGTTAAACTCAGGTGTATTAATGCGCCACCTTTTGCCATTAGCCGAACGATCCCTGACGACCACCACCGCGGCTGCCTGGCTTTTTTCATCATAGGAGGTATACATAATCCGCTGATGGTCTTCCGTACCGACAGGACTTCCACTGCCTAGGGCATAACTGTGATTTCCAGCAAATTCATAAGCATGCAAAGTACCCTGGCCTTTGCTGTCTTTTTCATAAGTCTCCTCTTCTGAGGGAAACAGATTCGTCTGCCCGGCGGTGTAGCCCGTACGCCCACCCCCGATGACCCAGGGTACCCCCAGGCCTACAAGCCTGAAAGTATTGGCGTCCGGTCCGGCATGGCCACGGACACGGGTCTGTTTGGCATTGTAAGTACTGACAATATCATTTTCGTCCCGAAAGCGGTTCCGGTGGATGACTACCCCCTGTTGGGGATCCTGATAAGTGAGCCAGCCTATCTTTGCCGGGTTTTGAGGTTTTACATCTTCAGGATAATACAGTATGGAGTAAAATAGCGTTTCGTCAGTGTAATGTTCGTAGTCTTCAGGAGGTATGAGATAATCGTGCATCCACCTGAGGGCCGCATGTTGTTCTTGCGGATACAGGCTGAAGCCCATAGACAGCACGCCTCCGGTACTGAACATCAGATCATCGTCTGACAAATCGGCCTGTAAGCCCCTGATTCCCCGGTGCTCAATGGCTACCGTAGAGGTCATGAGTGCATGCAGGCTATTGCGGATTTGGGGGGCAAAGTCCATGAGGCAGAAACTGCCTAGGTTTTGCTCCATAGCCAACAGAGCCGGGCCTACAAAGGTCCAGCCATAGATATGGTAGGACATGCTTTCCCCATTCCAGCCATTCGTGAAGATAGATTTTTCCAGGTGCTCACCCAGTCGTTTGGTAGCATCCCACTCCAGGGGCTGCTGGGGAGTTCTGCCCGCTTCCTGTTCCGGGTCCCAGACCAGCGATGCCAGGATCACACTGCCATAGCGTACGCCCATCCAGTTACTCTCAATATTATAGTTAGCAGCATGGCCCATGTTGGCGTTGACCGAAAACATCGTTTCATAAAGCTGATCATTGACCTGCTGCCTGAAGGCCGGTTCCCAGGCATCGTAGCAGAAGTCGTAGGAGAGGGCCAGGTTCTTTAGCAGGCGGGCGCGGGTCAGGCCGAAGGAAAGGGCATTCTTTAGAAACTTTTCGTCCTGCATGACCCGGCCTGCCGATACCCGGCAGACCTCTGCCCAGCCTGGTTCTCCCGTCAGAAGATAAAGCATGGCCTGCTTCACCATCAGGTCACCGTCGGCGTAGGGATCGTACGCTTGCTTAGCCTGCTCCGCCTGTTCCTCTGTCGTGATCTGCCGGAAAGCCTCGTACATGGATTTAAAGGGCTCTCTTTCTATCTTTTCGCGCAGGGCCGGTACTTCAGTCGCATTCAAAAAACTCCTGGGATGTTTATGATCGGTTTGGGCCAGCAGGAACCCGGGTAGTACGTTAAAGAGGAGAATGAGGTATCGCATGGTTAACTTCAGGACTAATGGAGCTTGCTTGTGTTTTGAATTTTGGTTACATCAAATCTAAGGATAATAACCTTAGCCGAAAACCGCTTAATTTGCGTAGAGTCCCAATATTTTTGCATGTATCAAGCTGTAGCATGTTTGAAGATTTTGTGTAAGAGTATGTTTGAAAACCTAATTCTAAATGGCTCGCAATACCCAAGATTTTGTTTTTTTTCGTTTACCGCTTTATTCATTTTTGCCTGGGAGCCACCGTCTTGATCCGGCTTGGAAACCACAAAAGCGAACCACAGTATTTTATATCGGCAGTCTCCAATACGGGAAAAATTCAAGAGCCCAGTGCAACTGGCAGTGCATCCCACGCTTCAGCGCTGATAGCCAGCGTACGCCCAACGGTTTTTTGGGAGGGGTCTGCCAAGACTTCGCGCGTTTAAAATTAGATTATTGTAATTTTTTCAGAAATTTATACATACTCTCAAATACATATCATGGGGCAATATAACTTCGTTCTGTGATAAGAAAGCCTGATTCGCTAAAATCTCCTGACTTTTCTATTTTTGAACAAACAACTATGATCACTATACAATATGAAATTACAAGCCCTCTACTTCCTTTTTCATTTTTTTATCCTTCAGCTTTGGATGCAGCCAGCCTGGAGCTGATAGTGAGTCTGCCCAACAAAATGTGCGCTCCGCCGATATGATCATATATGGAGGTACCTCAGCCGCAGTCACCGCTGCCATGCAGGCGGTCCGCATGGACAAATCAGTCATCATGGTCTCACCCGATGTGCACCTGGGAGGTCTTTCCTCGGGAGGCCTGGGTTTTACGGATACCGGTAATAAAGAAGTGATAGGAGGTCTTTCTCGGGGATTTTATCATCGGGTGTATCAGGAGTATCAAAAGCCTAATACCTGGAAATGGCAAGATCGAGAAGACTACGGAAATCGCGGGCAGGGAACGGTAGCCATAGATGGTGAAAACCGTACTATGTGGATTTTTGAGCTGCGTATCGCTGAAAAGGTTTTTGAGGATTTCATAGCAAAACATGAGATTGAAATCTACCGGGATGCCTGGCTGGATCGCAGCGGTACAGTGGTCGTAGAAAACGGACGGATTCAATCTTTCCAGACACCGGATGGTCAGACTTATGCCGGCGAGATGTTCATTGATGCTACCTATGAGGGTGATCTCATGGCCGAGGCCGGGGTCAGTTTTCTCGTAGGGCGCGAAGCCAATGACGTGTACAATGAAGAGTTTAACGGGGTGCAAAAAGGTGTTTTCCATCACGGACACCATTTTGAAGCGAATATCAGCCTTTACAAAGTGCCCGGTGATCCCAGCAGCGGATTGGTAGCCCAGATCTCAGCCGAAGATCCTGGCAAAAACGGGGAAGGGGATGACCGCATACATGCGTACTGTTTTCGCATGTGTCTCTCCAACCACCCGGAAAACCAGGTTCCTTTTGAGCGACCTGCCCATTATGACGCTACCCAGTACGAACTGCTGGCTCGTGTCTACACCAATGGCTGGGATCGTACCTTTCAGAAGTTTGATGCTATTCCCAACCGAAAAACCGATATCAACAATCATGGTCCCTGGGGCCGACTGCAAAGTGACGAGCAGATTCTAACTTCAGCAGATCTGGAATGATTCATGCCTGTGGAAGCATGGTAGAAATTCTTCACAAACTCTAAATTGGACGTATTTCTAAGGTAGTCTAAGAATCAAGGAGGCTACTTGCCTTTTGGTTAACCGTCATGTAAAAAATGAGACTACCCTATGCATAGAAAAGTAAATCCCAACAATCGGTGGTAAAATCCCGTGAAAGTAAGGGGAAAAACAATCACGGCCCCAAGCACAGTAAGAAGAATATCAATGGTGATTTCCAGTTGTGAAAGACCGAAAGTAAGCTTTCTGCCTAGCAGGATATCCAGCTATCGGTCAAAAAGCAAAAAGTGAATATCCATTGATGAATGTTCGGGATTGTAATGCCTTCATTTAGCAATGATAACTTTTTCTACTGTAGCAAAGCACATTTTTCAAATTTACATTTATCAGAATGCTGCCAAAAAGTAATGATCAGAATCAGCAGGATGACAAGAGACTTTGCTGAGAGAACATGGAAGGCCAGTGCTTTAAAATACCCTCGATGATTTTGAGAAAGAGCGGGTCCTCAGGCACCGGCCGAAGCCGCTATCTGATTAGCCTGAGTTGATGAGTAATGTAGTCCTGCAGGCACTCGCAAAAGACTGCTTCATTTTTTTAAGCTCATTTTCTTGCAGTCTTTACACCAGATGATCTATCGAGCTTATCTAAATTTCAACGAATTGCAAAATCTTACCTGCGCTACCGTCAATTTCATAAGATAAAAAGTGAGATGACCCAGACAGCAAATGCCGAAGCAGTGCCGAGAATGAGCGTCCCTGTAGTATGCAAAAAGTAGCCGTCCTTTACCTTCATATCGGTCATTTGGGTGAAGACCCAGAAAAAACTATCGTTGGCATGAGAGACAACCAGTGAACCGGCACCAATCACCAGCACGGCCAGTGCACGGGCAGTGTCAGTTTCCAAACCTAAGCTCGGCATGAGGGGTGCCACGATGGAGGCAGTTGTGATCAGGGCTACGGTTGACGACCCCTGGGCACTTTTTATGCCAGCAGCCAGAATGAATGGGAGCCAGATCCCTAGGTTCGCTTCACCCAGGCTCTGACCAATGACGTCGGCGATACCTGAGTTTTGTAGTACTTTACCGAAGGCTCCACCGGCGCCAGTAATCATAATAATAATTGCGGCATCCATCAACCCCTTGCCTACCCAGCCGGTACTAGAGAGCATTTTTGACTCAAATTTAGCTGGCAGGGTAAAGGCAATGATGACCCCGATTAACAAAGCTATAATAGGCTCTCCTAAAAAGGTGATGACCACCACGAAGCTCCCTTCACCCATCGGGGTAGTAGGTAATTCTGCGATAGATTTTAAGACAATGAGGATCAGTGGGAGTAAGATAGGAAAAAGTGATTTGCCTGCGCCGGGTGCATTTTTGGTGCGAAATTCCAGTTCTTCTTCACTCAGCTCGGGATTCGGATCAATGTACACTTTACTGGCAAAGCGGGTAGCCCAAAGCCATCCAAAAAACAGGGCGAATAAGCTTACTGGAATGGCCATGCTAATGACCAGTCCCAGATCAGCATTCAGAATACCGGTTGCGGCAATCGGACCAGGGGTGGGAGGGACGATGGCGTGTGCTACCGATAAGCCCAACCCCAGGGCCACTGCCGTAGAGGCAAGCGATAGTCCTGCTTTTTTGGTCAGCGCTTTGTTTAATGGCGTTAGTATGACAAAGCCGGAATCGGAAAATACTGGTATGGCGACGATATAGCCGATGACGGACATGGCAGTAGGCACATGTTTATCACCAATGGCATTCAGCACCTTTTCTGCCAGTGCGAAAGCCCCTCCCGATTTTTCAAGGAAAACACCAATGATTGTTCCGGCAATAATCAGAATACCGATATTGCCCAGCGTGCCCCCAAAACCTTCTTTGATGGATACGATCACATCGGCAAATGGCATTCCTGAGAGCAGACCATAAAATATCGCCGCAAAAAGCAGGGAAAGAAACGGATGAAAGTTAAAACGTGTGGTACTAACGACAATGAAGATCACCGCCAGCAGGAGAAGTATAATGCTCACTTGAAGAGTTAGTAAGTTTGGTTGTGGTTCGTTTAGCAGAAAAAGTCAGGAGTTAGTGAGAGTCTCGTTTGACCTCATCACCCGAGCAGCCTCTAAGAAAGTCAAAGTCAGCCCCCAAATGCGACTGTTGCACGTGGTTGATGTATAGCTGGGCATAGCCTCGTCCGTAACCCAGTTCAGTAGATTCCCAGGCAGCTTTGCGCTTTTTCAACTCCTCATCACTGACATCCAGGTGTAGTTTTCTTTCTTCCACGTTGAGCTCAATGATATCTCCGTTTTGTACGAGTGCCAACGTCCCGCCAATGGCCGATTCCGGAGAAACGTGGAGTACCACTGTTCCGAAGGCGGTACCGCTCATTCTTCCGTCCGAAATTCGTACTACATCGTCAATACCTTTTTCCAACAGCTTTTTTGGTAGGCCCATATTACCGACTTCTGGCATACCTGGATAACCCCGGGGACCTACTTCTTTGAGTACCATGATGCTATTTTCATCAATATACAGATCCGGGTCATCAATTCGAGTATGATAATCTTCAATATTCTCAAAGACTACAGCTTTGCCTTTATGATTCATCAATTTCGGATCAGCAGCCGATGGCTTGATCACGGCACCGTTTTCTGCCAGGTTCCCTTTCACTACCGCAATGCCTGACTTTTCTTGAAAAGGATTATCTATTTCGGCAATGACTTCCCGGTCGTAACAGGGAGCTTCCCGCGTATTCTCCCCGATACTTTTACCGTTTACCGTCATAGCGTCCAGGTGGAGTTGGCTACCGAGTTCCCGGATGATCGCTGGTAAACCTCCGGCATAATAAAAGTCCTCCATGAGGTATTGGCCAGAGGGCATAAGGTTGAGCAGCAGCGGTATATCATGGCCCAGCTTATCAAAATCATCCAGGGCCAGGTCGACGCCCACCCGTCCGGCTATTGCTAGCAGGTGTACGATAGCATTAGTAGAGCCACCAATGGCTGCATTGACCTTGATGGCATTTTCAAAAGCATGGCGGGTCAGTATGTCTGATACTCTGATGTCTTCTTTAACCATTTCCACGATGCGGCTACCGGCCATGTGCGCCAGCACTTTGCGACGGGCGTCCACTGCCGGAATAGCAGCATTCTGAGGCATGGCGATCCCCAGTGCTTCCATCATAGAAGCCATGGTGGAGGCCGTTCCCATCGTCATGCAGTGGCCCCGGCTGCGCGACATGCAACTTTCGGCGTAGTAGTATTCTTCCTGGGTAATGCGTCCGGCACGTAAGTCATCGGTGAAGCGCCATACGTCGGTACCGGAGCCGATATCCCGACCCTTGTATTTTCCACTGAGCATAGGCCCACCCGATACGACGATGGAAGGTAAGTTAACACTTGCTGCTCCCATGAGAATAGAAGGTGTGGTCTTATCACAACCGGCCAGTAGTATAACGCCATCCATCGGATTTCCCCGTATTGACTCTTCGGCATCCATACTGGCTAGATTACGAAAAAGCATAGCTGTGGGCTTGAGCAGGGTTTCACCCAGTGACATTACTGGAAATTCAAACGGAAAGCCTCCTGCTTCGTACACTCCTCGCTTCACGTGCTCGGCGATTTCCCTAAAGTGGGCATTACAAGGGGTGTACTCCGACCATGTATTACAGATACCGATCACTGGACGACCATCAAAAGCATGGTCAGGAATACCCTGGTTACGCATCCAGCTACGGTAAATAAAGCCCATTTTATCGTTCTTCCCAAACCACTCCTGGCTTCTGAGTTTAGGTTTTGTTTCAGGCATACTTGAAAATCATTTTAGGTTATTGCAGTATTATTTTGGGGAAAAGCTAATCTTTTCTGGACAAATATGATAATTTAAGAGAAGGTTTTTAACTTAAAGATTTAACTACCGACACAGCCAAACAACCTATGAAGATTTTTCGCACAGCCCAGGGCGTATTAATTGAACACGAAGAAAAATACTACTTAAAAGCCCAGCAAAACTGGGATCAGTTAGTCAATCAGGATCACTTGTATGACCAGCTGGTTCAACAATTGTTTGACTTTGATACTCTGGAAAATCCTGATCCAATCCTGTTGGATGAGCTACTACCCCCTTTGGGTACGCAGGAAATCTGGGCATCAGGAGTAACGTATTACCGTAGCCGCGATGCACGTATGGAAGAGTCTAAAACTGCCGGAGGCGGTAGTTTTTATGACCGGGTTTATGTCGCTGATCGGCCGGAACTTTTTTTCAAAGCTCCGCACTACCGGGCGGTAGGGCAAGGGGCTTATGTGAGAATTCGCCGGGATTCTACCTGGAATGTCCCAGAACCTGAAATGACACTCTTTATCACGTCTAACGGCAGTATTGTAGGCTATACGCTGGGTAATGATATGAGCTCCCGCAGTATTGAGGGTGAAAATCCCCTTTACCTGCCCCAGGCCAAAAGTTATAACGGCAGTACTGCCATCGGCCCCTGCCTCTACGTTAACAACGAACTTTTACCTCTGGAAACAGGAATTTCCATGCAGATCACCCGAAATGGAAAGACCGTTTTTGAAGATAAGACCGAAATCAAGCAGATGAAGCGTACATTTACGGACTTGGTAGAATACCTTTTCCGAGAGTGTGATTTCCCCCAGGGGGTTTACCTGATGACTGGTACCGGCGTTATACCTGGCAATGACTTTAGCCTACAGTCAGGTGATGAAATCAGTATTTCTTCAGAACCTATCGGCACACTTACTAATATTGTAGCCTGATCTTTTAACCAAATATTAACTTAAAATATGCAGTTACACGGTAAACACCTTATTGCAGGAAATTTTTCAAAAGAAGGTACCAATGAGTTTTTCGGCATCAACCCAGTGGATGGCCAAAAATTACCGGTAGAGTTTTCTGAAGCTACCTATGAAGAAATTGAGAGAGCAGTACAGAAGGCGGAGGTAGCTTTTCAGCACTACCGGAAAGTATCAGCGCAGAACCGGGCTCTTTTTTTAGAAAAGATCGGGTCTGAAATTATGGAACTGGGTGATGAGCTTATTCATCGTTGTAAAAATGAGACCGGGCTGCCTGAGCAACGGCTGATTGGTGAGAGAGCCCGTACCGTCAATCAGCTAAAAATGTTTGCTGACCTGTTGAGAGAAGGTTCATGGGTAGACGCGCGGATTGATACGGCGCAGCCGGATCGTGCCCCTTTGCCTAAGCCAGACCTGCGCCAAATGCAAATCGGCCTGGGGCCGGTCGGTATATTTGGCGCCAGTAATTTTCCGCTAGCCTTTTCAGTAGCGGGTGGAGATACTGCCTCAGCCCTGGCAGCCGGTTGTAGCATTGTTGTCAAAGCTCATCCATCGCATCCGGGTACCTCTGAAATGGTAGGGCTTGCCATCATGGAGGCCGGTAAGGCTACCCATATGCCCAAAGGGGTATTCTCGCTGGTGCAGGGTCAGTCGCCCTTTGTCGGCATGTCACTGGTCAACCACCCCATGATCAAAGCCATTGGATTTACTGGTTCTTTCAAAGGTGGGAAAGCACTGTTTGATGCAGCTGCTAAACGGGATGAGCCTATACCTGTTTATGCCGAAATGGGAAGCACTAATCCGGTATTTGTATTGCCCGGCGCTTTACGTGAACGGCAAAAAGCCATTGCTGAGGGGCTGGTAAATTCAGTGACCCTGGGAGTAGGCCAGTTTTGCACTAATCCGGGTGTGGTCATGTCCTTATCTTCGGAAGAAAGCCAACAGTTCGTCGAGCAGACCGGTGCCCTTATGAAAGAAAAAATCCTAGGTGCCATGCTTTCTGAGAAAATCGCCGGGGGCTACAAGCAGCAGACCAGTAAATTTGATGCTACCTCCGGTGTCACGGTGGTTGGTAAAAGTAAAGGTGGTACATCGCCCAACGATACCAGCGGTCGTGTGTACCTGACAGATGTAGCTACATTTTTAGATAATGCTGAACTTGCCGAAGAAGTATTTGGTCCGGCTACCCTTCATGTCCATGCCGGAAACAAAGAAGAATTGCTCAAACTTGCGGTCAACCTGGAGGGGCACCTGACGGCTACGTTACAGGCAACCAATGAAGATCTTAAGAATTTTAGGGATCTGGTAGAAATACTGGAACGGAAAGTAGGGAGACTGATCATTAATGGTTTCCCTACCGGTGTAGAGGTGTGCCACTCTATGGTACATGGAGGCCCTTTCCCGGCTACTACCGATGCCAGGACTACCTCGGTGGGCACTGCAGCGATACTTAGATTTAGCAGGCCGGTGTGTTATCAAAATTTTCCTGAGTTTCTGCTGCCTGAAGAATTAAGGGATGATAACCCGCTGGGTATTTGGCAACTGGTGAACGGAGAACGCACCAAAGTTGGTGTTCGCTGATGGTTGATTAAGCAAATTGTCACAACTAGAGGAGCGCACTTTTACCTTTATGGTGTGAATTGAATTGTGTGGCTTAATGATCCACAATTGAATTACTGAAAAACGCTCCTTTATGCCAATTCTTCGTGTTTCTGCTGCTCACCCGCGAGGTAAAAACCTGGGCATATAATTGAGATGATGGCTGCCTTCAAATATTCCCTGTGCTGGAATACCTGCCTGAGTCCTGAATGAAAACGCTAAATGCTAGCGCTATGAGATACATATTAATTCTTAGCCTGAGTTTGGGCATTAGTATACAGATGACAGCTACCTCGCTATTGATCCCCATGGATGCTTTGCAAAGTAATCACCTCAAAGCCTATGGTCTGGTGTACTGGATTTTACAGAAAGATATACCGGTAGACTGGCTACTCAATTACCGGGGGGGAAGCTTTTTGTGCCGGTATGGCATGGAGACCGAAAATGAGCTGAACCTGCGGGGTATAAGTTATGAGGTCATAACCGATGCTCGGGTGAGTCAACTCAGCGCCCAGATCAGCAGCCCTGCCTCTAACCAGGAAATGATGCAGCTGGAACGGCAACCCAACATTGCAGTGTATTCTCCCAAAACTGCCAACCCCTGGGACGACGCAGTAATGCTCGCTCTGAACTATGCCGAAATACCTTACGAAATCGTCTTTGACGACGAGGTGCTCATGGGCAAATTGCCTCAGTATGATTGGCTGCATCTTCATCACGAAGATTTTACCGGGCAATACAGCAAGTTTTACATCGCATTTCATATGTATGCCTGGTACAAGGACAAGCAGAGAGAGTATGAAGAAACAGCACGTAATCACGGTTTTTCCAAAGTGTCAGCTATGAAAAGCGCCGTTGCAAAGAAAATCCGTGAATTTATCGCAGGAGGTGGATTTATGTTTGCCATGTGCCTGGCTACCGATACTTACGATATCTCGCTGGCAGCGGATGGCGTTGACATTGTTGGCAAGATGTACGACGGTGATCCTATGGATCCTGAAGCCCAGCAAAAGCTTGATTTTAGCCAGACCCTGGCCTTCCAGCACTTTACGCTGGAGACGAATCCCTGGGAGATAGAATTTTCTAACATCGATATGCACCTTTCAGAACGGGAAGTGCCGCCGGAAAATGACTACTTTCAGTTGTTTGAGTTTTCTGCTAAATGGGATCCCATACCTACCATGCTCACGCAAAACCACGAGCGATCCATCAAAAGCTTCCTGGGGGCAACGACTGCATTTCGTAAGCAACTGATCCGGTCAGAAGTGGTTATCATGGGAGAAAACCGGGAAGCCCAGGAAGCCAAATACATCCACGGTATCTACGGCAAAGGCTTCTGGACATTTTTTGGAGGCCATGATCCGGAGGATTACCAGCACAACATCGGGGAGCCTCCTACAGATTTAAACCTCCACCCCAACTCTCCGGGATATCGCCTGATTCTGAATAACGTTCTCTTTCCTGCTGCCAATAAGAAAAAACAAAAAACCTGAAATGACCAATCTCGGGGCAATGCGATTTCAGGCACGAGCCTTCCGGGTGGTGAGGTCTTCATCACGAAGCATTTTGGCCTCCACGTAGAAGGTAGCAAAGGGAAAGAGAGAAGCAGCCAGCGCAATCAAGGTAGAAAATACCGGCCAGCGATAGCGAAAAGCTACGGTAAATACTAGCGCTATATACCAGATGAACAATAAGCCGTGGACGTAGCCTACCAGCAGGTTGGGTTCAGGCATATCCATCAGGTATTTGAGCGGCATGGTGACACCTAACAAAAGGAGATAAGAGATACCCTCAGCGATGGCGGCTATCTTAAGTTGCTTGATACTTTTTGATACTTGCTGCGACATAAGATTCGTTTACAAGACATACTATATTTTAAGAGGGCAGGTTCCTGAAAAGAAAAATTTCTTTAAACTCAGGCATTAGTGGTTTTTTTCCTGACTACACTTGCCAGAATTTTGATGATATAGGTACTCCCTTCACCCAGTTGGCTCTCTACCCAGGCAGCACCGTCGTGCTTTTCAGTCACTTGCTTGATGATATACAATCCGACGCCGGTACCTTCGGTGCTGCGATTAAAGCGTTTAAACATGTCAAAAACTTTGGGCAAGGCAGATTTTTTGATACCGATACCATTGTCTCTCAACGACATGACCCAGTAGTCATCCTGGTAGTTAGTAGTAAGCTCAAGAGTAGGTGTATCATCAGGTTTTCTGTACTTGATCGCATTATCCAGCAGGTTGAACACTATGCTACGCAGGTTTCTACCGGAAAAATATATATCGTTGGCAAGCAAAGTCGTTTGGATGACTGCCTGCGTAGGAACAATACGCTCTTGGTTGACTTCTTTAAATTCATTTACGATGTCTTCAACAGAAACTAATTCAAACTTCTCTGAGGCATCCTTTTCTATACGACTCACCTCGGCCAGGTCACTGATGATGAGCCTGAGGCGGTAAACCTGCTGCTTGAGCATTGGAATCAGGTCTAGCTGTTGCTTTGTTCTCTCGTAAGGATTTTCCATGAAATTCACCAGTCCTTTCAGGTTGGTCAGTGGGCTTTAAGGTCATGAGAGGCCGTGTACACAAAGTTGTCAAGTTCTTCATTTACCTTTCTTAGCTCTACCGTTTTTATCTTCTGATCGTGGATATCTGTTGCTGTCCCAAACCATTTGTTGACACTCCCATCCTGATTTTTCATGGCCAGTGCCCTTAGCAGGTGCCAGCGGTATTCACCTTCTTTATTGCCGTGCAAACGACACTCTCTCTCGAACTTTTGGCCGCTATTGACTACTTTTTCCCACGCGTCGATGACTTGCTGTCGGTCTTCAGGGTGTATAATCCGCTGCCAGCCCGTATTACAGCTTTTTTCGTAGCTCAGTCCAGAGTACTGAAACCAGTGCCGGTTGAAGTAATCCAGCTTACCATCCTGAGGAGCAGTCCATACTAATTGCGGAATGGTATCCGTCATGAATTTAAAAGTAGCACCATTCTCTGCCAGGGCAGTCGTACGCGCCTCTACCTTTTTCTCAAGACTTTCGTTGAACTGGCACAGTTCATCATTCATTTTTTTCCACTTCTCAGTACTGGGCACCTTAATTATCTGCGGCATAATTCTGATCAGCATAAAAGCAGTCCCTAGGGAAGCCAACGCTGTAATGATACGCGCTGCGGAATCGGTATAGTATCAGGGTTTCCAAATGACGATGACATCCATAAGATGCGTGGTTCCACAGCCTAAAATGAAAATGGCAAAAAGCACTATTAGCTAAATGTAGCGAAAGTCATTTCTCTTTCTGACAATTTCAACAAGAGAAAAGGGGATGATAAAATAGGCAAGCGCAATGACCGAGTCAGAAATAGCGTGGGACCATAGCACAAAAGGATCCCAAAAATAGCAGTGGCCGTGAGGCATAAATGCATCATTGGAAATAGAAAGGAAGTCGGTATTCATAATGATTTAGAAAAATGCTAAATTGTACAGGAATATTATTATTATTAAAAATTTTTTGAGTGACCTGAAACTATGTTGCTCAGAGGCCATAGTTTGATAAGAATTAAACTGATAAATAGCTAATCCGTATGCCGACTTTTGAAAGAATTATACTTATTGATGACGATAAAATCACCAATTACATCAATGAAAATATCATTTACGATCTTGGTTTGGGCAAAGAGGTAGTATCCTATATCACTGCTGAAGAGGCGCTGAATGTCATCAAAGAAGGTGCAGAACACCCGCCTACGCTCATCTTACTTGATCAAAAAATGCCAGTATTCGACGGTTTTGATTTTCTGGAAAAATACAATCAGCTGGAATCTGCAGCGAAGAATAATCTCAAATTGGTGGTGCTCACCACATCTGAAAATCCTCATGATCTGGAAAAACTCAAACAACTCGGCGACTATGATCTCCTTGTAAAACCGCTCAGCCAGGAGAATCTCAATACTTTGCTTTAGGCAGATATTTTTACTGCCAAAAAAAAGTTCTTGTCTAACCAAATGCGAGTCTTAGTTTGTAGAGAAGGTTTGTGTATACAACCAAGGTAAAACTGTAACTTTTAAGGGAAGTAAATTCGGCGCTGGTGATCTTTCTGTATTTGCCCTACATTGATATAAATTTTTTGGAATGTACTACCAGTTCTTTCAATCACCCGTCGGCTGGATGAGGATTTCTGCTTCGGCCCATACTTTACAGCAAGTTCAATTTATTGAAGATGAGTCAAGCATCAGTGCCAATCCCAATGAGGTAACCCAGTTGATCGTAAAGCAGCTTCAGGCATTTTTTCGTAGGGAAGAGCCACTGGACATCCTTCACCTCCTGAAAAAAGGTAGCCGCTTTCAGCGGGCTGTTTGGCAATTGACCTGCGATGTACCCGCTGGAAAAACCATCAGCTACCAACAACTGGCTATTAAAATGGGTGATATCCGAAAAACCCGCGCTGTAGCTCGCGCCCTGGCTACCAATCCTATATTATTGCTCATTCCATGTCATCGGGTCACTGGCAAAGACGGAAAACTCCGTGGCTATGCCGGTTCTCCCAGCCGTAAGCAGTGGCTTCTACAGTTTGAGGCACGTGAAATAAAGCAACTGACGCTGTTTTCTCCCGGTTGATGAAAATTAATCGGTGATTTTTCTGATGAGAAAAGGTTTAAACCGCCGTATCTTTTTGGTGTCTAAGGGCAAACCTTAACGAACCATGAAGATCATTCGGCTGCTATTACTAATTGCGATATTTTTTACCACTGAAATCGCGCTGTCTCAAGATTTTTTTATCGCTGGCATCCTGACCGACGCAGAAACGCAAAAGCCTTTGTTGGGTGCCTCATTACAGCTTATTTCCTTACCTGACTCTTCTCTCTCTACCGCTATCACATCTGAGCAGGGTGTTTTTCGGGCCAGTAGCCTGCAACTGGGTGAATACCTGCTCAAAATCAGCTTTGTCGGCTATGAAACACTGGAAAAGTCAATTACTCTTTCAGATAATCTATGGCTGGGAACGCTACGGATAGTCCCGTCAGAACAGTACCTGGACGAAGTGGAGGTAAAAGGAAGACTTCCTCGCGCGGAACAAAAAGGTGACACCACCGAGTACAATGCCCGTGCTTACCAGACGCAGCCTGACGCCAGTGCCGAAGATCTAATCCGCAAAATGCCGGGCATCATCGTAGAGAACGGTCAGGTGCAGGCACAGGGAGAAAATGTACGGCAGGTGCTGGTGGATGGATACCGGTTTTTTGGAAATGATCCCCGCACTGCGCTCTCTAATCTGCCGGCTGAAGTAATTGAAAAAATTCAGGTATTTGATCAGGAAAGTGACCAGGCACAGTTTACCGGCTTTGATGATGGGCAGCTCACCAAAACCATTAATATCATCACTCGGTCCGACAAGAAAAATGGAGAGTTTGGCAAGGTATACGCTGGTTATGGTTTGGATAACCAGTATCGGGTAGGTGGAAACATGAATCTCTTTAACGGTGACCAGCGTTTTTCCCTGATCGGCCAAAGCAACAACATCAATATCCAGAACTTTGCATCAGAAGATCTACTAGGTACCCTGGGCAATACTTCAGAGGGAGGTAGAGGGACGGGCAGAAGGGGCGGGAGACGTGGCGGTAGGATGGGCCGAGGGGGAGGAGGCGCTGAACTGAGTGACTTTCAGGTAGGGCAACAGAACGGCATTAGCCAGACCCACGCTACGGGATTTAACTATAACGACCAGATTGGGCAAAACTTAAAGCTTAACGCCAGCTACTTTTTTAACAACAGTACCAATACAGCTGATCACAAGCTCAGTAGAGAGACTTTTGTTACCTCTGATAATAGTCTTTTCTATAACGAAATACAGAGCAGCCAGAGTGAAAATGTCAATCATCGTTTAAATTTTAGAATTGAGTATCAAATTGACCCAAACAGTCAGTTAATCATCCAGCCTGCCCTCACCTGGCAGCTTAATGATGGATTTCAGCTTGCTGATGCTTCCACCCTGACCGAAAACAAAACCGAGCTCAACACCAGTACTAATAACTTTCGTACAGACCTGCGTGCATTCAATTTTTCCAACCGTCTACTCTATCTTCATCGTTTGGCCAGGAGAGGGCGTACAATTTCGGTGAGAGTTAATACACAGCTATACCATCAGGAAGGTAATAATGAACAAATGGCACTGAATACCTCCCTGGGACGGACAGGATTTCGTACAGAGACGCTTGACCAGCAAGCTTCGTTATCAAATCAAGAGCCTACCGTTTCTGCCAACCTGGTGTACACTGAGCCCATGGGGGACCGTGCCATCTGGATGTTCAACTTGGCTTCATCCTACCGCAACGGCCATACCGACCAGTATACTTTCCAGCTTGACGAGAATTTTTCTACCTACACCCAGGTAGATTCAGCTTTGTCCAACGAATTTACAACACAATACCGAAGCTACACTGCCGGAACTGGACTGAGGTACCGCTTTGGCAAGCTTAATCTGATGACCAAACTGGAGTACGAAGCGGCTTCATTGGAGAATCAACAGTTTTTCCCTAATGATCTGCTCACCAACAGAATATTTCATAATCTTTTGCCATCAGCCATGCTGCATTACCGCAGTGGGGCAGGCAAGAACCTACGAGTGTTTTATCGCACCTCTACGCAAGCTCCTGGTATGAGCGACCTGCAGGCGGTAGTTAACAATAGTAATCCCTTGCAATTGAGGATAGGTAACCCCGCCCTTGATCAGTCTTATCAGCACAATTTGTTTGCTCGTTTTGGAGCCAAGAATGCTGATAAAGCCAATGTACTTTTTTGGTTGATCGGCGGGTCGTATACTCAAAACTATATTGGCAACCATACGCTGCTAGTCGCTCAGGATTCCCTCATACTGGACGGTATTCTTCTGCCTGCCGGTGGTCAGTTGGTACAACGCATGAACTTTGAACAGCAGTGGTCGTTGCGCAGTTTTTGGAGCTATGGTGTGCCGGTAGATAAACTCAAGAGCAATTTAAACCTGAATGCGTCTGTCAACTACAGCCGCACGCCATCACTTGTAAACGACCAGATGAATCTGGGCAGTAATTTCTCACTGGGTACTGGAATAGTGCTGAGTAGCAATATCAGTCCCATGGTGGATTTCACATTATCCACGCGGCCCTCATATAACCTGGTTAGAAACAGTATAAGAGAACAACTCAATGATAATTTTTTCAGTCAGAGAAGCGAACTTAATTTTCACATCCGTAGTGAGGGTGGGCTATTCTTTGAAATACAAACCCAGCACCAGTGGTACGATGGCCTTTCAGATGCTTTTAACCTCAATATTTGGTTGATCAATCTGAGTCTGGGCAAAAAGCTTTTTACCAATAAATTAGGTGAGGTTAAACTGACTGTTTTTGACTTACTAAACCAGAATAATAGTATCAGTCGTAGCATGGGAGCAAACTTCGTAGAAGATACTCAGACCAACTTGTTACAGCGCTATTTGATACTGACGTTTACGTATCAGTTCAGAAATTTTAGGTGCTAGATTAACAATAGCATAAAATACAGTTCATGATGTCTTAACTTGTATCTACAACCTTTAAGCCATCAAGGGAATTTTTTTAGTGATGGTAGTTAAATATTTTTTACCCTCTCCTCTGTCATTTCGATACCTGCTTCAGTTATCATTACCGTTACTAGCAAACAAGCAAATAGGTAGTTAGTACACTTACCTACCATTGTCTAAGCGTGTATCTTTTCACTACAAACGACATAATTTTGGGAAAAATTAATCTAAAAAAGTTATCAATATTTTTCCTGTAGCAACATCCTAATCATTGAGAGATTTTTTTTTTAACTGACGAAAGATGTCTTTTATGCGAATTATCCTTTTAATTACTTAATATTAGTTAGTGTATAAAATTAAGCTTTCAACTACGATATTATTATAATTTAAGGGTTCTACATCCCAAGGAAATTAGATCACTGTTAACAAATTTGGGTATAGGGTGAATAATTGTTTATATTAGTATCATAATTTTTAATATTAAACAATTACCAAAATGAAAGAAACTCTCCAAAATTACGGTAACAACCCCCTTGAAGTACGCGAAACCGATCAGTACCAGATGGAATACGTTCATGAGTTTGTGGAAAAATGGGATCAGCTCATTGACTGGGAAGCAAGGTCTGATGGCGAAAGAGATTTTTTCATAAATGTACTAAGGGATTACAAAAAGTACAGAGTGCTGGACACTGCTACCGGCACTGGTTATCATTCCGTTCAGTTGCTGGACGCTGGTTTTGATGTAGTAAGTGTTGACGGAAGTCCGGTCATGCTGGCTAAGGCTTTTGAGAATACCCAAAAGCGTGGGCACATTATGAAAACGGTCCACGCTGACTGGCGTTGGCTTAATCGTGACCTTACCGGCCGCTACGATGCGGTAATCTGCCTTGGTAACTCGTTTACTCATTTGCATGATGAAAACGACCGTCGTAAAACGCTGGCTGAGTTTTACTCTGCTCTCAAGCACGACGGTATTCTGATTTTGGATCAGAGAAATTACGATTCTATTTTGGATAATGGTTTTTCATCCAAGCATACTTATTACTACGCTGGGGATAATGTTAAAGCGGAACCGGAGCACATTGATGAGGGATTAGCTCGTTTTTGTTATGAGTTTCCCGACAGATCAAAGTTTTACCTTAACATGTTTCCCCTCAGAAAAGATTATGTCCGGAATCTGATGTGTGAAGTAGGGTTTCAGCGGGTAAAAACTTACGGTGATTTCCAGGAAACTTACCACACTGATGAACCAGATTTTTTTATCCATGTAGCCGAAAAGTCTTATCAAACAAAAGAATAAAGATGCAGGAAAATTTATTGAACAAAACCAAAAGCTATTACGACAGTCAGGATGCTGATGTGTTTTATCATACGATCTGGGGTGGAGAAGATATCCACATCGGATTGTATGATGAGAATACGCCCATCCGCGAAGCTTCTCGCAAGACCGTAGTAAGAATGGCCGAGCTTTTACCTGTAGTTGATGAGTATACCCATATTCTGGATATGGGAGCAGGTTACGGCGGGGCAGCACCCCCCCCGGCGAGCCAAAATAGGAGGAAAAGGGGAAGTGTTTACCTCAACCCTCCCAAAAAAACCCGCAAAAGAAAAAGAGGGGGGGGGGGGGGGGGGGAAAAAAACCCCCCCGCCCCCCGGGCCCCGCCACAACGGGCCGCGCCCCCTGCCGGCCCTTTTCCCCCCGCCAGTGGAGCGCGTGGGACAGG
>CAZZGE010000065.1:0-21398 GCA_964653665.1 uncultured Porifericola sp. | reverse complement strand
CAACCCTTTAATTTTCAAGAATAAAGATTCAATGATAAAATCAACGAACCATGAAAACCTATAACCTTATTGCCATCCTGTTTGCAATCACGCTACTGGCCTGCAGCGAGGAAAGTGCCGACGACCTACAGAACGACCTGCAATCTCCAGTATTTGAAGAAGTAGAAAGGCCCCTGACCCAGGGCGATGAGGATATCGTGAAGGTGCGGGGCGAATACATGGAACTAATCACTGAGGATGAAACCGAAGTGCGGATTGAAGGTCGGCTGAGTGATAATGTGGGGCTGAGCCAGCTCCGCATTGACATGCACAGCTCTAACGACGGTCATACCCATGCCCGCACCATGTCGCTGCCCGGTCTGCGGATAGATGAAGTGATAGATCTCGAGGGTGCCCAAAATTATGACATTGCCAGAGTTATCAACCATCACGAGCAGGATCATCGCACCGGCCCCTATCATATCCTGTTGCACGCCGTAGATGAGGCAGGCAATAACACTTCCCTGGCAGATAATTCAAGCATAGTACGCAGTGTTTATATTGAACGGGAGTACTCACCCATGATTAGCTTGTCGGGTGATGTTCAGGCCCGGGTACGTAGCATGAGCATGACGGCAGGCCAGGCATTGCAGGCGGAGGGCTACCTGGAGCAAAACCGTGCCGGAAGAGACTTTAGCATAACCTTTATCCGCATTTCGCTGGTGCAGGATACTGACCGTGACGAAACTACTGATTGGGATGCTAACAGCAGTTTTGAGGCCGTCTGGGGCGAATCCCTCTTCCTTCGTGATAATACCGGAGGCCTGCTATCCGGTGAGCCTTTGCCGGCTTTTGAGAATGATGTGCTACCGCTGGAAACCCTGCTGGGGCAGATCGGCCACACCCTGAGTGCTAATGACGATAGACGCGTGCTCAGGATAGAGGTAGAAGACAGCGGGGCCAACCTGGCCGTACGGGAAATCAAGCTGGAGGTGCAGTGAAGCATTTCACCAATTAATCAGAAAAGTTTAAATTCACTATACAAGAGCAGTATAAACTATAAACTAAACTATCAACTACCATGAAAACTAGTGTTGCAACCTTTAAGCTTTTTTTTCTTGTATTGGCTGTTGGCTTCACTGCCTGTAGTTCTGGAAATCAGGAAAATACTGACTCCTCTACTGCCAATACCGAGGAGTCTTCTGACCAGAGTGTTGAACCAGAGAAGATATTTGAAAATGACTATGCGCGAGTGTTCAGGGTTCAGCTCGAGCCTGGTGAAAGCCTTAGCCCCCACGAAGGTGGCCCAAGGTTAATCTACTCCCTTAGCGACTACAGTATTGATTGGGTAGAAAACGGTGAGCAGGAAGGAACAAAAAACTGGAAACAAGGGGACGTGCATGTACACGATAAAGGGATGCATGCCGCCACCAACAATGGACAAACCACCGCTGAATGGATAGCTTTCGTCAGGAAGAGCGACCAGCTACCAGCGTGTGAGAAGCAAAGTCAGGAGGAAGCGATGCGCGAAGTGTCGGGTGAGCAGTCGAAGGTATTATATGAAGGTGATATGTTTAAAATTGCCGAAGTACAGCTAGCAGCAGGAGAGGAAATCCCCATGCATAAGGGTATGAATCGGCTCATCTATTCTATGTCTGATTACACCCTGGCGTATCAGGAAGAGGGCGAAGATATGACACAGAGAACATTCAAGGCTGGTGATGTGCATTGGCACGATGCATGTAACCACAGCGTGTCAAATCCCGGAGACAACAACGCTCGCTTCATGGTAGTGGGGTATAAGGAGTAGGTTTTATGACATGAATACATGATTTAGGAGATCATCTGGTGAGTAGCAGGAAACTAAACTTTTATCGGATAACCAAGCGTTTTTGAAGGAACGAATCAGGCATCGTTCAACCAATATAGTGCTTCAGCTAGTTTTACTGAGGCACCCATTCAGGAAAAGGATCGTTGAAAGACTGTCCGGCTTTGGCCAGCAGCCATTCTTCTTCAGTACAAAGACAGGATGACAACTCAGCTTCAATGAGGCTTCTATCCAGATGCTGCCCGATGATGACCAGTTCATTCATACGATCGCCAAAGTCGGTATCCCACTTTTTTTCAAGGTACTTTTGTCTCTCCTGAAATGCCGGATGGCTGATCCTGTCCAGGTAAGAAAGGGATGCCCACCAGACGCCGGCCGGTTCAGCCCGCAATGAACCTCCCGCCTGGCTCCAACTCAGTGCTTGGTCGGGTCGCGTGGCCAGCCAGAACAGGCCTTTGCTGCGGATGATACTAGCGTTCCATCCTGACTGTAGGTGATTCCAGAAGCGTTGTGGGTGAAAAGGCAACCTGGCCCGGAAAACAAAAGAGCTGATGCCATACTCCTCGGTTTCTGGCAGGTGCTCTTTCTGTAATTCTTGTACCCAGGCTGCAGCAGAAGCGGATTTTTCAAAGTCAAACTTTTGCGTATTCACAATCTTATCCAGGGGCAGATTTCCATAGCTTGCCGGAATGATCTCTGCAGTGGCGTTGAGGGAACGCAAAATTGCGAGCAACTTTTGTTGTTGCTCCTCTTCCACCAGGTCCACTTTATTTACCACAATGACATCAGCAAACTCAACCTGGTCGGTGAGTAAATTTACAATACTCCTCCGGTCATCAGGGTCATCTTCATTGAGCATTCTGTCCTGTAAGGTATCTTGCGAACCAAAATCACGCGTAAAATTTGCCGCATCCACCACGGTTACCATGGTATCTAGTTGAGCAAAGCGGGACAAGTCAATACCTGTCACATCATCCACATAACTGAAGGTCTGTGCAACAGGTACCGGCTCAGATATGCCGGTGCTTTCTATCAACAGATAATCAAAACGACCTTCACTGGCAAGTTTTTCCACTTCCCTGAGCAAATCTTCTCTCAGCGTACAGCAGATGCAGCCGTTAGACATCTCCACCAGACTTTCATCAGTCCTGGAGAGCGTATTTTCATTTTCAACAATCTGCGCATCTATGTTGACCTCGCTCATATCGTTGACGATAACCGCCGCCTTCATATTCTGCCGGTTGTGGAGAATGTGGTTGAGTAAAGTAGTTTTTCCGGCTCCCAGAAAGCCACTCAAGACGGTAACAGGTAATTTTTTCATTGTGTAAAATAATTTATGCAACTTTGTTGCAAATATATTACATATTTAGTTTTGTGCAACGCTATTGCATTAAAATTGAATTCATTTCCTAATAAATTTCAATCATATGACAATGAAAGCCTTTAGCCTTATTTTTTTACTTTTTACTATAACAGATGCACCAGTACTTATTAACTGGGGCACGCTGGCTGACGTATCCTTCACCACTGAATTTGTGGAAAAATACGATGCTAATTTTTTTGTACCCTCTTTCGGGCCAAAAGTAAAGGCTCTGGAGGGTAAAGAGGTGATACTGCAGGGGTACATGTTGCCGGTAGCCCCAGAAGAAGACCTTTTCATTCTATCTAAAACTACCTATGCCAGCTGTTTTTTCTGCGGAGTGGGTGGGCCTGAAACCATCGTAGAAATCCGGTTCAAACCGGGCCATCCTCAGTTTGAAATGGACCAGGTCGTGAAGGTTAAAGGGATTTTAGATTTGAATAAAGATGACATAGAGCACTGTAATTACATAATAACGGAAGCAGAAGTTTTTAGAGGAAATTAAAATGATACTTGCAAATGCAACTATGTTGCATTTAATTTACGTAAATATCTTACATCATGCTTATCAAAAATAAATGGGCCGATTGGCTCGGTATTCTCAGTGCTTCCCTTTGTATCATTCACTGTTTGATACTGCCCCTTGTGCTGGTAGTCGGTATTGTTAATAAAAGTAGCTATCCGGAATGGGAGTGGCTGGATTTTCTTTTCATTCTTCTTGCTTGGATAGGGGTATACGGTGCCAGCCGACATCATAGGGCAAGTTCAGTCAACCGTGCTCTCTGGGCCAATGTGCTGGTATTTAGCTTTTCTATACTCCTACATGATTACTTTAGCTGGGCGCTCTATGTATCCCTTGCTTCTTCCCTGTTTATGATCGTACTGCATGCGCTACATTTCCGGAAATTTCACAGAGTGACTGAGCATGCATGAAGTAGCAAAGCCGACGCTTCACATGTTTATTGATACTCATCCAATTGTCTGGCTAGCCTCTGGATATTTTGCCACTGTTCTTGCTGTATTTCCAGCATTTGCTGATCTGTCAGCTGAACTTCTGGCTCATGATGATGGTGATGATCATGGTCATGTCCTTCATCATGGCTGTGCTCACCAGCAGTGACCATGTCTTCATGCCATTGTTCAAGCTCGCTCTGCCACTTAGCTAAAGACAATGAATCCTGTGCCACAAGTTGCGACTGATTGATTTTATCGCTGATCTGGCTAAGCGAGTCATACAAATGGTGAGAGGATTCAAAAAATCGTACAGCCTCCTTCATTGTTGCGCTCTGCGATGCTTCCTGGCTTCCACAAGCAATGAGGAAAGGTAGTACACAACAGAATTGCCATATTTTTTTCATAGTTTTTTTCGTGAATTTAAAAAAAATGCAACTTAGTTGCATTTATTACCAAGATTTTTTTGGTTTGTCTTTTAATTATTACACGGTTTCGTTGCTATGATATGTTGATTTTATCCTTCTTGGACACAACAATTGGGAGAAGTGCAAGTGTTGACCCTTCGCTCGCTATAAAGCTATACGCCTAGATTTATCACATAATCACATAATTATTTATGGGAAGTTATAAAAGTCTGATAAAATAGTAAATAAAAGGTATATCAGCTTCCGTAACGAAATGCGATTTATGCAAATGCATACGTAATGCTATGGTAAAGAGTCCTGTAATGCTGCTGTTGTACCTGATGTTAGCATTATTTTGTGAGCTAAACGCGCAGTCAATGCGTGGCTATTGTCGTGATGCTTCTGACAGTACGGCGCTGCCCAGTGCTACTGTACAGATCCAGGAGAGCGGACGCTGGGCGATTGCCGATGGGGAAGGACGTTTCATTTTTCCCAACCTAAAAGAGGGAGATTACACACTCAGGGTTCGCATGGTGGGCTACAAAAGCCGGGACATAAAAGTGAATTTTACTGCTGAAAAAACTACATCGCCTATCCCTGTCTTACTCTCTCCCCTCAGTACCGAACTGGATGGCATTACCGTAACCGCCCGGGAGTCAAAGCTAGGCTCTATTTCGCAACTGGAGGGATACGCCATTAAACATACCCAACCTGTAAGCCTGGCAGATGTACTTCAGTTAGTACCTGGGCAATTGGCAGAAAACCCTGAGCTGGGCAATGCGGCACAATTTACACTGCGGCAGGCCCCGGCTGGTTCTGCTGCGCAAAGAATGAACGCATTGGGTACTGCACTGCTCATGGATGGTGCGCCCATCTCCAACAATGCCAACCTTCAGACCAATACCAACATCCTGAATTCGTCTCCCGGCAGTCTGCCCCCTTTTTCGTCGGTGGCGGGTCGCGGGCCAGACTTACGTAATATACCTGCCGACCTGATTGAGTCGGTGGAGGTAATACGGGGAGTCCCTTCTGCCCGTTATGGTGATCTGACGGCGGGCGCAGTCCTGGTCAATACCCGCATTGGGGCTTACCGTCCCCGTTTGCTGGCCCGTATTAACCCGACCGTCAGGCAGCTATCAGCCGGGGGCGGAAAAAAGATCGGCGAAACGGATGCGATTAATGCGGAACTTGACCTTACTACATCGCTTACTGATCCCCGTAATGACCTGGAGCAGTTTACCCGAAGTAATCTACAGTTGGGCTGGCGGAATCAAGTGGGGGAACTGCAACTCAATCATCGGCTGACGCTTTTTACTACACTGGATGAACGCCGTGAGGCCCCCGATGATGATCCTTCACAACGAAGCAACTACCATCGTGATCGGGGCCTTCGGATCAACAGCCGGGGAAGATGGACCGGAGAAGATAGTTTTCTTGATGAATTTCTCTACGTATTTTCTCTGTCCTACCAGCAGCAGGAAAGCTTCTTCCAGGAACTGGTAACCCGTGATATTTTTCCCGTAACTGATGCAGTATCGGATACTACGCGGCCGGGTGAGTTTGGCAGAAGTTCTTATCTCAACCAGACTACCGTAGATGGCCGTCCGCTTAATGCTTATTTTCGACTGGAGAGCGGGCATCAGGTGAATAACTGGCTGGGTAGTCACCGTTTTTTGCTGGGCATGGAATGGCGGCACGACAGTAACTCCGGCCAGGGACGGCTGTTTGACCCCCGCACACCGCCACGACAAAACTATAGTATGGGCGACCGACCGCGAAGCTACGCGGAAATTCCTGCGCTCAACCAGATTGGCTTATACCTGACCGACCGCTGGAACCTGTCATTGGGAGAGCGGGACCTGGTACTGGAT
Source organism: uncultured Porifericola sp. (assembly GCA_964653665.1). Taxonomy (GTDB): domain Bacteria; phylum Bacteroidota; class Bacteroidia; order Cytophagales; family Cyclobacteriaceae; genus Catalinimonas. The sequence goes on along the minus strand of CAZZGE010000065.1, from coordinate 15,002 downwards.
GTGGGCCTGCGTACGGATCTGATGCCGGTATCTGCGCAACCTGAACTCAGCGAGCTGCAGCCCGCACGCCGCTGGCTAGTCATACCCACGCCTCGCATCAATGCCCTGTTGCCCATCACCGGCAACTGGCAGGCCAGAGCGGGTTTTGGCATCATGGCCAAGATGCCGACGTTGTCTTATCTTTATCCTAATCCGGTCTTTTTTGACCTGGTTAACTTTAACTATTTTGCTTCTGACCCGGCAGAGCGGCTGGTAGTGCTCTCTACCCGAAGGATCATTCCCGACACCTCGCCCCTGCGGGCATACCGCAGTCAGAAATGGGAAGCAGGAGTTGTTTACAGCCCGGCGCAGGCGTCCTGGGATTTCTCCCTTACCTTTTTCCAGGAGCAGGTAAATGATGCTTACCAGGTACTTCGTCAGGTACTTCCTATTCCCAATCCTAAGTTCGAAGCAGTTGCTTTTCCGGAAGGGCAGCCCCCCATTCTGGCTGAGGAAGCCATTGCCATAGATACCTTTATGGCCGCTTACGACCTTCCGCAGAATAACCTCGCTATTCGTAACCAAGGCTTTGATTTTAGCCTGCAGACGCCGCAGGTAGAAGCCATCAAAACGTCGTTCAATCTTACCGGTGCTTTGCTGCATACCCAAAGCTGGCAGAGGGCTCTTTTTGTAGATGCCAACCGGGCGGTATTCAGTAACCAGTTTTCAGGCCGGGTCCCGGTTTATCCTGCCGGCCAGGGACTGGAAAGTATGCGGTTCAATACCAGTCTGCGGCTTATTCACCATATTCCGACACTTGGGTTTGTGGTTTCCGGGCTAGTGCAAACGATCTGGATGGAACAGAATCGTCTTATAGACCATGCGGAAGCCGCCGAGGCCTACATCGGACGCGACGGGCAGCTAAAATTTTTGAAAGGTGATGCTGTATCTGAAAACATGCGGCAAGAACTTGATCGTACTATCAATCCTGCATCACTGGAATGGCAAAAACGTCCTCCGCTGTGGCTCTTTAATATACGATTGACCAAAGAGTGGGATACCGGCCGTGGCTTTGCCTTTTATGTGAATAATCTCATGAACAGTCGGCCGCTTTTTACCAGTAATGTATCGGGCTTCCGGGTAGAAAGAGCCCAGCCTGAGTTTTTCTTCGGTGCCGAGTTATACTACCGGCTGTAGCGATAGCCTGCTTCATTAAACATGACAAATACTTATTTGAATTTTATCCTTAACTATTTTTAAAAAACAAACAATGAAAAAAGATCACTACAAATTCAGACTAGCCTTGCTAAGTATTATAGCTTTACTTTGGACGTCGGCCTGCGAAGACGATGAAGTACAACCGGTAGATGTATTGGTACAGCTTACTTATCCGGCAGACTTTGGTGCGCAGCAGGTGGAAAGCGGTATCACTGTAACGATGAACTCTTCTACGGGCAGCAACAGCTATACGGCTCAAACCGACGCTTCAGGTCAGGCACTCTTTGAAGGGGTAATCCCGGGCAGCTATGAGGTATCTGCTACCCAGGCGCTGGATGCTGATCAGGCCCTTATTATCACCGGCAAATTCAACCAGCCCATTAACCTCAACGCAGCAGGCAGTGTCAGTGTAGCGGCCTCTCCGGTTGATGGACAGAATTTTTCCCTGGAACTTTCAGGTGTACCAGCCGGAGACCTGGTCTTTAAAGAAGTGTATTATACCGGTGTACCGAACTTTTATTTCTCCGACCAGTTTATTGAAATCTACAATAATTCTGGTGAAGAGATCTTTCTGGATGGCCTGTATATCGCTGATATCTATGGAGCTTCCGGGCAGATTAATCCCAATACGACACCCACTCCTTTTGCGGATGACACCGATCATGTCTACGCCAACAGTGTCTGGCAGATTCCCGGCAGCGGGCAGGAATATCCGCTGGCTCCCGGTGAAAGTATCATCATTGCACAGGATGGGATAAATCATACTGCTGAAAACGAAAATACCACAGTAGATCTTAGTAACGCCGACTGGGAAACTTTTAATCAGCGGGACGATAACCGTGATGTAGACTCACCTACTGTCCCCAACCTGGAAAGGGTATATTTTACCGGGGGATTTGACTGGCTGATTACTGTTTTTGGCCCTGCCCTGGTAATCTTCCGTACAGACGACTTCGATGGCTTAGAGCGGGTTCAGGGTGACCTTCCTGACTTTTTTGATCCGCGCATCCAGATCCCTAACAGCCTGGTTATCGATACATTTGAAGCGCTCAAGGATGCAGAAAGTAGCAGTTTTCAAAGAATTCCGGCTAGCCTGGATGCAGGTTTTGTCTTCGCCACCGATACTTATGTAGGAGAAAGCTTCCGAAGAAAAGTAGCCCTGAGCCAGGACGGTCGTACCATACTGCAGGATACCAATAATAGCGGTAATGACTTTGAACGCCTGGATGAGCCCACGCCGGGTATCATTCCTTAATAAAAAGTTTTCTTGGCTGGTTATTATGAAAAACCGATTGGTCTGCATCCTAAGTTTATTTCTCTTTGTCGCCGAACTACCACTAAAGGCACAATCTGATATTATGTATCCTGTGGAGCAGCCACTGCAGGATACAGACTTTGCTGAAGCTACTAATCAGCCGGATTACAGCCGGGTCGGGGTCTTCTACCATGCGGTAGGTGGGAACTTTGCCCGGCCTCAACTACCTGCCAGTGGAATGGCAGGTGGTTTTGAAGCAAAAGGGCGAAAACGGGTAAATCGTCTGGTATGGGATGGACAGTTTACTTATCGCTACCAGCAGGATGAGAGGCAGGATTTGAACAATACCTCCCTGCACCCGGATGCTCAGCCTTATCTTTGGGCGGATACAGCGACTGGTCGTTGGGACCGAAACTATTTTGACGCCCGGGTACAATTACGTGAAATCAGCCAACGTAAAATTCAATGGGGCGCCAGCCTGTTTTTCAGGGGAGGGCAGGGGGATCGCTTCAATGATCCCCGCCCCCTGTATCGCTTTCGCCGCATGGGTATTGCTCCTGAGCTGTATTTTCACCTTTCTGACACACGGTGGGTGGCACTGCAGTTATCCTTTAGCTCTTTTTCTGAAGACAACGAAATGGGCTTCTTTTCTGTGGATGACCCTCTCTTGTACAGGCTTCGGGGCTATGGTACCTTTTCACGTACCGCATTTGTATCAGGAGAGAGGCAGCTCAGTGCTCAGAAAGCTGGCATTGCCCTGCGCTGGATGGAGCAGGAGCGATTATCGGGGCTGCTATCTGCTGCCGCTGAATGGGGAAAAGCCGAAGAAGGCGTCGCCATCATCAACACCGCCGGAGAGTGGCAAAGCCTGATGGCTGCGTTTAGCCTAAACCGGAACTGGTCTCATCCACTTAACCCTAAGCTAAGCCTCAATGGCTATGCGCGCCGGAACTCAGGTACTGATCCGATTTTCGGAGCTATCAACGCGAGGTTACAAACAGCAGGAGCCAAACTGAGTACGCAAGTCAGTCAGCAGGATAGCAGCGCATTCCACTGGTATCTACAGGCAAATGGGGGCTGGACAGTAAGGCAACAGGAAGACCTGGCTACTTTTACAGAGGCTGATCTACAGTATCTTCCTGTCAGGCTTTCTGCTGGCTTCAGTCGTCAATATAACCGAATGTCCCCCTTCCTAGTAATCGTGGGTACTTACAGACCGGTACTAAAGTCAACTCTACAGGCAGTAGATGCTACTGAAATCACCGAAAGGCTGGTCAGGGACGACTTTGCGATACTGTCTGCGGACTACTACCTGCTTTCTCTACAGGGCGGCCTGGACCGGCAGGGCGAACAGGGGCGGATGCGATTTTCTTTTAAACTCTCCCGGCAGCAGGCGCTTAGCCGGCAAAACCTGTTTCAAAACCTGATGACGCTTTCTGTTTCTTTTTTTCCCGAATACGCACCCTCACAATCACCTTTTGATTTGCTATGAGACACTTCGTATATTTTACTTTTCTCCTCATCACCTTTGGCTGTAAACTCAGCCCGGTAGCCACCACTCAGCAGCCGTCGCAGGCAGTAGAAGTTTTTCCCGGATATGAGCAACTCTCCGCTGCTGACCGTAGCAGGGCTGATTCTCTGATCGCCTTTGCCCTGGACCATGAGGCTCTGTATTCTCTGATGGCAGACCTCAAGCCGATGAGCAGTATTGGTTTCTCTCTCTCTTATCCCCTGGGAAAAGACAGTACGCAACAAGACGGTCAACACGATGTGGTGAGCGTATCCTCAGATAGTGTACAGACTATTATCAATGATTTAGAAAGCTGGTATCGGGTGCTGGATGCCTTGTCTTTTGGGGATTACCAGTTTATGCTGATACCTTTTCGTCAGGTTTGGGACGGAAAACGCAACATGCAGGTACTGCTCTGCAGAGCGGATCTTGTAGATGAGCTACTACGGGAGCAGGCTTCTTTTTTTGCGCAGTGGGGTTTTGTACCCGGTACTGACCCGGCTGTACTACTGACCGCCATTGAATTTGAAGAAAAGCATGATCGCTTCAGGTCTTATGGTTATCTGTTTGGATATCCCCGTCACGCCGTTGATTTTTTCGTAGAGGCCAGCTTACAACAGGAAGCAACTGGCAAATTTGTAAGTCGGGACTTCTTCCAGATTCCGGTGTTTGCTAAGGAGAAAGGGTATTTTACCTACGCCGTACCTAAAAATTATGAACCAGATGCTCTCGATTCACTGATTTATAATACTGCTCAAGAAGTACTCGAGAAGTACCGGGCTCTACGTCCTGAATACCTGGATAATCAAGGCCAACTGGAAGCCATTGAGCTTTATCGCGACTGGTGGCGCAGGCAACAATGAGGTGTTTAGTGTTAAGCGAAAGGGCGCCAAGTTAAAATTTATTAATGCAACATTATGGCACAAATAAATTATTTGTTACTTTCATCCATCATTTACTACACTACACTACATTTCAAGCATGATTGAAGCCATCAATCTCAGTAAAACCTACAAGGGAGGTGCCGGAGGCATACGCGACCTCAACCTCAGCATCAGCGGCGGACAGATTTTCTGCCTGCTGGGAGCCAACGGTGCCGGTAAAACCACCACCATCAATGTCTTTCTTAATTTCCTGCAGCCAACCGCCGGGCAGGCACTTATCAACGGCCTGGATGTGAGCCGGGAAGGACTCAAAAGCAAAAACTTTCTGGCCTACATTCCTGAAAACCTGCAGCTCTACCCTAACCTGAGTGGACTGGAAAACCTGGCTTACTTTTCGGGCATTGCCGGTAAAGACTATGAGAATGAGCAACTGGAAGGCTTTCTTAAAGAAGCTGGCTTGCAGGCCGATGCCTTCTCTCTGCGCACCCAGGCCTACTCTAAGGGGATGCGGCAAAAGGTAGGAATTGCTATTGCCCTGGCCAAACAAGCCAAGGCACTCCTGCTCGACGAACCTACTTCCGGTCTGGACCCCAAGGCCAGTAACGAATTTGCTGAAACGCTCAGCCAACTCAAGGATAAAGGCGTGGCCATCCTGATGGCGACCCATGACCTCTTCCGGGCCCGGGAGAGCGGTACCCATATCGGCATCATGAGAGAGGGCCGCTTGCTGGAGACGCTACAGGCCGGGGATGTTAACCACAGTGAACTGGAAAAGCTCTACCTTACCCACATGAACTAAACTTAATACCTATCCTATGATCTTTCGCATCACCCTCAAGGAACTTAAAGAAAATCTCCGGGAAGGTCGCATACGACTGACCCTGGTAATTGTACTGGCCCTGCTGCTGGTATCGGTGTTTATCAGTCGCGGCTATTACCTTTCGGTGCAGCAGCAACATGCTGAAGCCAAGGAAGCTGCCCGGGATGTGTGGGTAAGCCAGGATGAAAAAAATCCCCATTCGGCAGCTCATTTTGGCACTTACGCTTTCAAGCCCAAGTATCCGCTGGCCCTCATAGACCAGGGGGTGGATAAATATGCCGGTATTTCCATTTACCTGGAGGCACACAACAGAAACGAAGCCCAGTACATGGCCGCCGCCGATCAGACGGCGCTTTCCCGATTTGGTGAACTCACGCCTGATTTTATCCTGCTGTTCATCATTCCCCTGCTCATCATCCTGATCTCCTACAATACTTTCAGCCGCGAACACGAGCAGGGTACCCTGCGCCTGCTCAAAAGCCAGGGTCTGAATATGTGGTCGCTGGCGATGGGCAAGTGGTGGTCGGTCTTTTTGCCGGTCATGCTGCTTTGCTGCCTGCTCTTTGGGGTGGCGGCTGTTTTCCTGGGTAGTCTGGAGGATTTTGGCACCCTGGCCCCCGCTGAATTGCTTGTCATGCTGTTGGTCTTTTTGGTCTATTATGCAGTTTTTATCAACCTCAGCCTACTGGTCTCCGCGCTAAGCAAGAATTCAGGCATATCGCTGGTGTTGCTGCTCAGCATCTGGATACTCTCCTGCCTGGCGGCCCCTAAAGCCGCTAATAACCTGGCCAACGGCCTGCATCCCTATCCAACTCGTTTGGCCTTTGAGGCCGCCATTGCTGAGGATAAAAAGAACGGACTGGACGGTCATGATCCCTGGAACCAGGAAGCCATCCGCCTGGAAAAAGCAGTTTTGACCGAATACGGGGTAGACAGCCTGCATCAGTTGCCTTTTAATTTTGATGGATATCGTATGCAGAAGAGCGAAGAGCACGAGGCAGATATTTATTTTAAACATTACGCTTACCTCAGGGAGCAACATGATCGGCAGACCAATATCTACCAGGCTACTGCTTTGTTCTCTCCCTTCCTGCCCGCCCGCTTTCTTTCTATGGCCATTGCCCGCACTGATTACCATACGCACTGGGACTTTGCCGATGCCGCCGAGAATTATCGTATTCAGATGCAGGCAGCGCTTAATAATAACTTTGCGCAAAATACTGCTTACGGCGACTGGTCTTACAAAGCAGACCGTCAACTCTGGGAAAGTATCCCTGACTTTAGCTATGATCCACCGGAACTGGGGGAAATCATGCGTACCAACGTCCTCAACGTGGCTATCCTTTCCCTGTGGTTTGGACTAAGCCTGGGGGGATTGTTCTTTGCCACTTCCAAACTCTGATCCTGTATGTTTACCCATGAATTAAAATATGAGCTGATCGGCCTGCTGCGCAGCCGCTGGATTCAGCTATTGTCTGCCCTGCTTTTGCTACTATGCCTGTTTGCGGCCTACAATGGGCGGCAAAAAGTAGATCGGCGGCTGTCTGCCATCGCCACTGCCCAGCAGGATGTACAGGAGGGTGATGCCCGGGCACTGGCGCTTCTGGACTCTATTACGGCTGGCCATGCAGTGAATGTGTCTTCCTGGCAGATGCCGGATAAGCCCGCTACCATTGGCAATTACTACCCCCGGGTAGCGTACATGCCGCCCAGGCCGCTGGCCCTGTTTTCTACCGGGCAGAGTGACATGTTCGCCCATTATGTCAAACCCAGCATGCGCGGGGAGGCCATGATGCTTGATTTTACGGAGATGGCCAATCCGGTGCAGTTGCTGTTTGGTAGTTTTGACCTGGCTTTTGTGTTCATTTACCTGCTGCCCCTGATCGTGATTGCTTTTACCTACGACCTGCTTTCCAAAGAGAGGGAACAGGGTGCCCTACGATTGATTGCCGCCCAGCCACTTTCGGTCCTGCACTGGCTCTGGCAGAAAACCCTGGTGAGAATACTGGTACTGGGCACTTTGCTCACACTGGCGCTGCTGCTCTCGTTGAGTTTGCAGGGAGCGCTGAACACAGCGACTTTACCCGACCTGCTGGTATGCTGGTTCCTTAGTTTGGCGTACATGATTTTCTGGTTCGCACTGGCTTTTCTGATCAACCTGCTGGGGCAGAGTTCTTCCCAGAATGCCGTAAGCATGCTCTCCCTCTGGGTGCTCTTTGTGCTGCTGATCCCCGCAGTGGTAGCCCAGCTGGGCAACAGTCTCTATCCGGTACCGTCGCGAGCCGGGCTGGTCAACGAACTGCGCCTGGTGACTGCAGAAGTCAATGAAAAAGCCGATGATATCCTAAGTAATTTCCTGCGTGACCATCCCGAATTGGCATCTGAAGACGAGCAGGCGACTGGTTTCTGGCAGCGTTACCTGGCATCCCAAAGGGTGATACAGGAAGAAATCAGGCCGGTACTGAACACCTATGAAGCACAACTGGCACAGCAGCAGCAATGGACACAAAGGGGTAAACTGCTCTCGCCCGCGCTTTTGCTGCAGGACAGCTTCAATGAGCTGGCCGGCACCTCCAACCGGCATTATGAACATTTTCGCCGGGAAGTCATTCGCTTTGCCGAAGACTGGCGGGGCTTCTTCATGCCGCTCATTTTCAGGAATCAGCCAGTGGATACCCAGGTCATGGCAACTTTACCCACCTTTGCCTACACCGAAGCCAGCGATCAGTTGAGTGGATTTGGTAATTTTCTGGTGATCCTGGTGTACGTACTACTAGTGGTAAGTGGTGGTTTTGTATACTTCAGCAGACAAGGACTGGAAAGTGTTTTGAGTTGAATAAGAAAGAAGAACTCAGTAATAGTTTTTAGTATGAAGCTATATTTTCAATGCCTGATATTGTATTGATTTGGAAAAGCAAGGTCAGTAATATACTTTTGTTCACATGCGTAAATCCTTGTCTATCCTTTTTATTGGGGTAATTATGCTCAATGCTTTATCAATGAGCATCGTGCAACTCAACTTTGAGTTGAACAGGGATTTTATTGCCGAATTCTTATGTATAGAAAGAAAAAAGGAGATCAGCGTTTGCCGTGGTACCTGCTTTCTTAAAGACAAACTTAAAGAAGCGGAAGAGCAGCAGGAACAGAACCAGCTGACTATTTGCTTTTTTGCCGTTTTCTTTACCCCCTTTTATTGGGAAAACAACTTCCTGACCCCTAAAATGCCCGATATTATTTTTTCTCCTTTTCAGGAAAATCTTCATGCTATCTCAGTAACTGACCTGTTTTTCCATCCTCCCCGCGCTTAGCGTACATTCATCCCTTTATGATTTTTCAACCTTTGAGGGCTTGAATTATAGTAGCTTGACTAAACTATTAGGCTTATATATTCAGCAGTTTTAAAATGATCGTTTGACAGATTTGTTTACCTGTTACACATTCAAATTTTATCGAGATGAAGTATTTCAACATCATCACAGCTATCCTACTGTTACTAGGATTAAGCACCTGCCAGGAAGAATCAACCGATGATATGTTGCAAGGGGCTACACTTACCCTTGACCTTAGCCACCTGGTAAATGGTGAACAGCTATTGTTCAATACGCAGACTTATACCAACGCTTCTGGAGAAAGCTTCCTAGTGCAGGATTTCAAGTATTACCTCAGCAATATAAAACTCAGGAATACTGCTACAGGCGCGTTTTACTTAGAGCCAGACAGTTATCATCTGGTGCGTCCCCAAGAAGGGGAAGCTTTTCAAATTCAGATAGATGATATTACTGTCGGAGAATATAATGAAGTAGAGTTTGCCATTGGGGTAGACAATGCGGCCAATACTTCTACCGATAAAGTAGGGGCCTTGGATCCCAGCAACGAGATGGCCTGGGACTGGAATACTGGTTACAAATTTCTGTTGATGGAAGGCCAGTTTGGTGAGTCAGAAGATAATATGAATAATGCTTTTGTCTACCATATTGGAGGTGATCCTAATTACCGGTTGCTGAGGTTCAACCTGAGCCAGCTTAGTCTTTCTACGCTCAGCCTGGAAAACAATGGTACGCAAAGCTTAGCTGTTGAAGTAGATGTAGCCGCTATCTTTGCTGAGCCTACTGCGGTAAGTTTTGCGGAGCATCCGGTGGTGATGCATGATCCTTTTTCTCAAAATGTGGCGGAAAATTATGCTGCAAATATGTTTGAGATTACTGCTGTTGAATAAACTTATCTAATGGCTTGAATGCTAAGTCGTACATATCACTCTTTCTATCTGGCCTGCTTTGTCTGCATGCCTGTCAGATGTCTTTGATTGTACTTAACTATGAGTACAACCAGGAGGTATTTGTACGATTGTTCTGTGAAAACCAGGACAGACCGGAATTGCAATGTAACGGACAGTGCTTTCTCAAGGATAGCATGGAGCATGCGAGCCAGCAGGAAAGCACCAATGAGCATGAGATTAAACTCAGTTGGTCACCACTTTACACGCAGGTGGAGAGTAAAGGTGAGCTGAGAATTCCGCCGTTTCACATACAAGTATTTTTTCCTCTTCGACCCCGGAAGTATCAGTTACTCCTCTCTGCTGGTATTTTTCATCCTCCCCAAGCTTAGTAAGCACCTCTTTTTCCCAGACTGCAATCTTTTACTATAAAGAAGCTTATAAGTAGGTAAAGTATATCCTTTCTGTAGCAGAAAACACATTTACCCATTAATGCAGTGCGGTTAAGGGGGTGGAAATATTCCTTAATTTCTCATTCAGACCTTCTTTGATCTGATGTCATGGGTATGCCATGTCAGTAGAGAAGCATCTAATTTCTATTACTAAGCTGAAAAAGTTCAGCCAGACAATTCAAAATCTATATACTGAAAAAGATGAAAACCATTCATAATATTTTATTAAGTACATTATTACTAACGCTATTCATGGCCTGCGAAGAAGGTGAGGTTGTATCTCCAGAAGCTTCCGGCTCTTTTGTTGTAGAATTTGACAATTATGTAGGCAATCAGAATCTGCAATTAGACCCAGTAGGCTCAAACTCCTACCGATACCAAACAGATAAGGGGCAGGATTTTAACCTTTCTACCCTCCGCTACTACATAAGCCATATCAAGTTAGAAGGGCCTGATGGAGCTATGTACGAAGACGAAATGCAGGTCAGTGCCAATGCCAATGATATCAAAGGCTACTATTTGGTAAATGAGGAAGAGGCATCTTCTCGTTTCATTACTCTAGACAACGTTCCGGCAGGTAACTATGACAAGGTAACATTTACCCTGGGTATACCGGAAGATGGCGTGCAGGAAGGCGCAGCTGGTGGAATCTTAGATCCTGCTGCCGGGGCCTGGTTCTGGAACTGGAATGCTGGCTACATCAGTCTTGGAATAGAAGGTGCAGCAGCTGATTCACCGCAGGAAAGAGTTGAGGGGAATGGCTGGGTGGTTGAAGCTAATTCTTTCAGTTTTCATATCGGAGGCTGGAAGGAAGTGGGTCCGGATGATAATTTTGTCAATAATATCCGAACAGTAAGCCTTGATCTGGGAGCAGAAGTTGCGGCAAACGAAAATTTACAACCTAAAGCACATTTAAGTTTTGATCTACTCAAAGTGCTGGATGGCGCCAACATTGATTTCACCCAAAGCTTTTCAGTTCACTCACCCAAGGCTGGAGCACCTTTGGCTGACCAGATTCCTAACGCATTTACGGTAGATCATGTGCATTAGCAAAAGGCTAGCGTCATTGTTTGCGTATTGGGTAAGGGCAGGTTTAATCACCTGTCTTAGCCTATTTTATGCATGTCAGGGGGAGGAAATTGGAGACATGGCAGACCAGTCTTACACTTTCGTAAAACCAGCCCATTTTCCTGAGCCTACGTACACATTTGACAACAACCCAGTGACTCGGGAAGGCTTTCTGCTAGGGAAAAAGTTATTTTTTGACCCATCCTTGTCACGAGATAAATCTGTTTCTTGCAACAATTGCCACATACAGTCTACTGCTTTCTCTGATGGGCCACAGCATCCGCTCAGTATTGGTGTTGACAATCGTATTGGAAAGCGAAATGCTCCCTCACTGGCCAATCTTGCCTTTATGCGGGAGTTTTTCTGGGATGGAGGTGTCACCCATCTGGATTTTACCGCTACCAATGCCATTGAAAATGAACTGGAGATGGATGAAAGCTTGGCCAATGTACTAAAGAAACTCAATGAAGATGAGGAATATCCTGCGCTCTTCAGGGAGGCCTTTGGCATTGACACCATCACCTCACCCTATCTGCTCTACGCTTTTTCGCAATTCATGGTCATGATGGTATCCGATGACTCCCGCTATGACCGACATTTACTAAACAAAGGAGAAGTTCTTACAGCAGATGAGCTCAATGGTATGCGTCTTTTTGAGGAAAAATGCTCCTCTTGTCATGAGGGGATATTGTTTACCGATCTGAGATTCCGGAATAATGGCATCAGCAGTACTTTCAATGATACAGGTAGAGCAGGGATTACGGAGTATAGTGGGGATGAAGGAAAATTTAGGGTGCCCAGCTTGAGAAATGTTGCGCGCACCGCTCCTTACATGCATAACGCCAGATTTCAGACCCTGGAGCAGGTACTTGCTCATTATGCAGGTGGTGTAGTGGCTTCGCCGACTTTAGATCCCTCATTAAAAAATGGGAACCAACTAGGTATACCTATGTCCGAAAAAGAGCAGTCTCAGATCATTGCTTTCCTGGAAACCCTAACAGATCAATCTTTTATTCGTGACCCACGATTTATGAACTCCAACCGTTAAGATCATGAAAAAATATATTATTTCTCTTGCCCTTGTTATGCTGTCAATATCTGGCGGCAATGCCTGCGAGATTTGCGGCTGCTCTATGGGCAGCAACTACTTTGGTATCTTACCACAATTTGACAAACATTTTGTGGGCCTCCGCTGGACTCAAAGCTCTTTTTATGCACAAATGGATCACCAAAGTGCATATTTAGAAGAGGAGTATTCTCTCGACACCTATCAGACTTACGAACTATGGAGCCGGTTATACCTCAGTGAAAGGCTACAGCTCTTTGTGTCACTTCCTTTCAAATATAATCAGATGCAGGGTAGCCACCAGCAGGTTACATCTGCGGGAGTAGGTGACATTTCAATACTTGCCAACTATGCGCTCGTCAACACCGGGGAAGACGTTGGCAATCCCTGGCGCCATACCTGGCTGGTAGGTGGTGGGTTAAAGTTGCCTACCGGAGCGTTCCGCAAGGAAGACCAAGGTTTGTTGATCAATCCCAACTTCCAGTTGGGTACCGGTAGTACCGACTTTGTTTTCAACACAATTTACACCTTGCGCTACCAAAATGTGGGGATCAACATGGCCACGACTGGGCAGTTTAATACGCAAAATCCGGAAGGGTATCGCTTTGGAAATCAATGGAACGCTTCCGCCCAGCTTTTTTACTGGAGGAAGATGAAATACCTGTCCATCTTACCCAATGCCGGGATGTATTATGAAGCAGGAGAAATGCACAATGCTAATAATATATGGCAGTTGAATACCGGAGGGGAAATCTGGATGGCACAGGCTGGCCTGGATGTGTACTATCGTGATTTCGCGGTAAGCTTTACCCACAAAAACCCAGTCTCTCAACGAATGAATACCGATGCCATCGCCCATGTAGAAGCCAGAGATAGGATAATGATCAGCATGATTTATAATTTTTAAGTTCAAACCAAATGATAGCCGATATGAATAATTTCTTCAAAATATTTATTATAATTGTATTTTCTACTCTTTTCAGTTGCCAGTCGGCAAATGAATCCGCAGAAGCTAACGGAAAGTTTACCGAGGCACAGGATATTTACCTGGAAGCCATCGCCATTCACGATGAAGTGATGCCCCGTATGGATGAAATCATGCGTCTGAAACGCCAGTTGAATGCGCGGGTGGATTCTCTTCAAAATTCTGCCTCCGGTATCTCCGAAGACTCACTTCAGCAGATGCAATTAGCGGTACAGGCACTTGAACAAGCTGACGAAGCCATGATGCAGTGGATGCGTTCCGTGAAAAAAGTACCGGGCGTGGAAGGGGAAGAATCTGCTTATGCTGAAGAGATAGAAACTACTCAGCCGGAAGACACCGCAGATATAGTACAAATACAAAAGAAGCAAAAGGCCGCTATCGAAGGGGTAAAAACCCAGATGGAAGAAGCCATAGCAGAAGCAAATCTATTATTACAGTCTAAATGAAATTGGACAATAAATTTTATCTATTTCAAAACCAAAACTAACATGAAAAAACGTGAATTTCTGAAAGCAACAGCAAGTGTGGGAGTGATGAGCTTGATATCCTCTGCATCAGTATTACATGCCCGTAATTTTTCAAGCGAAAACAATGAGTTGCTTCATCCCAGTAATGTAACTGCGTTCACTGCTGAGGCTCTTCCTTACGCTACCAACGCGCTGGAACCTTACATAGATGCGCAAACCATGTCTATCCACCACGGCAAGCATTACCAGGGATATACTGATAAACTGAATGCAGCCATTCAGGGTACGTCCTATGCCCAAATGTCCATTGAGGAAATCCTGAAAAAGGTTGATAAAAATGATACTGCTGTCAGGAACAATGCGGGAGGTTACTATAACCATACGCTCTTCTGGAAATGGATAGCTCCCGGTTCTGAAAAACAGCCTTCTGGCAAATTAGCAGATGCAATCAAGAGCAGCTTTGGATCAGTAGATGCTTTCAAAGAAAACTTTTCCAGTACTGCCTCTTCGGTTTTTGGCTCTGGCTGGGCCTGGTTGCTGGCAGACAAGAATGGCAGGTTAGCCATTGCTTCTACCCCCAATCAGGATAATCCACTCATGGCTTTTGCAGAAGCGAAAGGAACACCTCTGCTGGGCATTGATGTTTGGGAACATGCCTATTATCTGAAGTATCAAAATAAAAGGATGGATTACATCAGTGCATTCTGGAATGTAGTCGATTGGGCTTCTGTGGAAGAGCTTTATGCAAATCTCTAGTGCTTGTTGTTTCACTATTTCGTTTTCTTGATGAAAGAATGATATATCTTATACATTTTGTTAATCATAGATGGCTGTGGAGTGAACAGAGGGCCGATCCACCTCATATAGTTGAAGATATTTTGATAGAGGACTCACTTATACTTGCCAGGGAGATTTAGAACTATGGTCATTTAAAAAAAACAATGAACCGTCTCTCACAGCATAAGACCGGGAGTTTTTGCAACAATATGGCAATGAAGCGGTTGGGTGAGTGAATTACAAACTTTTTTATCTATGAAAACTATTTCTTTTTTCTTGTTAACAACCATTCTATTCGCCTGCGGCGC
>CAZZGE010000064.1:19620-21572 GCA_964653665.1 uncultured Porifericola sp. | reverse complement strand
AAAATCAATATTATAAAAGTTCTACCCTCCACTATGGAGGGTAGAACTGCCTGAAAGCTCCTTATTTATTCACGTTTTCCGGAGGAAGCACCCGTAGCCGGAGCTTTTTGTCCCCTAATATCTTTTCCTGGTAATGGATTACTGGTAAGACCGTCAGGCATGGTTACCGGCGGTTTACCCAGTACCGGGTTCTGCTCAAAAAAGCCAAAAGGCATCAGTTTGAATGACATATAAGCCCGGTTCATGATAGGCCAGTCTTCCGAACGGACGATATGGGTGTGACCCATTACGTACCAAAGAACCACGTCGGTATTCTCGATACTGCGATTTTCTGCTGTCCATTTTGGTAGTCCTTCCCACTTCTGGTTACTCGCCGGATACATACCCGCCGGATACATCTCGTCACGATCATAGGGCGTTACCCAGAAATGGTTGTAGAGCATCTTAGCACGGTTTGAGAGCGAGGATCCTTCCTGCGCCAGCGGTATTGTACCATGCGAAGGCATGAGTACATAGCTTGGCATCCTGCCCAAGGAATCGCGCACCCCGGGTGTCATCACGCGCCAGCGGCGAGAGCTAGGAGCATTTTGGTTACGGATGGCCTGTTTCTCAGTTTTGAGCATAGTAGGCTGTGCTATAATGGAGTTACGATAGGGATTCTCAGGTCCAGCCGGAGGACTGATGTTATTAACCTCAGCCACTGAGTTGTTGACACCATCCACATCCATGTCCAGGCGGAAGACATGCCAGTGCTGGTGGTTATTGGCTTCTACATGAGGATACACTGTAACGCCATGATAATTACCATTGTAGGCTTCTTCATCGTGACCAGGCATATCGTTGGGCCGCTCTACGCTGCGGATGTGTACGATGCCCTGTAGTTCATTGTCTACCTCTATGGTACCGTCTTCCTTGAACTTCCAGATGAAGCCGTAGTCGTAGTTTCCAGCAGTGATGTAGTACTTGAGCACCAGATTAGTAGCCCGGCGGGCGTGACCCTCGTGGCGCCAGAGAGGCCCTCCGTACTCTTCATACACAGCCAGTGCACTGTCGATTTTCACCGGTTCTCCCCAGTGGTCGTGGACCGTCGCATCCAGGTAAGTTGCATTTTCCGGGGCGTCAGAACCAGCAGTCAGTGGTCGGTTCTTAGTCTGGAAGAAACGGAATTCTCCCTGGTCAAAATAATTGTTAGTTGCGTTAAGCAGGTCCGGTGAACCATAATTGACGATCATCTCAACAATGGATCCACGATACATGATATTGCGCCATCTTTCCTGAAAAGGGTCATAGTACTGTACATCGTACACGACTAAGCCTTCTCGGTTATGGATACCATAACGTAACTTCCAGTGGGGAGTAATTACCTGCTTACCCTTCAGTTCGTAGTTGACGCCGTTGGGCTGGCTGATCATAACCTGCTTCATGGCCGGTAGCGTCACTTCTACATCGTCCCCTTCAAAGTAGCCAGGGTCAGTAGGCTCGCTCCAGCCCTTACCTTCGTCAATGACCTTCAGTACTTTTTTGGCCGTCAGGTCTACGTGTGCATACAGTCCACCTACCGGCACGCGCCGATACTTTTTATTTTTGTAATAAGGACTCACGATCTTTTCACGATGTCCCTGAGGAGCAATACCCATATCAGCGGCATAATTACCGCTGGCGCGAATGGAATCCGGATTGATATCTCTCTTCTCCAACGCTGCCAGCCAGCGTTCATCCTGATTCAGTATATCCGTGGTAATAGAATCTCTGCTAAAGGAACCTACCGGTTGCTTATCGGGCACTACAGTGTAAGAGAGCAGCTTTTCGGCGTTCAGATCAACAATGGCTTCGGTGAGTGTATTGCTCTCGTATTCATAAAGGGCTACGAAAGCTTCGCGGGCGATAGGATCGCCAGCTTGCCAGTCCTGTACACCTGCTTTTTCTGGTTCACGCAGGTACACCATACTGAA
>CAZZGE010000064.1:4258-19520 GCA_964653665.1 uncultured Porifericola sp. | reverse complement strand
TCATAATATTTAGCGTTTACTGATCCCACCACACACGAGTGCTCATCACATCCGGGCCCTGTCGGGCTACGGCGGCTTGGTAGTTGTCGCGGTTGAGACTGATTTCGGAGAGTGGATACCCCTTACGGCGGGGAATGTCCCGGCCAGCAGCAGCATCAGGAGCAGGCATCAACTCCGGGTAATCCAGGCGGCGCCATTCGGCCCAAGCTTCCATGCCCTGCGTATAAAGTGCCAACCACTTCTGTTCTCCTATGGACTTACGAAAGTTGGCTTCGTCATAGGCTACCTCCGGCTGTACCAAGTAGGCTTCCAACTGATCCGTGGGCGTGCCCCACTGCGCAAAGGAAGTAGCTACTGCCTGCTCGTAAAGCTGGGCAGCGTCATCAGAAGTCCAGCCGCGGGCAGCAGCTTCCGACTTCAGAAAGAGTACCTCAGCGTAAGACTGTAATACAGCCGGAAAATTGGGTGTGGTGATCTGATCAGCCGGCAAAGAGACTTCCTCATTTCTGATACCTCCGGCAATGGCTGCATTGACACCAAATGGCATCCCCGTATATTCCCCAAAGGCATCTGCTTCCTCAGCAAAAAAGGGTAAGCGGGGGTCATCTAGCGCCATCAGCCGATCTATCATGGTATTGGACACTGCCAGCGTGATCGTTTCCAGTTGAAACTCATTGTACCAGGGATTGACAAAAGGGACCTGCTCATCATAGGTAAAGCGGGCATTTTCGTCGTTACTGGCAAATACACCTTTGCTCAGCGCATCGGTTACTGTCTCACGGGCCAGTTGTGGTTTTACCTCGCTGAGTCGCATGCCCAGGCGTAGGCGCAGTGACTGCGCGAACAGTTTCCAATGGCTCATATCTCCCAGATAAATTAGGTCACCTTCTATACCACCGGCACCTTCGTCAATTTGAGACCAAGCCTCATCCAGTTCTACCAGTAGGCTTTCGTAGATTTGTTCCTGTGGATCGTAGGCTGGCGTTACGTTTTCGGCACCCTGCAGGGTCTCACTGTAAGGGATATCGCCCCAGATATCAGTCAGGTTATGAAAGGCCCAGGCTTTCAGGATACGGGCTACGGCAATCTGGTTCACATTGGGACCAGAAAAAGCCGCTCGGTCTGCCGTTTCTGGGTCTGTGTTCAGGTTAATGACCTCCTGAATATCCTGAAGACCTTTGTAATAAACTGGGGTAAAATCTGCCTCAATCTGCACGTATCGATCCGTATCCGTATAGAGCGTGGATGTCCACTGCTGCATGTAGCGCATACCCAGTAAATTGAATTTGAAAGACTGGTTATAGATGCCAAAGAATTCTTCCATCAGGTTCACCTGTGCTCCCGAAAGGATATAAGAAGTAGGCACCCGGGTAGGATTATTGGGATCTTGATTCATTTCCTCGAAGCCGTCATCGCAGGCAGAGGTAACTACTGCCATCAGGACTGCTATTGAAAGTGAAAATATTATGTTCTTTTTCATGATTAGTTTCTTTATTCAGCTTACAGACTAGAGTTTGACGTTGAGGTTGAAACCTACCGAGCGAGTACTGGGCAACTGAGAGTTTTCCAGACCCTGGATATTTCCTGAGCCTAGCGTAGTTTCAGGGTCTACATGAGGCACCTGGGTGTAGAGCAGTGCCAGATTTCTACCTACCAGGCTAAGCTTCATACTGCTGATGGGCAGGTTGTCAAACAGGCGGCTGGGAAAAGCGTAGCCAAAGCGTACCTCCCGCAATTTTATAAAGCTGGCATCAAACACGCTGTATTCGTCTATCCCGGTGATATCCTTGAAGTAGTCAACTGCTTCTACGTATTGGCTATTCTGCTCACCCGTTTCGGTAACGCCTACTGCACGAATACCACCTCCCTCACTTAAAGGATCACGCATGAGGTTCCCCAGGTCGTTCAACCCTACGGTTTCAGTAGTGAGGCCGGAATAGGTACCTACCGAACGCGTACCCACGAAGAGATCGCCTCCTTTCTGGAAGTCTATCAGCGAACTGAGTGTAAAGCCCTTGAAGGAAAAGGTATTACTGATTCCCCCTGTGTAGTCCGCCATCACATTGCCCAGCACTTTTCCAAACTCCCGAATGTAATAGCCCTCGTTGTCCACCAGACGCTCGCCATTTTCATTGACCGCAAAACCATCCCCGATGAGAGTACCGTAAGGTTCTCCTACCCGGGCGTTGACCGTTACGCGGCGGTTGGCCAATTGAAAGTTATCCTGACCATCTGCCAGGCTGACTACTTCGTTGATGTTTCTCGCCAGGTTCAGGGACACATCCCAGACGAAGCCGGAAAGGGTTTCTACGGGTACTGCACTGAGCATCATCTCAAAGCCGCGGTTGGTCATTTCTCCGGCGTTAACGATGTTAAACTCATTACCCGAAGTACCGGACACTGGCAATTGAATGATCTGATTGGTTGCAATACTACTGTAGTAGGTGGCATCTAGAGCCATTCTGCCATTGAAGAACTGCATATCTACCCCTACTTCGTAGGAGGTAGTAATCTCCGGCTTCAGGTTGGCATTGTTCAAGGTGTTAGGTAGTGTAAAAAGTGGCACGCTGCCGAAAGAACCCATCGGCTGATAGATCTGGTAGAGGCGGTAAGGATCGGTATCGTTACCTACCCTAGCCCAGCCGGCACGTATTTTTCCAAAAGACAGAAAGCTGCTGTTGTCAATAAACTCTGAAAAGACAAAGCTGGTCGCAAAAGCCGGGTAGAGGTAAGAGTTATTATCTACCGGCAGCGTAGAAGACCAGTCGTTACGCAGCGAAGCATCTACGTAGATAAAGTCTCTATAGCCGATGTTCATACTTCCGTAAAGACTGTTAACCTCGCGTTCCTGTGATACGTCGGTAATATTAGGCCGGTCTTTGGAAGCTTCCAGGGAATAAAAATCGGGTACGCTTAGACCGCCATTGGTTTTGCCGTAGTTACGGTACAGCTTCTGTACCCGGCGGTTAGCGCCCAGGTTGGCCATAACGGATACATCTTCGTTGAAGAAACGCCGGTTGTACTGGGCGAGAAATTCATAATTATTTTCGGCCACCTTACGTACGTCCTCAGAGTAGGAGCTAATGTTCACATGACCAATAGGCGTCCAGGATTCACGGCGGTCATCGTAGTAGTCTGTACGGGCCCATCCGGTAAGCTTCAGGTGGTCGTTGAGCTGGTAAGACAAGGAAACATTACCAAACAGTCTTTCACGAATATCCTGGTTAGAAGCTTCCTGCAGCTCCCAATAAGGATTGTTCCAGTAAAAAGGCGTCAGATCTTCCGGACCAGATAGATTCCAGAGCCGCTGCCGCCCGTCGGGGGTAGTGGTTGGCAACATACGGTCCATGTCCAACTGCCGCTGAAACCAGGTGTTGAACGAAGACTGTACGCTCTGCGCTCCATCGCCTACGTAATCACCAGTCACCGGACGTCCGTATACCTGCGAGTTAATATAGTTTAATCGGACACTGGCACTGAGCTTATCGGTAACTTTAGCATCGCCACTGAAGCTGACGGTGTTTCGGTTAAGTTCGCTATAGGGGAATACACCATTTTGATCCAGGTTGGTATAAGATAGCCGGAAGCTAGCATCTTCGTTGCCAGCGGTCAGGGCCACATTGTTAGAGAGGTTTACGCCCGTCTCATAGAAGTCTCTAATATTGTTGGGGTTAGCAACCCAGGGCCTTGTTTCATCAAACTCAGGAGAACTGGGGTAGAAACTATCCCAGTGCCGCACCATCTGCCCTTCCAGACGAGGACCCCAGCTTTCGTCGGCCTGCGTGGCCACCATAGGCTGGCCATTGTACATATCAAACTCCTGCTTATATCCTCCGCCGTACTCGTTCTGGTAGTCAGGCAGGATAAAAACCTCGCTGAAGGTCGTATTGGAATTAATACTGACACCGATACCCTGGCTGTCCTGCCCGCTTTTAGTAGTGATGAGAATCACACCGTTGGCAGCCCGAGAACCATAGAGTGCAGCGGCGCTGGGACCTTTAAGTACGGAAATGGAAGCAATATCATCCGGATTTAGATCCTGAGCGGCGTTTCCATAGTCAATACCTCCATTCGCCATCTGGGTGTCTTCACTATTGAAATTGGAATTGTCAATAGGCGTACCATCAACTACGAAGAGCGGTTGATTATTTCCGGATACGGAGTTAGCACCACGAATGAGTATACGAGAGGAGCCACCGATATTTCCTGAAGAACCGGCGATTTGTACTCCCGCAACTTTGCCCTGCAGGGAGTTGACGATGTTGGTTTCCCGGGCTTCGTCCAACCCCTGGGTGCTGATCTCCTGAACAGAGTAACCCAGTGAGCGTTCTTCCCGCTGGATACCCAGGGCAGTCACTACGACTTCCGAAAGCTGCTGAGCATCCGTCATCAGCTTTACGTTAACGGTTGTACGATTCCCGACTTCTACCTCTTTGGTGATAAAACCGATAAAAGAGAAGACCAGCATTTCAGCCTCCTCAACTACGTTCAGATTGTATTTCCCTTCAATATCAGTGACCGTACCTGTAGAAGTTCCTTTGACAATGACGTTGACACCCGGAAGCGGCTCACCGGCTTCATCTGAAACCTTACCACTAAGGCTCTGTTGGGCAAAAGCATCGGAAGCCATCAAAAATATGCATAACATTACCGGAAGACATCTGCACCCGGCCTCATAAAATAAGCAGTAAATTAATTTTTTCATTACATTAGCATTTAGGTTGACTTAAAACAATAGACCCCTGCATTCTATGGAAACATAGATGTGTTCACGCACAGACAGGAAAAGTTCAACTCAAGTCAGAGACGGTACCAGCGTTTCTGACTTTTTTGTTGGTGAGATAACGATGAATGTAATAGCAAGACCGTTAGAGTAATGCCAGCATAGCAGTCATCTCTATCTTCTTCTTCAATCAGTAAACTTGGAAAATCAACGTTGTGAATTGGTAACACTGGGTGACTTATATAATGACCCGGATCAATAACAAAAGTACAGCAACATATTTGCCGTTACTGATATTTGTCATATACAATGTTAGGGAAGTAGGCTTATAATTCAAATATTATTCTGCAAAATTTATTTTACATGGAAAATAAATCTTTTTTAAGGTAAAAAAAACGTGATATATTTTGAAAGTGGTAATATATCCATCAAACACGAAGCTAGTGTTACAAATATCTGAGCATTCGTTTTTATTAAAAAATAGTACATTATCTTGAGGCATGCTCAATACCTGCCGCTCTTCTATCGCTACAAAACCGAAGAGGTAAATACATCAGCAAAGTTGAAGACGCTCATTTAGAAATTTTTTGCTCTTTAATACCCATCAAACTACTCTACCAGATGGTTTTGAGTGATCTTTGACAAGGAAAGAGAAAAAGCTGAATTTTGTAGTTCCTACACAACAAAAACAGCTTTTTCAATGAATAAGAATCCAGTACGAAAGATATATGAATTGATACGAACAGCCAAAGTGGTGCGACATAAAAAACGTCAAGAGTTTCTCTGTGATATGATTCAGGGAATAACCAGGAGTCGTTCGGTGATCTTCTCCGAGATTGCTGATAAGATAGACAAGCCTATTCAGGCAAGTTCTATAGAGCGTCGTATCCAAGATTTTTTTGCCAAAGTTGGCTTGGATTATCAGCAGCTGGCAGTTTTTCTAATAAGTTTTGTTCCTCACTCTCGCTTGACATTGAGTATTGACCGTACAGAATGGGATTTTGGCAAAACACAGGTCAATGTCCTTTGTGTAGTGGTTAGTATTGGTAAAATGGCGGGGCCACCCTGGCTGTACCGCTTTACTTTGAGATGCTGGACAATAAAAGTGGTAATAGCAATACAAGCCAGCGGATTGCTCTTTTCAAATCTTTAGTTACCGTTGTAGGCAAACAACGTATCCAGATGCTAGTGATGGATCGGGAATTTATCGGACAAAAGTGGCTCAGTTGGCTTAGGAGCCATCATATTCCTTTTTGTGTACGCGTCCCTAAGCATCATTCTATCCTACTGGCGACCGGACAAAGAGTCTTGGCTGAAGAAGCCCTTAAGGACGATAATGTAAACTGTTATCAACAAGAGGTCGTCGTAGATGGGGTGGTAGTTAACTTATCGCTATCCTACGACGAAAAAGGCGAACTGCTCTATTTGATTGGTACCACTCTGCCACAGACACTGCGGTCTTGGTACAGAAGGCGTTGGGGCATTGAGGTTTTCTTTCAAGCACTTAAACGGAGAGGCTTTAATTTAGAGGACTCTTGTTTGCGTTCTGTAGTCAAATACAGAAAACTATTCGCTCTCGTATCTATGGCGTATACTATTTGCTGGGCCACTGGTATTGAGGATGGAAAAGTTAACCCTGTAAAAACTAAAAAACATGGATATCCACAATACAGTGTTTTTAGAAGAGGACTGAATCTGTTAAGAGAATTTTATAAACGGCAAATAGGAGAACCTTTACAAATGGCAATTGAAATAGCCTGGATAAGATTCAATCTCTTTCACAAAACCATCGGGTAGAGTACCATCAAACCCATCAATAGGTTAACGCACGATCTGCAAGTTACGCGGCTGCGCGCCTACGGTCAGGTAAAATAAACTCTTCGTATTACTCATTCACTGTAGTGGCCTGCCATACGATCGCTCTCCATAGACCTTTGCGTTGCATAAAAGTACCGCTGTTCCAGTACCTGATTTCTCCGTTCGAAGTATTAGCTATCAGCTGAAAAGTAAGCGTAGCTACGTTACCCAAGTCTTTGATCTCCACCTTGTCTGACGAATAGGTAACGTTATTTTCCGGATTCTCGGTGCTCTCAAGTCCCTGCATGATTCTTTCTTTGCCAAAGCGCTCACCGCCGGAGCTGGTATACACTAGGTCTTCAGCCCAAAAGCGATCGTGCATATCAGCCTGGTCGGCCTTTTGAAGAAATTCGGTCAGCAGAGAGGTAATTTCGTTAGTGACCGGGGTGTTTTGAGCTAACAGGGACGGTTGGCATAAACAACAGGTCAGAAGTGCACAAAAACATAATTTCATCTTTGGAAAACTTTGAATATGCCTAAAGTTATGCATTAGTACCGATAAACAAAGCTACCGATAGCATATCTGTGCGCTCCTGTCAATGCTGGTTCCGGCCGTCTGTGTTGACAGCGTAAGAAGCGCCTGATTGTAATAATTTTTTGTGGCTACGACCTTTTCCGTAAACTACCGGTCAGGCCGGGTAAGTAATTTTTCTTGGAGCCGGGACAGCTTTGCTTTTTCTTTCTCCCACCGCAGCCTGACGGCCTCATCGTTAGCTTCGTCGATCAATCCCTGGTAAATGTTCTGTCCATCGTCATAGATGTTAGGATGAAGCTGCGGATTCTCCCGAACGAGCCACTGTAAATTGACTACCGCTGCTGGAAACACGATTTACATACTGAGGCTACGACATAAATCATAAAGCTAGTCATCTCATTAAGCTACTTTCTTGTGTGTATCTGTTCAGAGTACTTATATACCAAGTATCCCGAAAAGGCCCTGTAAAAGCCCAATAGCGGGAGAATCGGCCAGACACGCTCTACATCTCGCGTACATTATCATACAATCAGTCAGGTCGGTGAACATATGGAAAAGTAGCCCAATGCCGATAATGTTGAAGGGTTTGGAGAAAAAAAGGAGTACGAAATACCCGATCATCGCGTAGTACGTATGCAGCGGATGATAATTAATACTGCATCGGTTGGCCTGAAAAATCGGATCAGCTACCAAATGGTCCAGATCTACTAGCATCGTCGCAAGTAGGATCAGATATACCTTTTTCCAATCGTTTCTAAAAAAACCGTAGGCGATAAAAAAAGGGAAGCCCAGGTGTAGAAAGTAGTGTATAAAAGACTGTAGCATTCAGTTTTTTTTCTGCTGTTCAAGACAACGAGAAGCCATTATCCGGCTATGGCTTACGATGTATGGTATACTTGTCAGATCTTTCTTCTGCATAAGCAGGTGAAAGTATGACAAGAAGCACCTTATTCCCACCCGCCCTTAGGTATTTTATGGTGATTCTGATTTTTATCTAATTTAATCACGGAAAAACCTTAAGTAGCTTTGAAATGTATATGCACCGGAAATGCTGACTTTTAATGGGTGATTGCCTGTAGTCAGCAACCAAGTTTACAACGTTGATGTTACCTGGTGGCTGACAGTTAGACAGCTTCCTAGAAGTCGCCGGTACCTATTCTCACCGGCGAAAACCTTTATACTCGCGCTGACTTTCGTCTTTTCATTGTTCACCAAGGGCTCAATCTGGTTGAGATTGACATCTCTATGACAGGTAGCCCACTGGAGGCGAAAAAGATTGCTGACCTGGCCGAGCTGTACTACATACCGGTTTGCACACACAATGTAGTCAGCCCCTTTGCTCCCCATAGCATCCGCCAACTTCGCTGCCTCAGTGCGGGAGTTTGTTACCTAAAAGCTTTCTACCCCGGAAAATCAGGGAGGAAAAGGTATCAATCGCGACTCCGGGGTACTGAAATATGACAGAGAAATGATTAAAGATGGCTATATTCAGCTTAGTGACCGACCCAGCTTTGGCATTAGACTCAACGAAGAACTGATCCGTGAAAAATATCTGATTGAGGGAGAAAGCTGGTGGAATTAATCCCGTGCCCATAACCAAATACTGCAGACGATCAGGGAGGAGGCATCGGTTTTACTCCTGATACTTCCCCCGGTGTAAATTTATTTGAATAAACAATCAGCAAGGGCTGAGTTGAAAAAATGGCTCTTTTTGCTTTTGCAGCATAAGTCATAAATTAGGTTGGCGATTTACACTTTAACTTTACCAGTCATACCAATGCCGCTCAAATTTTGTTTGTTTTTTTCCTTGTTACTCACATGCTTCGCAGCCTGTATGCCCCAGGCAGAGGAATCAGCCATTGACCTGCAAGAACTGACCGTTGCTGAAATACACCAGGCCTATGCCGAGGGGCAGTATAACAGTCAGCAACTGGTGCAGGCTTACCTGGATAGAATAGCCGCCTACGATTCACTTACCAACGCCCTGACCATCATCAACCCGGAAGCAATGAAGATCGCCCGCCAACTAGATGAGGAATACGTACAAACCGGCCAACTCCGGCTACTCCACGGCATTCCCCTGATCGTCAAAGACAATGTCAATACAGCCGGACTACCCACTACTGCTGGTTCCCTAGCACTGGAAAACTACCTACCCGAAGAAAACGCTTTTATCATACAGCAGTTGGAAGAAGCCGGGGCTATCGTCATGGCCAAGTCCAACATGGCGGAGTGGGCCTTTAGTCCTATGCACACCGAAAGCTCTACGGTAGGCATCACCCGCAACCCGTACAACCTGGATTATGTACCGGCCGGTAGCAGTGGCGGCACAGCAGCCGCCGTTGCGGCCAATATGGGCACCATCGGACTGGGCACCGACACCGGCAACTCTATCCGTGGCCCGTCTTCACACGGTGCGCTGGTGGGCTTCCGCACTACGCTGGGGCTGGTGAGCCGTAGTGCCATTGTCCCCCTCTATCTGCGCAATGACGTAGTAGGCCCTATGTGTCGTACCGTAGAAGATGCCACCCGGGTGCTGGATGTGATCGCCGGCTACGATCCGGATGATCCCCTGACAGCTTACTCAAAAGGTAAAATTCCTGATAGCTATCTTGACTACCTGGATGAAAACGGCCTGCAGGGCGCCCGCATCGGAGTACTGCGTCAGCTCAGCGATGATGACCCTCATCCGGAGATCAGCGACCTTTTCTCTCAGGCTATTGCCGACCTGGATTCACTGGGTGCCACCATCGTAGACCCGGTCGCCATTTCAGGCTTTGACAGCCTGCGGCAAAACCAGTGGTGTGCTGATTTTCGCCAGGATCTGGAAGCTTTCCTGGCCACCTATGTACAGTCTGATACCTTGCAAACGCTGGAAGACATCATCGCCGTAGGCACCCGATCCGATTTTGCCGCCGGTCGGTTGGAACGCCAGGCCGGGAATGAGGGTCGGTATCAAAACCCGGAGCTTCCCTGCCTGAATCCCTACGAAGATGAGCGTCGCGTTGCCTACCGGAAAGCTATTGAGAACACGATGGATTCCCTGCAATTGGATGCGCTTATCTATCCCTCCTGGAACCATCCGGCTGCTCGTATTGAATATTTCGCTGAGGAGTACCAAGGCGACAACAGCCAAATCATAGCTCCGCATACCGGTCAGCCAGCCTTTACGGTACCCATGGGATTTACCCGTCAAAATTTACCCGCCGGGCTGCAGTTTTTGGGTAGGATGTACGCCGAGCCAACTTTGATTCGCTTACTCTATGCCTATGAACAAGGGACCCAACACCGGCGCCCACCGGACATGACAGCAGCAACCCGGTAATCATAGCAGATTGCATAACAGTAACAAGGGAGAACTTTTTGTCAGGCTCCGCACATTTGTGAAAACTGCGGCGGGTGATTGAATGGCGCAGGGCAAACTGCAAAAGGCAGGCTGCATGAATGAAAAATCAGCTGCAGCTTGCCAACTAAAAATGGTCATGGATGAATATCTACCGGTTCATAAAACCTGCCCCTCCCAGAGTGAGACTCAGATAGAAGCCATCCATCTCAAACTCCGGCAGGTCTTCGCCGACCAATTCGCCTCCACTGTGGAACCACTCCCCATCATTCAGGGCAACTTTGTAACCTGCTCTGAGGCCCAGCATCAAACTGTACCCTTCTTTTTCAAAAGGTAAAAAGTCTAGACCAGCCCCCAGGTCTAGTAAGGGTGAACGCTGATCATAGTCAGCTTCCAACAGCTGGTCGTTAGGGTACTGTACCTGGCCATCAACCTGTTCCTCAACGCCCAGTGAAGCATAGCCAATGCCTATTCTGGGATAAGCAATAAACTTCTCCTGCTGCACCGCTACATACCCGAAGTTGATAAATGCAGCACCTCCATTCACCATGTATGACATACCTGCTGACTCCTTGCGGTCGCCCTGGGTGTAGTAGCCTGAAGCACCTAGCATCCAGTTTTGGTAAACACCGTAGCCTTCTCCACCAATCTGGAAGCTGTTATCGTTCAGACTTCCCAGGCTTTCCGGCAAAAAGGTATTGAGCGCCGATACGTCGTGCATGGTTCCGCCAACAGTAAAACCACCGGCCCCGCCAGTCAGCTTATCCTGGGCCATCAGGGAAGTGGGGAGTAAGCATATGAGCCATACTAGCTTGATTCGTTGTGTAAATGTAAATTTCACGGCTTTTGATTTTTGAGTGAAAAATTCAATGAATTACACTTATAGTATATGTACTTGCTGCTCATCTGTTTCGCTGCTGGGACGAATGGCAGCTGTACTGGGACGAACCGCCAGCTGACAGAATTTTTTCATGAGCATACCAGAATACCTTATCCCATATAGGATGTCCAGGAAACCTGGTTTCGCAGGAAGCATACTTATTCAAATTGGCTAGCGTAGGTGCTCTGCTCGTAAATGGTCTGGTAGTCAGACTCAGAGAGCATGGCGGCAATCGCCTGATCAATTGTATCAAAGGTAGCAGCGTAAGACTCCAGAATTTTATAGCCCATATAATATCCCATATCGGCAGGATGCCCCAGCGAGGTTTTTCTACCCGTGTAAAACCATTCTGTATCCTGGTAATCTTGATTCATTTCGTCTTCAAACTGCTCCCACAGAGCTGACTGCCGGGCGTCACCATAGGTATGTAAATGTTCATTCATAAAAGGCTCCCCGTCCAGCAGATACTTTGACACGAAATCCGCCATGCCTTCATGTATTGCCTGCTCCAGAGTAGTTCTGTAGCCCTGGTTACTCGGACTGAACCGCTGTTGTATGTGGATAAACTCGTGCACTACGATGGAGGGCAGGTACCTTTTATTTCTCGTTACATTCTGGTGCCAGTCTCTGAGCCGTTCCGTAGGGGTGTCCACTTTTCTTGAGAACATTTCTACCGCCACCAGTAAGCCGTTGTTAGAAATCCGGCCACCGGCACCCATGGCTCCTACCAGAAAATATACGTTGTAAAATTGGGTACCCGAATAAATATCTCTAAGCTTTTTAAAAGCCTGTTTGGAGCGCTCAACCGCATCGGAAACGTCCAGCGTATTTTCTCTGACTGACAGGTAATAGTCACGGTACGCTTCACTGTTCAGGACTATAGGCAGCGCCGCTGCCAGATCTTTTTGTTCAGCGTAATCACGCAATCCGGGCGTTCCCTGGTCAATGTAAGCTTGCTGAAAGTATTCGGGCGACAAGTTGGTAGCACCGTCAAATACCTCCCAGAACAGAGTGATGTCCCGCGTGTAGAACTTAGGTTCCTGCGGCTGAATATTCACCTCATGACAAGCATTAAGCCGTAAGGATAGTATGATGAGCGTAAGAAGCCTCCAAACATTTTTCATATACATCCAAGTAGTTTACCAGTATAACATAACCAATTGTAATCTTAATTCCGACTTGATAAAATCATTCAACCGAAATTTGTAGTTGCTCCGACGGGTTGCTGGCGTTGACAATGATCAATTCGTAAGCCTCTAAGTTGTTGATCAGTCCGACTGCCGAAAGGTCAGCCGTAAACCTTTGTGGAATGTTAGCCGCTTCACATAAATCGCCCTGGTTGTCGTGCACCAGCAGTACCGGAATGGCTTCGCCATTAGCAAGGAACTGATCCGGCCACCGCAGCTCAAAAATATGTTCTTTGCAACCGCCCACGTAGCTGGTTTCTATGGTCAGTATGTCGGCTTCATAGCTGGCCGCGTCCAGGTCATAGGAATCGCCTAGCGGGTTCATATCGGCTAGTTCACCATCGGGTAGTGTCCACCTGCCTTCGTCCTGCCCAAATTGAGCATCGGTATTGTACGTATCATTTTCTTCCTGGCAAGCCAGGGTGAACAGGGCGAGGATAAGCAAAAAAGAAATTCGTTTCATCACAAGTGTATTTTGGTTCCCGAATAACTTAGTGATGCATGCAAGCACAAAATGGTTGGAATGTATTCGGGCCATTGCTCCCAGATGGGGGCTTTTCGTCCCTCTGAATCTACACGAATGCGAATTGTAAAGTAGGCTTAGATGGCGCTCAAAATAGGTGAATCGATCAGTAGAACCTTTTTTGTGTGCGGTTTAGAATTTTTGGTTTGAGCTTGACATCCCTCATTTTAAGGGAAATTCTGATTTTAAGCAACGCAGCAGTTCCCAGCTCGTTATGAAAAGTGACCGGTTGGTCATTTTTTTAAGACAACATGAACCTAAAATTTTTTAGAGATGAAGGTAGAAAAACAATTGACTCAATGGATGGGGATGGATGAGGACACGTGGCAACTGCATGCTAATCCCCGGAGCGTGTTCAGCCGTACGTTGGTGCTACCCCTGATGCTAACGGCTATCTGGAGTCGGAAGTGGCTGGGCTGTAAAGCGGTTTTTCCTTTTTGTGTGGCCATGCTATGGAACTGGTTTAACCCTCGCCTATTTGGCAAACCTAAGAATACGGATAATTGGGCGTCAAAAGCTGTGTTTGGGGAACGTGTCTGGCTCAAGCGAGACGAGGAGCCTATTCCTGTACGTAATCACGGTTTACCTGAATTTCTCAATGCTGTTAACTCAATGGGGCTTATTTTGGCCATTGCAGGCGCTTTCCGGAGAAAAGGCTGGGTTACCAGCACCGGCGCGGTCATGAATTACCTAGCCAAATTCTGGTTCTTGGATCGTATGGTGTGGCTGTTTAACGAACAGCTAGAGCAACATCCAGAATATAAGAAATGGATTTACGTAAGGTAATAATACTATGGGCACCGACAACACATTGGTATTGATGCCATTGATCACGGGTCCGGTCTTTCTTATCGCCGGTTTTTTGCTCAGGCGCTACCCACCCAAGCACATCAACTGGCTATTGGGCTACCGTACCCACCGGGCTATGAAGAGCCAGCAGCACTGGGATTTTGCCCAGCGCTGCGCCGGGCGAGAGTTGATGATCTGGGGAGTAGTGTACGTGGCTACTTCACTACTGGGTGCTTTCTTTTTTCCTTCACCAGGTGTCGGCGTAGCCATTAGCATACCGCTACTATTGGTATTTTCCATCATTCCTATTGTAAGGACAGAAAATCGGCTGAAGCAGGAATTCGACTACTGACAAGCTATTTTAGGATGAACCATACTTATACGAAGGACACTTTTGAGAAATTGCGGACTGACAAGCAGGCACAGATACGAGAAAGTGCTATGCGTGAATTTGCCTCGCACAGCTACGAAGAGGCATCTGTCAACCGTATCGTACTGGCGGCGGGCATCGCCAAGGGTAGCATCTATCAGTATTTCGGTGACAAGCAGTCGCTCTACCTTTACCTGGTAGATTGTGCTGCCCGAAAGAAAAAAGAATTCGTTGCTGTAACTCGGGCGCAGGATAGCCCTGATTTCTGGCCATGGCTGCAGGCCTGCTACCTGCAGGGATTACGTTTTGACATGCAGTATCCCCACTATACGGGCATGCTGCATCGTTTTTCTGAGGAAAAAGCGGTACCCGAAGCACGCATGCTGATGGAACAGCACGAAGAAGCGGCTTTTGATTTTTTTCACGAAAAGCTAAAGCATAAGTATAAGGACGTCATTCCCGCACCCCGCCTGAAAATGACAGCTTTCATGATCGTTCAAAGCGGTCGCTCTCTACTCAAGTATGTCTCCCGGCATTACCATATTGATTTTGAAGAAAATGTAAAACAGGGTAAACCGGTACTGGGAGTGGTAAGTGAAGAACTGGAATTACTAACCAGACAGGTAGTTCACTCCCTGAGGTATGGCATACAATGAAGCAACGGCTTGATGGCTAACTATTTGTTAAGACAAGATCACCCAATCAAATGAAATTTATTTATCACATATCCTTGAGGAACCGGAAAAACATAGGTATTTCCGTTTTTGTCTGTTTTTTTCTGATCGTTTTTACCCCTTTCGATATTCAGCAGTGGAGCTATCCCGAACGGCTCTACTATGTACTAGGCTATGGGCTATGCACCCTGCTGGGCATGTACTCCTGGGACATACTCAAGCCTACCGTCGCTTATGCGTTGCCTAATGGTTCTCCCGCTAAACAACAGGTTATCTACTCTTTTTCAGTAGTGCTGATCATCAGTCTGTTCAATTTTGTCTACAGTTACATGATCGGGGTGGTTAACCTGAACCTGCAAAGTTTCCTGCTTTATGCGGGTATCACATTGGCGGTCGGTATTTTCCCATCGATATTACTTTACTACGACGCTTCTCGGAAGG
>CAZZGE010000064.1:0-4158 GCA_964653665.1 uncultured Porifericola sp. | reverse complement strand
GACGCTTCTCGGAAGGTCAGAGTGACAGAAAGTAGTTTTCACACAGATCAGACACGACATTCAACTGCAACAATTGTAACGCTTCAGGGAGATAACCAGAATGAAGTACTACGACTACCGGAACATAGCCTGCTGTTTATCAAAGCTGCCCTTAACTATAGCGAAGTATTCATCCTGAAGGAAGGCCAATTAAGACGTGAGATACTGCGCATCAGCATGAATCGGGTGGAGGAACAACTAGAGCAGGCAAACATCTGCCGTACGCACCGCTCCTACATCTGCAACTTGCGTCGGGTGGATAAAGTAAGCCGAAAAAACAAAGGACTGCTGCTCAGTTTTCCCGGAATAGAGGAAGCCGCCTGTTGCTCTCGCAAGTACAAGTCTGAGATCAGTAAAAAACTGCATCTACTGAATAAGTTTCAGGGGAAAATGTTAGCAAGCTAGTCTAGAAAGTAAGTTTCCCGATCCAGCGGCATACTACCATTCTGCCGGGCAAATTCCGCTTCACTTTTCTGATGGCAGCCCATGCAGCCAAACTCGGTCCGGATAAATACCTGCTGGTTATCTGAAATACGTTCCTGTCGGCGAAAATTCTCCACATTTTCGTTCATGTTTTCCAAACGGTAGGCAAGCTGGGTACGGTAAGGCCATGCCTCAAATTCATCAACCAGCCGGATGCTTTCATATACCTCCCGGGCCTGCTCGGCTTCACCTTTTTTGACCAGCATATCCCCCAGGTTGAGCAGGAAACCCTCCACATTGTGGGGAGCGATCCATGAGTTGGTACAGGAACGACTTTTCTTATAATCGTCAGCTACTCTGCCCGGTATCTCATCAATATCGGAAAGATCAGGCTTATCCCGGTCAATTTCCCGGCAGAGGCATGCTTCCAGATTTTGCCACTGGTACTCCAGGGCTTCCGCATACCGCTCTTTGTCGTGCTCAACCACACTCATCACGTAGCCAACGCTGAAGAGGTTGAAAGAAGGCCACTCCCGAATGGCTTCCTGTCCTTCAAAATAGCCTTTGGTTCTGAGCTTATCATCAGCATGACGGCTACCGTTGGCCAGCATCAGACCGGCTTTAAAGCCCTGCAGGCGCGGGTCATAGGGATTCAGCGCTACTGCTTCTTCAAAGTAACGCTGAGAAAGGTCACCGGCTGCTGCAATGGAAGGTGGCATACTATCCAGCCGCTGCCGTTCGGTGATTTGCCAGACGTAGGCAAAGCCCAGGTGCGCGGCTATCTTAAAGTCCTGCGGATCTTGCATATAAGCGTAGTGTAGCTTGTCCAGTACTTTGTCCAAACTGTCGTAGTGGCCCTGGTGAAGCTGATTCCAGAAGTACTGATGCACTTCAGTTTCAAGGGCTGTATCTTCAAAAGCTGAACGTTCCTTTTCATCGCTAAACCACACCGCTACCACATTGCAGGAGTAGCAGAGAACGCTGAGTAAAATGAGTAACTTATTGCTCATTTCTACCTCCTTCCAACTGTACATAGCGACGGCGATAAGCCACGACCAGGAAGCCAATCGCGAATAGTCCGACATTAAATATGCCGGCCGAAAAGATGCCTACCGAAAATATCCCCACTGAGAAAATACCTACCGAAAACATGCCGGCAGCGAATACGCCCATTGCAAACTCCCCGGCGGCAAAGTATCCGTGTACAAAGTCACCCGACTGGCTGATATTTGAAAAAAATAACTCTACAATCAGGCCGCCAATGACCATAATGATGGCCAGGCTGCTTATCCATTTGTAATAATGCATTGCTCAAAAAATTTTTGTTCAACGTATATCATTACAAACGATTGACCGCATAAATGTTGAACTGCTGGTAGGAGTGCCGTTAGTTTGGGACGAACGGCAGCATCAATCATCTAGGTTCCTCAGGTTAGGCTATCACGCATAGGAAAATGGATAGGCTTACTTCTTTCTCAGGAAGATATTTCCACTGACTGTTCGCAGTTCCAAGGGACTACCCCCGCCATTGATCGTACCCAGGATTGGCTTGCGGTAACCCATATCACCAGCTTCTTCATGCTGAAGATCTACATCAAAATCGGTATAGATTTCACCACTTACAGAACTGAGCTTTAAATCTGCTGCGGTATTGCCCGGCATGGAGACGTCGATGTCACCGCTCACCAGGCTGACCATCGAAGGTTTTTGGGTATTCATTTCACCAAGTACTATTTCCACGTCGCTGCTGATACCGTTGGCTACGATGGGGCCATTGACTTGATGCAAAACTACATTGTCAGAATGAGCCTTGATCTCCAGTTCTCCCTTGATATTGCTGATCATCAACGCTTCATTCCGGGGTCCAACATTGACCATCAGTGCTGTATTATCAGGTACTTTGATAAAATAGTCAGTTTCGTTACCAGCGCGTATGCTCATGAGCCTTATCAAAGTCCCCTCTTTTTTGACACTAAGCCCAATTCCCGAATTGTCCTGGCCTTTGGCGTACAGTGGCTTCAGGCCCTCTGCTTTTTCGGGCGGCGGTTGGTATCCGCTCGCCTCTACAATGACTTCATTAGATGCATGGCCAGTGATCTCAATCTGGCCGTAGTCTATCATAATTTCAATTTTGTTGCCCGTGTCGTTGGAGGCGAAAGAGGTTGTGTACTGCTGAGCGCTGACTAGAGAGGCGGTAGTCAAAAGCTTAATCAATAATATGCTTATCCTTTTCATAATGGGTTATTTTTTGTTGATTTATAAAAGACGACTTAGCCCCAGTTCAGCCTGCTGCCGTACTTCCTGCTCTAAATCATCCTGTTGCAGTAATTGCTGAATCTCATTAACGGCATCCCGCTGGTTCTGCTCTACTAATACATCCAGAATTGCAATCTGAACCAGTGGGTCGTTCTGCTCAGTAAGCGAAGCTTTAAGCGCCCGGAGAGCGGTACTGTCAGCGCTGAAGTGCGCCAGTGCCCCTACCACAGCCATACGTACGTTGGCATTAGGATCGGCATTTACGGTGTAGATTAATGTTTCCAGGATCTGGGTATCCAGCTCATCGGCTGATTTAATTTTTTGTACTGCCATAATTCGTTCGCTAGCTGAAACCCGGTTGAGCTGGTTAAACATCAACATCCGTTTCATTTCACTGACTTCCTGTTTGATGGCTACTACTTCGTTACGGGGCATATTTTCTTTTTCGTAGAACACCCCACCACCAAAGCCTATCAGCAACAGCCCAATACTGGCAGCTACTGCCAGCACGTTACGGCGCGGCACTTTCTCTCTTTGTTCATTCTCAGTCTCTTCCTGTTGGACTTTGAGCATGAAACGATCCGGCAGAAAAAAGTCGTATTCTTTCTCTTTTCTTAAGCCATCCACAGCCTTCAAATACCGACGATCATCCTCCAGTTCGTCAGCGGTACTTTGGGTAAGTTGTTCACGCAGCAGTATCTCTTCAGACAGGCTACAATTACCCTCATAATATCTTTCCAGCAAATGTTTTATTTCATGTACTTCCATAAGCGTTGACTTTAAGGTACATTTCTCGCAGGTTTTGACGCGCCCGGGATAAGGTTACCCGAATGTTGTTGATACGCATCCCTGTGGCTTGTTCAATTTCTTCGTAAGAGTACTCTTCCACATCGCGAAGATGTATTACCAGCTTCTGCTGATCCGGCAAGCGCTGCATGAGCGCCAGTAGCAAATTGTGGCTATCACTATGTTCGGTGAGCTGGTGCGGATCCGGATGCTGACCTTCTGCATCGGGTACTACCTCATCAACTGCAGTGCGCCAACGCGAAGATCGCAACTTATCCAGGCAGAGGTTTTTGGTAATTACTACGGCCAGCGCTTCAATACTCCGGTAATTTTTCAGATTGTGGCGGTTTAGCCAAAGCTTGAGCATCGCTTCCTGTACTATGTCTTCCGCCTCCTCATCGTTTTGCAGCATGAGGGTGGCCAGCCGAAAAAGCTTGCCCTGCACCGGGGAAACTGCATTTCTAAATACTTGAATGTTCATGCTATTGGGTAGACGGTTAACTGGCTAAGTCATTACACAACAATTGAAATATTATTCAAATGCAGCATAAGGACGCTAAATCATTGTATCGGCTTGGCTCCTGTTCGCCAGGGGATATATTTCAAAATGTTGCAAATTTTTAAATTAGTAAAAGATTAAGCCTACAATTATGA
>CAZZGE010000063.1:0-21734 GCA_964653665.1 uncultured Porifericola sp. | reverse complement strand
CAGTATTTCGCATATCCCCTATCGTTCGGCGGGCTTACGCTATCTGAATGATACAGTATCTCTTAACGATGAATCCATTCCGGTTACCAATGTGCAATTGGACATGCTGAGAATCTTTGAGGATCAGGCAGCAGTTTTTGGCTTTTATCCATTTTCCACATTTACCCGTATTGAAGCAGGGGTATCAGCAGCCCGCTACAGTTTTCGTCGAGATCACTAC
This sequence comes from uncultured Porifericola sp., assembly GCA_964653665.1. Taxonomy (GTDB): domain Bacteria; phylum Bacteroidota; class Bacteroidia; order Cytophagales; family Cyclobacteriaceae; genus Catalinimonas. Next base: position 21,514 of record CAZZGE010000063.1, on the reverse strand, counting down.
AACAACTATTACTATTTTGGAACACAACTGGGTGCTGACCGCGAAGAAGTGGATGCCCCCGATCCCTACAACATCTTCAATGCAAATGCTGCTTATGTTGTTGATAATTCACAGTTTGGCATAGCAGCTCCCCTTTTGGGCAGTCGGATTCGCTTAGAGGGACAGAAGTATTTTGGTGAATTGGATTACTATTCGGTGACAGCCGATTTGCGCAGGTATTTTTTCCTGAAGCCTCTGAGCCTGGCTTTCCAGCTTATGCACTTTAGAAGATACGGCCAGGATGCAGGAAATAACCGCCTTTTTCCGCTCTACGTGGGGAATCCGATTTTTATCCGTGGATATGACTCTCGTGCCGCGATCAGTGGTATCAACCCAGATAATAACTACATAGGCCAGCTTTCCGGCAGTCGTTTACTAGTTGGCAATGTGGAACTCCGGATTCCGTTTAGTTGTCCTGAACGCCTGGCGCTTGTCAAATCTCATTGGGTACTCACCGACCTTAATTTCTTCCTGGATGCAGGTATGGCCTACAATACATCCCTGCCTCTGGGCACCAATGAACGAGGTGATCTTAAGTTTCGGTCCACGCCACTCTACAGTACCGGTGTATCTGCCCGATTCAATTTGTTTGGTCAGTTAATTCTGGAGCCATACTACGCGACACCACTGCGGGAGAATGGATGGGAGTTAGCCAATTTTGGCCTCAACTTCCTTGCCGGCTGGGAAATTATTTCAGCGCCACTATAAGAAACAGATCTGAAAAGGTCTGTTTCTTTTTAGGGGTGATGATGCCGCTGAATACTGTCCGTGAGCATCTGATAAATTGCGGCCAGATCAGAGTTTTTTTCGTTCAATAATCGTAGGTGTGCCTGCATTGTCTGGCGATCATTTCTAACTGCCGGGCCGGTCTGCGCCTCAAATGGGCTGCTTTTCATAGCTTTATCCAGGGTTTCCCGGATCAGGGGCTTAAGTAATTCAAAAGGCAAGCTTTCTTTTTCTACCATTTGTTCCGCAAGGTAGAGCATGTGGTTGGTAAAATTACAGGCAAAAACCCCAGCAGCATGTAACAACTGACGCTGAACGAAGTCTACTTCCCTCACATGGTCGCTCAGGCTGCCAGCAAGGCTTTTTACCTGCTCTAAACCAGTTACATTATTGGCTTCAATCAGCATGGGTATTTGCCGGAAGTTGATAGCTTCTCCCTCTGAAAAAGTTTGTAAAGGATATAAAACTCCCTGGTGAGTCGCTTTGGCATCTTCTATTGCCTTTAGGCTCCTGCCGCCAGAGGTATGCAGCAGCAGTGAACCAGGGGGTAATCGTAGCTTGGCAGATACAGGCTGAATAGCATCATCACTGACCGCTAGAATGAAGACCTGCGCCTGACTGTTGCTAAAGTCAAGGTTATGAACTTCCTTGGCTTCGTATAATTGTCTGGTAATTCGTTGAGCCTGTCGCGGACGGCGACTATAAATCGCGACAATCTGGTGACCAGCAGATTCGAGAGCAGGGGCTAGATGACCTGCTACTTTACCCGCTCCCAGCATAGCTATCTTGTACTGTGGTTGTTTGTAAAAAAATAGAGACATACAGGCCTATTATGGGTGTAGAAGTTGAGAACGTATACCGTTTGAACGCGCAATTTTATTTTATATATCTGGGGTAGTATTTTAACTTTGCCCCAAAGCAAGTGAAAAAAATGAAAGATAAGATACAAGCCCTCCAGGAGGAAATAAATGATTATCACATTCATAATGAAAAAGAACTGGAAGCCTACCGAATGCGCTTCATCAGTCGCAAAAGTGTACTAAGCGATCTCATGGGAGAGATCAAGCACGTAGCTCCCGAAAAACGCAAAGAGACCGGTATGCGGCTCAATGAGTTAAAAAATGCTGCACAAACCAAGTTTAAGGAGCTCATCGCTAGCCTCGAGGCCCAAAAGTCAGGACAGGCCGGCCAGGATGTACCAGATCTCACCCTGCCACCCGTACCGGAGCAACTAGGAGCTATTCATCCACTGACGCAGGTAAGAAACCGTATCGTAGAGATTTTTGAGCGTATGGGCTTCCACGTAGCTGAGGGGCCTGAGATCGAGGATGACTGGCATAATTTTACCTCCCTTAACTTTCCCCTAAACCACCCCGCCCGGGAAATGCAGGACACTTTTTTTGTAGAAAAAGATCCGGACATCGTGCTTAGAACCCACACATCATCTGTACAAATACGACTCATGGAAAATGGTGAGCCACCTTTCCGTGCCATCATGCCAGGCCGTGTGTACCGTAACGAGGCTATTTCTGCCAGGGCACATTGTGTTTTTCACCAGGTAGAAGGCTTATACGTTGACAAAGCAGTAGGCTTCAAAGATCTCAAACAAACGCTGGTGCACTTTGCCCAAGAGCTTTTTGGGGAAGAAACTGCTATACGCTTAAGACCCTCCTACTTTCCGTTTACTGAACCCAGCGCGGAGTTAGACATCTGGTGGGGCACCAAAACGGAAGCAGATCGCCGGGTGACCAAAGGTACCGGGTGGCTGGAAATCGGTGGTTGCGGTATGGTAGACCCTTTCGTCCTGGGGAGCTGTGGCGTAGATCCAGAAGCGTATACCGGCTTTGCCTTTGGAATGGGTATTGAGCGCATCGCCATGATTAAGTACCAGATCAAAGACCTGAGACTTTTCACAGAAAACGATATCCGCTTTTTAAAGCAATTTTCTCAATTCAACTGATACAATTCTCTGTCAATTTGCGTTTGCTCATTAGCAAGCTATAAGACCCGATGAGATTTCTACCTAGACATTTTTTTGTATTTACTTTACTGGGGTCGCTCTTCATACTTTCACTTTTTCTGAGCAGTTGCCAGCAAGATTGGATATCTCCGGTTCCCTACGTAATGGTAGATACCACACTTAATTTGAACAACCAACAGTTTCTGCCCCTTCGTATTGATGGGGGCTACGTTGAGATTCTGGGAGGTTACAAAGGTATCATCATTTACCGGGTCAATGCAAATACGTATCGGGCATTTGAAAAGGCCAGTCCCCATCGTACCAATGAGATATGTGCCTACGTCTATGTGGACCCATCCGGGCTGTTTTTGCGAGAGGGCTGCGACAATTCAGTATATGATTTTGAAGGAAAGCCCAGCGGTGGCATATCTCAGACACCGCTAACCCGATATCCAACTTACCTGGACGGTAATTATCTCATCATAGATAACCGTAATCAGTAGCCTGCACCTCGTTGGTGGAGTGTGTTAGAGCATACGGTTCACTATGCTGTCAATAGTGACGCCCTCAGCCTCAGCTTTAAAGTTACGCACCACACGGTGGCGAATAATAGGCTTGGCAATAGCCTGCACGTCTTCAATATCCGGAGAATATTTACCCTCCAAAAGTGCGTTACATTTGGCTGCCAGCACCAGAAACTGAGAGGCACGGGGGCCGGCTCCCCACTCCAGAAAATCGTTGGCAACTTCACTAGCACCATCCGTATTAGGGCGTGTCTTATGAACCAGGCCAACCGCGTACTCTACCACATTATCTGCTACCGGGACTCTCCTGATGAGCTTTTGATAAGCAACAATCTGTTCGCCCGAAAGCACCTCATTTACCTGATTGTTTTTATCCGATGTCGTACTTTTGACGATGTCAACTTCCGACTTGTAAGCGGGGTAGTTCAATTCAATGTTAAACATGAAGCGGTCCAGCTGTGCTTCGGGCAAAGGGTAAGTACCCTCCTGCTCAATAGGATTCTGGGTGGCCAGTACGTAAAAAGGACGTTCTAACGGATAGTGTACCCCTGCTACCGTCACCGAATACTCCTGCATGGCTTCCAGTAAGGCTGCCTGGGTTTTAGGAGGGGTACGGTTTATTTCATCAGCCAGAATGATATTGGAAAAGATGGGACCTTTGATAAAACGGAAATTTCTCTCTTTATCAATTGTTTCAGCTCCCAAGATATCGGAGGGCATCAGGTCAGGAGTAAACTGAATCCGGTTAAAGCTTAGATTGACCGCCGAAGCAATGGTATGAATAAGTAATGTTTTGGCTAGGCCAGGTACACCCACCAAAAGGCTGTGACCCTGGCAAAAAATAGAAGTCAAAAGAAGCTTGACTACCGCTTCTTGTCCAATGACCACTTTACCAATTTCATTTCTTAGTGTATTGTAATCGTCGTGTAGTTTGTCTGCCAGTTCTATTTCAGTATTCTGCTGCTCCATTGAGTTTGGTTTAATAGATTGGAAAGTGGATACAGATCCATTGAAAATGATGATAGAACGACTTAAGCGGTCGTTCTACGTGAATATATAACAAAGTCATCAGAAAGTAAGCGTCGGGCAGGTAATATCAAATACTACCGTTGATATCACAAAGGCCGAATTCCTGATCTATCTCGATGTAAACATCATTTCGGGCTTCATTGAACCATCGGCGGAGTGCAGACGCTTTGCGCTGCTCCAAAGCAGCGTTATAAATTTTCTGGTAGTCATCTCTCAGATTTGCCTGATGGGGTTTGGTACGATCCTTATAGTATAAAATTCTTACGGCCTTACTCCCATCGGGCATACGGTATTCAAGGGGCTTAGTAATTGAGCCTACTTTCATGGTGTCAATCACAAAGAAGATAACGGGGTCAAGCTCTTCGGTAGAGACCCGGTTAGAGCCATCCTGACTCATAAAAAAACCACCGCTACCCGCGGTTTCTTTATCATCCGAGTGCTCCTTAGCAGCCTTGGCAAAGTCTAGTGTGTCGTTGATGATTTTATTCCTGAGACTGTCCAGAAATTCCTTCGCGTATTTGATATCCACGCCTGTTGAATTGGGTTTGAGCAAAATATGACGGCTGTTGTAGCGGTTACCCCGTCGCTCAATCAACTGTATCAGGTGGAATCCAAACTCGGACTCTACAGGGTCTGATATTTCACCCGGCTGCATTTGCAGAGCCACGGCCTCGTACTCCGGCACGAGCATACCTCTGTCCATAAATCCTAAGTTTCCTCCCTGTTTTGCTGACCCCGGATCATCTGAGTATTCTTCAGCCAGATCTTCAAAACTTTCGCCGGATAAAATTCTTTCCTTGATTTTTAGCATCTGCTTACGCACCCGTTCTTTTTCCTTTGGGTTTATGGAAGGTTTTTTAACGATTTGCCCAACGGTGACTTCTGTAGAGTAAAAGGGCAGGCTGTCCTGAGGAATATTATTGAAGAACTTTTTCACTTCGGCAGGCGTGATCTCTATATCTTGGGTGATGGTTTGCTGCATTTTTTGTGCAGTGAGCTGTTCACGGATATCACCCCGCAATTCATCGCGAAACTCTTCTACGGTTTTACCAAACTGACTCTCGATATTGTCTCGGCCGTAGGTACTGATAAAATACTGGAGCCGACGGTCTAAGTTGGCATTGACTTCGTCTTCGGAAACGACTACGGAATCAATTTCAGCTTTGGCCAGCAGCACTTTTTCCATAACGAGTTTGCCCAAGACGTCACACTTGCTTACACGCTGATTGGCACCACGCTGCATCTCCATATGAGCATTCTCAAGCTCTGAACGCAGTAAGATGTGATTGTCAACCTTGGCTACAATATTATCAATGGTATGGGAACCACTGAACTGTGCCTTGCTATGAGGTAAGAAAGTAAAAAAGCCTAGCAGTAAAGCAAGGCAGCACTTACTCAGACTGGCTACGCACCAGTTTTTGTTTCTTATTAGCGATGGGTGCATATATTTCAAAATCATTGTTCTCAATAGCTTCTTCAAAAATGTCATCTTCCAGTTTCTGCGTCAGCGCTACCTTTCGCTGGTTGCGAATGATCTGGACGATATCGTCTTTAACAAACTCCAATGGCGAAATCTGATCACTGATTTTATAATCCATTATTCGTACAAAGTACACATAAATTTCGTCGGAGGTTTCAATAAAATCATTTGACCTAAGAAACTGTACTTTATTGGGTATACTGACCAGGGGTGTGTTTTTGATAACGTCTTCAAAATCGTACCACAGGGAATCATCCAGTGAATAGGAAGCGGCAAAACTCAAACAATATGACTTGATCTCCTCCCTAACTTTCTCATCCAACTCACCCTGAAAAAGCTTTTTCAGCCGACCTGTTCGAGGAGCTTCCTTGGGCACTTTGGCAAATATACCTTTAATAATGTTCTGCTTCAGCTCAAAGTTAGCTTTATTTTGCTGATAGTAAGCCTCAATCTCTTCGTTCTCTACTTCAGGGTCTACTCTTTGGTTAACGTATTTTTTTTCAAATTCATATACCATTAAGGCGTATCGGTAGTCAAGTATCTTTCTTTCCAGTTCAGCTTCGTCAAAGTCAATCTGGCTGGCCGCTTCGGTAATCAGCAGTTGCTTTCGCACCCAGGAATCAATGTAGCGTCCCATAATATTGGCACTGTCTTCAGGGCTGGCTTGTTCATCCACAATACCGTCCAGATCTTCTTCATAAAGATAGTTGTCGTAGACACGCGCCACCGGCGTTAACACACTACCTTCTTCGGCTTCCTGGTTCTTGAAGCGCAAAAAAGAAGGTAGATTTTTTTCCTGGCAGGAATTAGTCACCAGGATAAGCATTGATAAAAAAATAAAGCTATTCGGTTTCATACTCAATTTTTTGGATCAGTTGTTTCAGTATTCTTTTATCAATTTCGGGTGAAAAGCGTTCTCGCAATTCTTGTATCCAAGCGTTATCTAATTGTTGCTGATAATCAGCCACCACCAGTCCTTTGATCTCATTTAAGTTTTTCGGGGTAGCCTCTCTGATGTCGTGAATCATCACTAGGTAAGCAAACTGTCCCTGCTTTATCTTGAAGACTCCTTCTTTCCATACTACCTGATCCAGCACCGCTCTCGCTTGACCGCTCTCTTCTTCTTTTTCGTACATCCCCTGATAAACCTGTAGGTTCAGCGGGTCTTCCCGATTAAATTCCTGCTGAAGGTCTTTTAATAGATCCTGACTAGGCCGCTGGCCATCAAGTTTTGCTCTGATTTCATTGAGTGTCTCAGGACGTTTGGTCTTAAAAATGGTAGCATCCGCTCTTTCATTCCAGCGATAATCTTCCTGGTGCTGGGTATAAAAATCTCTCAGTCCCTGGGTATTTGTATTGGCAGTATTCCATACTTTTCTTTCCATGATGTTGAATAGCAGGATACCTTCTTTATACTCGGCCAGTAGTCTACGGTATTCAGGATACTTTTCTAACAGGTTGGCTTCCTCATTATCAAGCATGTATTTTTCTTCAAAGTCAAAATAGACCTGCCGGGCCTGAGCGCTATCCAGGGGTATAGCTATCTTCTTTTCTCTCAGATACTGATTCAATTCTTTGAAGGTAAACGGCTTATTCTCCAGCTCAAATAGCAGCATATCGCTGTCAGGCTTAGCTACCTCTGGTTCAGCTTGCAGATATACCCAAAGTTTTTCCAGATTATCTTCACTCACCTGATAATCATTTTCTTTTTTAAGCATATCAATCAGGCGCTGCTGAATTTCTGTTTCCTGCAGGATACGCTGTACCTTTCTTTCAATGCCGGGGCGTAGCGTCTCCAACGGTTCCAGTCCTTTACGGTCTAACAGTTTCAAGATGTGCCAGCCGTAGCGGGTACTTACCGGAGGACTTATATCTCCTTTGTGGTCCAGGGCAAAGGCAACTTTCTCAAATTCTTTAAGCATACCACCAGTTCCGAAGTAAGGCAATTCTCCCCCGTTGTTGCGGGTAGACACATCTTCGGAGTAGCGTTCGGTCATTTCATTCCAATCGGCACCAGATTGTAATTCCTCGTAAATTTTCATGGTTTTGGCGTACGCATCACTGCTCTGATCCCGGGGTTCGCCTTCCTCATGACGAATCATGATATGAGCCACCTTGACGTTTCCCTGGGCCGGACGCTTGTCATGCACTTTAATGATGTGATAGCCAAACTGGGTTCTCACAGGCCTGGATATATCTCCGGGATCGGTTTGGTAAGCAACATTTTCAAAGGGATATACCATCTGCATAGCGGTGAAGTACCCGAGACTGCCTCCGTTTTGGGGCGCTGAGGGGTCTTCAGAATGTTGCTCGGCGAGCATTGCAAAAGAAGCTCCGTCCAGCGCAAGTTGTCGTAAGCTGTCAGCTTTCCTGTAATAAGCTAGTGTATCCTCGCTGCCTTCCGGTACACTGATGAGAATATGAGAAGCGTGAATTTCTTCTGACATACGTTCGTATGCCTGCTGGACCATCTTTTCTTTAAAGCGATTTTCTGCCATGTATGGCTTGGCCAGTTGTTCTTGGTACTGGTTGAATTCTTTTACAAAAGCAGTTTCACGGTGCAAACCTTCCTGATAAGCAGCTTTCACTTTAAGCTTAAAGTTGATATAAAGATCCAGGTACTCCCGCACACTGCTTTCCAGCGAATCTTTGGTGAGATTTTTCAGGGAATCCTGGTGATTTTTAAGATAAACATACAAGAAATCTTCTGCCAGTACCGAATCTTCCCCGTAATAGAAGAGTGCAGTGTCAGAGAGGGAGGTCTGCGAATCTAATGCTTCCTGTGTAGTGAGCTGTGTGGCGGCACACGCCCCCAGTCCCAGCAATACAGTAAAAAAGAAGACAGGCTTAAGTATAGCTGTCATATAATACTTTGTGGTAGAATGAATTTTCATCACTAACGAATTACTCCAGAGCAGAATTTGCGCAATGTTAGCGAAAATTTGTTAGGCCCTGAATCAAAACCTGCTTCGTGTAACAGATCGGGTCACAATGATAACGGTACTGACCTGCAACGCGATAAGCTAACCGAAAATTCTAACAATATATACATTTCCCGATTTTAATAATCGTATTTTATAATATCAGTCTGTGTTTAAACTGTAAGGATTAATCTTTATTTTTGCGCCTCCTAATAAAAACCATTATGCCCCTAAGCGATCAAGAAATAAGAAGAAGAGAAGAAAGAGAAGAGCTTATGAAGCTCGGAATCAACCCCTACCCGGCTGAACCGTTTGAAATCAATGCCAATACCGCCGATATTTTAAAACACTACGAGCAGCGAAAAACTAATTATAAGGATGTAAGTTTAGCTGGCAGATTGATGAGCCGCCGCATCATGGGTTCGGCTTCCTTTACGGAAATTCAGGACGCCAGCGGGCGAATGCAGCTCTATGTACGCCGCGATGATATTTGCCCTGATGATGATAAGACACTTTATAATCATGTATTTAAAAAGCTATTAGATATTGGCGACCTCATTGGTGTCAAAGGATTTGTCTTTACGACCAAAGCCGGTGAAATTACGCTTCACGTTACTGAATTGAGGGTGCTTACCAAGTCATTGAGGCCGCTGCCGATTGTGAAGGAAGTAAAAGACGAGCAGGGGCGGACCAAAACCTACGATGCATTCAAAGATCCGGAGCAGCGATACCGTCAACGATACGTAGACCTGATCGTCAATCCGGAAGTCAAAGATGTATTTCGGAAGCGCAGCCAGTTAATGACTTCTATGCGAAATTATCTCAATGATAGAGGCTATATGGAGGTAGAGACGCCCATCTTACAGCCTCTGTACGGAGGGGCGGCAGCCCGTCCTTTTAAGACGCACCACAACACGCTGGATATGACGCTTTACCTGAGAATTGCCAATGAGTTATACCTCAAAAGGCTGATTGTAGGTGGCTATGAGGGCGTCTATGAATTCGCCAAAGACTTTCGCAATGAGGGCATGTCGCGCTTTCATAATCCTGAGTTTACCCAGATGGAGCTCTACGTAGCTTACAAAGACTACAACTGGATGATGGAACTGGTAGAAGAGATGGTAGAGAAGATTGCCGTAGACTTACACGGCACTACTGAGGTTCAGGTAGGCGATCATATTATTAATTTTCAGCGCCCCTGGAAGCGATTCACCATGTTTGAAGCCATTGAGCACTATACCGGCGTAGATATCAGCCAGATGGATGAGGAAGCACTCCGCCAGACTGCCCGCGATCTTAAAGTGCCCATTGATGATACCATGGGTAAAGGCAAGTTGATTGACGAAATCTTCGGAGAAAAATGTGAACCCTTCCTGATTCAGCCCACTTTCATCACGGATTACCCTATTGAAATGTCACCGCTTGCTAAGAAACATCGCGACAAACAAGGGCTGGTAGAACGATTTGAAGCCATTTGTAACGGAAAAGAAATCTGTAATGCATTTTCTGAATTAAATGATCCCATAGACCAGCGGGAGCGCTTCGAGGAGCAAATCCAGTTGGGTAAACGCGGAGATGAAGAGGCGATGGTACTGGATGAAGATTTCCTGAGATCTTTGGAATATGGCATGCCCCCTACAGCAGGCCTGGGCATTGGCATTGACCGCCTTTCCATGATCATGACCAATCAGCCCTCTATCCAGGAGGTACTTTTCTTTCCGCAAATGAAGCCTGAAATTAAAGCGCAGGAGTCCTCTGAAAAAGAGTTTGAAGCAGAAGGTGTACGTGCGGAACTGGTACCTATTCTTCAAAAGCTGGGAATCACGAAAGTTGAGCAATTGAAAGAGTCTTCGGTAAACAAGCTTTTCAACGACGTATGTGGCATGCGTAAGAAGATGAAGCTCAAAGAAGTCAAGAACCCTAGCAAAGAAGAAGTAGAACGCTGGGTGCAGTAATTTACCGGACAGAATCAGCGGAGTACTCTGGTGTAATTCGTGAAAATTATACCTCGGGTGCTCTTTATCTCCCTAAATATGAATATACGAATAGGCTACGGTTACGATGTACACCAGCTAGAGCAAGGCAGAGCGTTTTGGCTGGGTGGCATCAGGTTGGAATATACCCACGGTGCCAAAGGCCATTCTGACGCCGACGTGTTGATCCATGCCATATGTGACGCCCTGCTGGGTGCTGCAAACCTTCGCGATATTGGCTTTCACTTTCCTGATACTAATCCTCAGTACAAAGGTATTGACAGCAAGAAGCTGCTCTCTGAAGTAATTAAACTGCTACGTAATAAGGGTTACGAACTGGGAAATTTAGATGCGACAATCTGCCTGGAGGCACCAAAAGTAAATCCCTACATACCGGATATGAAACAAGTGATGGCTGAAGTGATGAACGTAAGAGCAGACGATATATCTATCAAAGCAACCACCTCTGAAAAAATGGGTTTCGTAGGGAAGAAAGAAGGCATATCGGCTCATGCGGTAGTGCTTATATACCGTACTGGTGGTAAAATGATAGATTCTGGAGATCAGCGATTTTCTTCTTCTTAAGATGATGGCATGACAGGCAAAATCAAGATCATTGAAACGGGGGATGGTTCTCATTCAGTACTGAATCTGGCCATGAATGAGACTTATCATTCCAGGCACGGAGCCCTGCAGGAATCACAGCATGTATTCATTCGGGAGGGACTGTATCATTGGAAGGATACCTACCCTGGTATCAGAGAGTTACATGTCTTTGAAATGGGTATGGGCACGGGACTCAACCTGATCCTGACATTGCGGGATGCGCTGAAAAACCCTGACATCAGCTACCACTACGCTGCGCTGGAGGCATATCCTCTGGAAGCTTCGGTTGCCGCGCAACTCAACTACCTGGTGGTATTGGATGATAAGCCTTTAAATTCACTCTTTCAGAAAATCCACCAGCTTGAATGGGATGAAGTACATGAGCTATTACCCAATTTCACACTGGAGAAACTTCAGACCTGCCTGGAAGATTTCAACTCAGAAGAACGCACCTATGATCTGGTTTACTATGATGCTTTTGCTCCTAACAAACAACCGGAGTTATGGACTTACGCAGTCATGGACCAGCTACAGCAGCTGATGAAGGAAGGGGCTATTTTCGTCACTTATTCAGCAAAGGGACAACTCAAACGTGACCTCCGAAGCCTTGGCCTCAAGGTAGAAAGTCTGGCAGGCCCTCCAGGCAAAGCTGAAATGATCAGGGCTACCAAATAACCCGATGCTGACTGTGTCATCGTTACAGGTGACCTTCCCATTTCTTTGATACCAGATTTTCAGGAAAAACGGATTTTTTCTACTTTAGATGGACAATTAAGCTTCAAAGACAACCTATGGATCGCAGAAATTTTATCAAAACCTCAGCCGCAAGCAGCCTGGCATTTTCAGCCTGGGGCTTTCAACCTACCCGCATTAATAAAAAGTACACCGTTGCTCTTATTGGAAGTGGATGGTGGGGCATGAATATCCTCCGTGAAGCCCTCGCTTCTGACACGGCAAAAGTAGTTGCATTATGTGATGTAGATGACCGGCAGCTGGATAGTGCCATGCAGGAAACTTCCAAACTCACCAGCGATCGTCCTGGTAAATACAAAGATTATCGTGAGCTGATTGCCCAAGAAAAGCCCGAGATTGTTATCAACGGTACGCCAGATCACTGGCATGCGCTGATTACCATAGAAGCCCTGCAAAACGGGGCGCATGTGTATGTAGAAAAGCCCATCAGCCATACTGTGAACGAGGGCAAAGCCATGGTAAAAGCTGCTCGTCAGTACGACCGTATGGTACAGGTAGGTACGCATCGGCGGGTTTCGCCTCATAACGTTTCCGGTATGGAGTTTCTCAAGTCAGGAAAAGTAGGCAAAATAGGAATGGTAAGGGCTTTTGTACATTACGGCGGAGGGCCGGGAAAAGTGGTACCCGACTCAGCACCGCCTCAGGGACTGGACTGGGATATGTGGTGTGGTCCTGCCGAAATGGTTCCCTTCAATGAGAAAATTCACCCCAAGGGTTTTCGCCAGTTTCTGAATTTTGCCAACGGGCAGTTGGGCGACTGGGGCATCCACTGGCTGGATCAGATCCTGTGGTGGACTGAAGAAAAAGCCCCCCGCTCTGTGCATTCCGTAGCCGCCCGGCACATCCGGGAAGATAACACCACTGCCCCTGACACACAGGTTGTCAACTACGAATTTGAGGATTTTACCGCAGTTTGGGAGCATCGCTATTATGCAGCGAATAAAGCTGAAAATCATAACATTGGCTGCTACTTTTACGGTACAGCAGGCACCTTTCATATGGGCTGGCTGGATGGCTGGACATTCTACCCAAGCAATAAGAACCAACAGCTCATTCACCAGGATCCTGAACTCCACGAACCGGATAAGCAGAATATCAAGGAGCTTTGGGCAGATTTTATCCTATCCATTGAAAGCAACCGTCTTCCGGTTTGCGACATTGAGATTGGGCATCGTTCTACCAACATGAGCCTGTTGGGTATGCTGTCGCATAAGATCGGCAGAAGCATCAAGTGGGATTATGAAAAAGGACAAATTATTGGCGATGAGGAAGCCAATCAACTGCTATCCCGCGAATACAGGAACCCCTGGCGTTATCCGCTGGTCTAATCGTTAAACTTACGGGGTAGTAATGCTGTGAGATTTATTTCCCCGGGCTTGTTTCTACCTCACGGGTTTCTACTTGCACAGAATGTTTTTTGGGCCTTATTTCTTTACCAATGTTAGAGGCGTACACTTTAGTGAACATGGCTCCGATCAATACGATGATAGATGAGTAAAAAACCCATACCAGGATCCCGGCCAGTGAACCGGCTGCACCGTAAGATGTGGTGATATTGGTATTAGAAAGTAACAGGCCAATCAGATACTTTCCCAGCGTAAATAACAAGCCAGTCACTAACGCCCCTACAAACACATCGCGCCACCGCACTTTGGCATCAGGCAAAAACTTAAAAATAAACGCAAACGTCAGGGAGATGACGACCAGCGAAATGAAGTAGTTGGTCACACTCATCACGTATACGGTGTAACTGGAGAATAGTACTTCTATGTAATTTCGGGCGAATGATAAGGTGGCGTCCAAAGCCAATGACACCAGCATAAGGAAACTGAGGGCAATAATGATTAAAAAAGACAGGAAGCGATCTTTGGCAAACTTCAGCACTTCCTGCTTAGGCTTGGGTCTGACGCTCCAGATAGAATTCAGCGCTTTCTGGAGAAAAGCAAAAATGACGGTAGCACTAAATAGCAGGAAAAAGATACCGACTGTGCTGATCAACCAACCGCTATCTCCAATAGCTCGGTTTTCTATGATACTCACGATCTCATCAGCACTGGCGGGGCCGATGAGTGCTTCTATTTGCTCTGCCAGATTTTGCTGTATCTCGTCACGTGCGACAATAGAGCCTACTGCATTGACGATGATGATAAGCATTGATGGTAGCGAAAAAACAGTAAAAAATGCAATGGCAGCAGCGTATACCACAGGTTCATTTTCCTGAAATTTTTTTGTTGTTTCTCTGATCAATAGCCAGGTTTTTCTAAAAAATTGCGACATAAAATGTAGTTTCAATACACAAACTACCTCTGACGGGGAAAATGTTTGTCAGTAGTAATTGACAGAAATATCAGGGTGCTCTCTACGGTAAGCTGATACATCTTTTTCAGAGATCCGCGTATTATAGATAATCAGTTCTTCCAGTTGATAGAGGTCGCGAATATGTTTAAGTTTTTTTACCTGCGTCCCCGAAACGTCTAGCTTTTTGAGGTTGATGAGTGACGAGATATGTTTAAGCTTTCTCACCTGGGTACTGGAACAAATGAGTGTCTCCAACTCAATGATATTTCGTATGGGTTTCAGATCTTCCACCGGCGTATCCTGAAAATCCAGGTACTCAAGGCTGGTCAGCTTACTGATCGGTTCTAAAGTATTAACCGGGTTACGAGAAATAACCAGCTTTTGTAGCGAGTACATCTGCCCGATGGGGGTTAAATCCTGGACAGCAGCATGGGTCACTTCCAGCGTCCGCAGTCTCACAAATTCTTGGATTGGCGTAAGGTCCCATATAGCTGAAGCATCGGTAATGACGAGTTCTTCCATAAATACAATCTCGTGCAGCTGCTCCTTGGTAGGTATCCCTGATATAGCTTTTTGCTGACGGAGTGCATTTTTCCAGGGGGGTGAAAGTGCTTCGTTCCACCATAGGCTCAGCTCATCGGACTTAAATATAACCAGGCATGATGGGTGATCCCGTATAAACTGGAGCACCTGAGGTTCATTGAGTCCAGTATGCTCGCAGCTCATGTACTGCATGTACTCAAGATCCTCCAGGGCGATCAGGCTGTTGACCCGGGTGTTATCAATCTTGAGGGTGCTCAGGTTACGTGCACTATGCAAGGCACCCAGCGTATCCAGAAGCGTACCTGAGGCATCTAACTTTTGCAGATCCAGCAGATTTTCCAACGGCGCCAAACTGGTAATACTGGTATTGGCACAGTTGAGTATTTTGAGGTTTTGCAATTGACGTAGGGGCTCCAGGGAAGTAATCTCTAATCTGCCGCTGATGTCAATTTCCGTGAGGTTGGCAATGGAGGCCAGGGTCTCCTGAGTGAGACTGTCCGTAGGCACATAGTTAGAAAAAATATCCTTCCAGTAGTTGTCTAATGCTGACCACCAGCTTTGCAGTTGTTTGGATTCGTAAATGACCAGCGCCTGTTTGTTGGCCATCATAAAGCGAGAAGCCTCGTTCCGGGTGACGGGGGTATCATCACAGTAGACTCGCTCCAGGGACTGGAGATTATCCAGTGGTGCCAGCGATGCTACCGGCGTATTATTTATCCGCAGTACCTTGAGCTGTGTAAGCTCGGACAGGGGCGTCAAATCGCTGACCGGCGTATATTCAATAATGAGCCTCTCCAGTTTTTTTAAATTCATCAGTGAGTTTAGGTCTTTCACATTGGTACTGGAGCAATCCAGGTATTCCAGCGAGGTAAGCTGAGCAATATCTACCAGGCTGGTAATGGCGGTATTGGCACAGCGTAACTCTTTGAGGCCTCTGAGTGAAGCCAGTTGATACACGGGAGCTCCATTGATCACTAGTTTTTCCAGCTTAGAAAAGTTAGTGAGTATGTCCAGGTCGCTAATCCGGGTATTGCTAGCTACCAATGCGCGTAAATCAGTGGAGTACTTAAGGGGTTCCAGGCTAGTTACGTCAGTGCTGCTTATAATGAGGGTCTGTAATTTGGTGAGGTTACGGAGTGGTACGATATCATTGATTTCTGTATCGGAAACATCCAGGTAAGTAAGATTATACATTCGGCTCAGCGGCTCCAGAGTCTGTATGTAGCGATTTCCCGAAACATTCAGCTCATTCAGGTTGATAATTTCCTGCAACATTCTAAAGCTCACCGTATCAATTGCCACACCAATCTTCTCCTTAAAAACCTGCTGCCATTCATAAGGCACCTCATTCCACCAGTTAGCCAGTTCTTCCCGTTCACTGAGCTTGGTTGTGTAAATACTGGCAATCTTAAGCTGTTTTTCAGCCTCGTTCAGGTTGATTTCTAGAAAGCGTAACTGGTTAGCATTCACAGTATCACCGTTCACCGTTGTACCCTGCAGATTACGGTTAGCAGTAACTCTAAAAAACACTTGCCTCTCATCGTTCACGTAGTAGCTGACATCTTCTACGTTGAGCTCAAAGCGAGCTTCTTTGAAAAAGAAGTCTATGTCTTTAAGGTAAGCCTGGACATTTTTGTTGGTAATAACAGCCCGTTCTTCATCCAGGTCATCTTCAATTTGCACATCCTCATCCGTGAAGACTTTGTTGTAGCTTTGGTTGATAATAGTCTCTTTTTGCTGCGTGGTGGCATCATCACTACCCAGGGTATTCATCATATACTGAAGAAAAGATACCATTTGCTTGGCCTGCTCCTTATATTCTTCAACCTCTTCTGTGGAAAGGTCACCCTGTTGGGCAAAGAGGACAGGGGACATAAAAAGTAAGGATGTAAAGGTCAGACAGACTGTGTAGTGCTTAAGCTGTCTCATTTTTCGTAATAAATATACTTGGTAAGTAATTCTCGCTCTTTGGGGTTTACTTCTGCCAGGTCTGAAATGAGCCATCCTCGGTTATAACCCGGCCGGTTGTATTTAGACAGTTGAAAATACCACCCATCCACCTGGAAAAAATGAAATTTCACATTCATGACTGTCTTGAAACGAATGTTTGAATTCTTGATTTCGTACAACAGTATAGATAGGAAATCCGGCTGGTAGCCACGAGCTGTAAACTGATCTACTTTTTCTTTATTATCCTGAAATACTTTACGCAGGTTCATGAAGTCCAACTCATGGCTCATGGGATGGAGAAATTCCACGCCACCTGTAGTATCACTACTGAAGAGTTTGGCAAAGGGAGCAAAGTAGGCCCGGGTAAGTATCCACTTGGACCCGACTTTTTCTTCCTGCAGCTTAAGGAACAGGATCGCATTTTCCTCACGGCCCTGGTAGGTGAACTTGGCATTTACCTCGGCAAACCACTCTCCACCGTGAAAATCCAATATGATGGGTGAAGATTTATCAGTGACTTCCTGCAAAAATTTCTTTTTGAGTTGGTTAGACAAGCTGGGGTTTTGATTATCAAAAAGCATGTTGAGGTACTTTTTCCTTAGCTCAATATCCCGAAAACGCTTATCTCCTTTGTAGTAGCGATTTCCCTCCTCGTCTTCTTCCCCGTTAAACCTGCGAAAAAACTGATTCACCTGTTTGGTCTCTGCATATAGAACACTCTCATCTCCCAGATATTCTCCGATACCCTGACCCTTGAGACCGAAGGAAACGGACAATATTAAACCAAACAATAAATAAAATTTGTGCATTATGTCGTTGTTTCTGAAACTCGGATGTCACCTAAAAGTACATCCCAAAAATCAATTACCCTGCCACCTATCTGGGTCTCTTTCTTTTGCACAAAAACGGTGATATCCTTCTTTGTAGTATCTTTGTACTCTAATCCATCGTCAGAGCTTCCTTCAAAACGCTGGTAGATCGTTATTACGCCCACATAAGTGCCATCGGGCTGTCGCTCCAGGTCACTGATGTACTGAATATCGTACCAGCTAATGGTCACTTCATCGTAATTAAGCGCCATCAGGTGTTCAAAATAGGCTCTCACACCGTAGTATTCAATGTCAGGGCGGCTGAGAGAAGAAACACCTATTTCGGCTCCTTGTGCAAACAGTTCTGAAGCCCGATCAATGACACGGTTAGCTTCCGAGAAAGGTGTATCTTTGTTGCCCACTATGCTGATGTATTTACTCAGATCGCGTACTTTCTCTAGTGCCAGCGAGTCTATCGCCAGCTTTCGTTCCGGGCTTACATAATCGCTTTGCGCAACAACCATCTGGGCTGTTAGTAAAATTCCTGCTATCAAGATATAAGATTTGAGATTAAACATTATCGGTAGTTTTTAATGAGTACAACTTCTTTAATCTTGCCATTGGCATCAAATTCCAGGTTATCAATGGCGGCCGGGTCGCTTTTAGTATCCTTTAGATATTCCAAATACTTTTGAATGGTGGTAGGCTCATCAAAATCCTCCTGTCCACCTTGCCGACTGATGATAATGAGTACGGGAGTTTCGGATGACGCAAACATGCCCAGCGCCTCACGAATGCGGAAGTTGGCATCTGAATTACTTCGGGATGAAGCCACCTGGTTAAAAACATTTTCTAATTTCGTATTGGCATCCTCTTCTACGGCAACCTCTCGCTCCCCAGTAGCTTCAGCCACACGGTCAGACGCTTCCCGCTCACGAGCCACTATGGCTTCTGCCCGAGCGATCAGGTCCTGAATCTCAGCATCGTCAATATTCATATCTTTGATGCGATTCAGTTCACGTTCTTTTTCTTCCAACGTCATGCTACCATTGTCATTGATGATCGCTAAAAGTGATGCCCGTGCTTCAGCAATCCTGTCAGCACGGGCCTGTGCTGCTGCCCTGGCTTCTTTCTTTGCTTTACAGCCCGAGGTACTGACCGCTGCCCCGCCTATCAACGTTAGCAACAGCAATTGTGAAAATGTAATAGATCGGAGAAGCTTACGCGTATTTCTGAAAAAATCCAGAACATTTGGTTTTGCATCGGTTTTGTTCATGGTTGTATTCGTTGGTTATTTATATATGCTAATTAACGACTGAGACTTTCACAGAAAAAAATTCCTTGTGGTCAAACCTATATCTGACCAGACTGGTCTTCCAACAGAAAAACAGGCTTTTTACACAATTATACAAACATAATTCCGCTCTGACGGATTCGTTAGCATTTTTTTTAGAATAGCCTAATGCTACTTATTAAAAGGTTAATTTTTATTAGAATATTTAAAATTTTGAGCTGAAATATTACTAACTAAAATTTTTAGTCTACGAAATTACAAATGCGGTTACTTTATCTGATTAAAATAGAAAAGGCGGCTGCCATATTACATGGTTCAACCGCCTTCTTATAGGTGTACATTCTTCAACCGGTATCTAAGTCAGTCGTCCTTGAGTGACTGAACCGGATTAGCAGTTGCGGCCCGGACGGTATGAAAACCTATCGCCAGGATGGTCACGATGACCGTCAGCAGGGCAGACGCTAAGAAAGTAATGACTTTGATATCAGTCTGATATGCGAAGCTGCTCAACCAGTTATTCATAAAGTAGTAGGCAGCCGGAAATGCAATAAATAACGCAATCATGATGAGGACAAAAAAGTCTTTGTAGATCAGCAGGACAATCTCTGGTACGCTGGCTCCAATCACCTTGCGAATACCGATTTCTTTGTCACGCTGCTGGGTTGTATACGCCGCCAGTCCTAACAAACCGAGACAGGCAATAATCACCGTGAGGGCAGAAAAAATCGTAAATATCTGTCCCCGCTTGACATCAGCTACGTATTGCTTATCAAAATCTTCGTCTAGGAAAGTATACGCTATGGGTTTGCCGGGATTCACTTCCTGCCAGGCGGATTCCAGGGCAGCAATGCCTCCTGCAATATCGTCCCCTTTGATCTTGACCTGCAGCTGGCTATTATTAGCCCTGAAGAAAATAGCCAGTGGCTCAATAGGACTGTAGAGCGAATTCTGGTGGTAATCCTTTATAACGCCTACTACCTGGAATTGTGTTTGATTATTGAACGCAAACGTTTTTCCGATCGGGTTATCCCATGCCATACGGGCCACCATAGCTTCGTTCACCAGCGCTGCGGCAGTATCGGTAGCGTAATCACGCTCAAAGCCTCGTCCTTCTACCATTTGGAAGCCCACCACATCAGTGAAGTCGTAATCGGCAAAATACATATCTACCCCTTTCTCCACACTACCCTGATCTTCTGTTTCCACGTTCATGATATTTTTGGAGATGCCCTGTCCGGGTTTAGCATTAGAGGTAGCGACATTGACAATCTGCGGTTGCCCCAGCAGCTTGTTCCGGAGAACAGGGAATTTTTCCCGAGTTTCGGGTTCCACCATCATCACTGTCACTACTTTTTCTTTCTGGAATCCCAAATCTTTACTGCGTATGTACTGAAGCTGATCGTACACGACCCAAGTGCTGATAACCATGGCCATAGAGATTGTAAACTGCGTTATAACCAGGACTTTACGTAGGCCTGCACTACCGCTATTACTCCCTTTTTGCCCCTTCAGCACATGGGCAGGTTCAAAACGTGACAGATAAAACGCCGGATAGCTGCCCCCAGCTACCCCGATCAACACCACGATGAGCAATAGGCTCAGGCCGATTTCGGGTTGGAGCAGATAGCTGAAGCTGATCTCTTTACCCGAAATATAGTTGAAGCCGGGGAGCAGTAAGAAGATCATCATCAGACTGATCAACATCGCAATGATAGCCAGTACAGTAGATTCGGTAAGGAACTGACGAATAAGTTGCCACTTGGTAGATCCAGCAGTTTTGCGGATGCCCACTTCTTTAGCGCGACGAGCAGCGCGTGCCGTAGCCAGGTTCATGTAGTTAATGCCTGCGATGAGCAGCATGAAAAAGGCTACTGCCGCAAAAATATAAATGTAGGAGATATCACCACCGCCTTCGTTTTCACCCGATAGATTAGAATACAAGTGAATGCTTTCTAGAGGCTGCAGTTCGTACGCCATCGTAACGCCAAACTGCTCAAAAATAGGCTTTAGGTAGGTTTCGTTGATATTTTCGTCAAAAGTTGCTTCAAAATTTTCAGGGTCAACTTCATCTCTGAGTAGTACGTAAGTGGGTACGCCCCAGCTACTCCAGCCACCCAACTCTTCATCCAGTGTCGTACGAGATATCAGACCATCAAAAGCGATATGGGAATTATGAGGTACATCCTGAATGACTCCAGTAATTTTATAAGTAATATCCCGATTTTGCAATCGCTGACCGACAGGGCTCTCATCATTAAAATACTTTAATGCCATACTTTCGGTAATGACCATTGAATTGGGAGCCACCAGGGCCGATGCCAGATCTCCTGCTACAAACGGGAAAGTAAATACGTCAAAAACTGAAGAGTCTGCGTAGTATAAATCTTCCTCGTAAAAACGACGATCATTCTCTTCCCGCTCTATCAATTCCCTACCTACACTGATAAACCTTATCGCCTGGTCTACTTCCGTATAATTTTCCTGAAGCTCCTGCGCCAGTGGAATCTGAGTGTTGGGCCAGCTAAAAGTATTATCTGGTTCCTGAAAATGAGTAACAACCCGGTAAATATTGTTTTTCTTTTCATGAAAACCATCGTAGCTCAACTCAT
>CAZZGE010000062.1:0-22121 GCA_964653665.1 uncultured Porifericola sp. | reverse complement strand
CTAAAGCGGAAAGGCCTATAATCCTCCCGACTGACTTCTGCTTCACCTTCCGTAATTTTAATCATCTGATCGGCTGATACTTCGGTAAATACCTGCGATTTACCACTGACCGGCCAGGTAATTTCCAAGGTATCTACCTGCGTTGCTTGCCCTAAACCTACTTCCAGACGGAGGGGATTGGAGCCGAAGCTGCCGCCGGTGTTCATCTGCCGGTATATCTCCCGGGGCTTTCCGTTTTCAGTAATTACCAGCCGAACCGTAGCACCCACGCCCAGGCGGTTGCTTTCTGTACCTTCCAGCCGGATCTTGAGCCAGTGATTTTGGCCCTGGGTAGGATTCTCAAAGAGGGCATTGCGGTACACATCACCCTCATAAGCGCCACCCATATTGGCGTAAATGTCCTGGTCGCCATCATGGTCCAGATCAGCCAGGGCAATGGCATGGCCTTTCTGCAGGTGGCCCAGTCCAGTGGTGGAAGTGACGTCCTGGAAAAACGCTCCTTCAGCATTGCGAAAAGCCTTGTTGGGAACCAAGGTACTGTACTCCGGATCACCGGTGCCCAGGTACATGTCTAGCCAGCCGTCATTGTCCAGATCACCAAAGTTGCTGCCCATGGTATAGAGCACTTCATCCAGGCCGGATTCGGCAGCGACCTCCTCAAACGTACCATCGCCCCGGTTGCGGTAGAGGCGGGGCTTACCCTGTTTTACTTCCTCGCCTATCTTATGCGCAGCTACATTGTACACCGGCGGCAGTTTGGCCTGCGTCTTGGTGAATAAGTCAAACTCACTGACGAAAATATCCAGCCAGCCGTCGTTATTGTAGTCCCAAAACCAGGTAGGGAAGGTATTCATGGGCTCGTTCAGTCCGGCTTTTTCGGTAACATCTGTAAAAGTGGGAATACCCTCAGCATTATTACCTTCATTCCTGAGCAGGTAGTTGCGTTCAAAGTAAGTGGAAACGTAAAGATCGGGCCAGCCATTCCGGTCATAGTCGCCAGAAGTTACTCCTTTGACAAAGCGCAGCAGTTCTACCCCGGCAGTCTGGGCTACGTCGGTAAAGGTGCCGTCCTGGTTGTTGATAAACAGTTCGCTGGGATGCAACTTAGCGCTGGGTGAGGGCATATCAGATTCATTGCCGATAAACAGGTCCAGCCAGCCGTCCCGGTTAAAGTCATTCCAAGTAGCGGTTTGCGTGGGGTGTAAAGTTAGCAGCCCAGCCTGTCCGGTTACGTCAGAAAAGGTGCCATCGCCGTTGTTGCGCAGCAGTGAGTTGGGCTGCCGCCCCAGTTGCTGCATCCAGGCGCCACGCAGCACCAGTACATCCGGATGACCATCATTGTTGTAATCAGCGTGAACCATATTCAGCCCACCAATAATGCCCGGGAGATTGGCTTCTTCTGTATGTTCAGAAAAGGTGCCGTCGCCATTGTTGTGAAAATAGCTCAGTTGATCGCGCATACCCCAGGAGGAGGTCATGATGTCCAGGTAGCCATCGCCATCAAAATCTTCTAATACCACACCGCCAGAAAGCCCGTTGACATCCACCCCCAGCCCCCCGGCGATGTCCTCAAAGCGCGGCATCTCGTAGTCCGAACGGAAGAGCGAGTCGGGCAGCAGCCAGCGTGGGTCTACCTGCTCGGGATACTCGCCCAGCGTCATGTGGGGCAATGTTGAGCAGCCAGCGATAGTCACAGCGGTCGGGAGTTTCATCCAGCAGGCCGGAATAGAGGCGAATCGCTTCCCGTGAACCAGCCTCCAGTTGGTGAAAACCGGCCTGTCGAGTGGGTAGAATGCAGGAGGCTGAGGTATGGTTGAGAAGGCAGTTTTGTTGCTCGCCCAGCCGCAGATGGCAGAGGGCCAGTTGTTCCCTAAGGTGTGCTTTGGCTTTTGGTGTGTTGGAAAAGTCGGGATCAGTTTCAAAAATTCTTAGTAGTTCGTTAAAAAGCCGAATGGCCGCCTCTGTTTCACCGGAGCGCAATGACTCTACTGCAGCCTGATATTTTAATTCGGTTTTATCCTGGATATTCTTATATTGTCCCATGCTGTCAATACGCCGGTAATGTGCGGCTTTCAGACGATTACTCATAAAGTTAGCCGTAGTATCATAAGCATCCGCATATCTTTGCAGGAGTTCCTTCATCTTCTGTGTATGGTAGTCGTCACCCCGGCAGGAAAAAAGGAGCGCGATAGTGCAGAGAAGGCAACTGTTGAATACGATTTTCATAAGAATAGTCATAACAAATTAATTATATTGTATATGCTAACAAAATGCAGACAGGCTGGTTTGCTAAGTTGATGACCAACTTAGTAATCGATGCTTCTTCAACCTATATTATAAACCATATTATATGGCTAAACAGACGGGCACTAAATGCTACGATTTTGTTATCGTCGGATGTGGCGGTGCAGGTCTCAGTCTAGCCTGGCAGATCAGCCAGAGCGAGCCGCTGAAGCATAAACGAATACTACTGCTTGACGTTGATGAAAGTAAAACGAATGATCGTACCTGGTGCTTCTGGACAGATCAAGCACCGCCCTATCCCCATATACAATCAACGAACTGGCAAAAGCTACAACTTAGCGACCAGTCCATTCTTCAGGATGCCGGATTAAGGACTTATGATATTGCTCCGCTCCGCTATCACTATACTGCCGGAATAGATTTCTACCGAGAGGTAAAGCAGCGTTTATCCGCCTTTTCCAACTTTGTGTTTCAACAGGCCCGTGTGGAACACATGGAAGACACTGAAGAGGGTGTTACAGTGCGTACCGATCAGGGTATATACGAGGCCAAATGGGCCTTCAGCAGTCTGCCAGTCAGTATCCCCAAATCCTCTTTGACCACCAAGCAGCACTTTCGTGGCTGGTTTATCCGTACCGAACAAGCCGCCTTTGATCCAGAGGCCATGTGCCTGATGGATTTTCGCACTGAACAGACAGAAGGTGCTTCCTTTTTTTATGTACTGCCGCTCTCTGCGCAAGAAGCCCTGGTAGAGTATACAGTCATATCCGACCAGGTACTGCCGGTAGAGACTTATGAAAAGACGATGCGGGAATACATTGATTGTAAATTACAGATTGCAAATTATACTATTGAAGATACCGAGCAGGGCGTTATTCCGATGACGAATTTTTCTTTTCCCCGAAAAGCCGGAATGCATATCATGCGGGTGGGAACCGCCGGAGGAATGACCAAAGCCAGCACGGGTTTTACCTTCAAAAATATGCAGAAAGATGCCCGGCAGATTGTGCAGCAACTGGAAGAAAACGTTACACCGTTTTATCGGAATAAGTCTGCCGCTCGCTTCCATTTTTACGATACCCTGCTGCTCCACATCCTGAAATACTATCCTGAAGATGCCCCACGGATATTTGAGCAACTGTTCAGGAGTAATCAGGCAACGCGCGTGTTAGCTTTCCTGGATGAAAAAACTACGTTGTGGCAGGAAGCGCAGATGTTCATGAAATTACCCTGGAAGCCGTTTCTGCGTTCGCTCTGGCAACATTACGCAGTTCCGATATTCAGCCGCAGATGGAAGCCGGTAAAAACGCCTTACTATGTTCCTACTCAGCCCAAAGAAACTCAATAGGCTGCTGCTGGGCGTAACACTGGTACTACTGGCTGTCCTCCTGCCGACCGGTGAAATCCCTTTTGCCTGGCAACTGGGCTTATTCGTACTGCTGATGGTACTCACCGGCATTCCGCACGGTGCAGTAGATCATGTGGTGTACCAGTATGTAGAAAGTGCACCAAAGAACGGGAAGCAGCCTGCGGAAACCCATACTACAGACAAAACCCCGGAAAGTAACGGGAAAATCCAAAAAGCCCATCTCGGCCGTTTTTTCCTGGTATATATGAGCATCATCGCCGCCTACTCAGTGCTTTGGTTACTGCTACCCAAAATCTGTCTGGCAATTTTCCTGCTGATGTCTTTCTACCACTTCGGGCAGTCGCAGTTATATTATCTGGAGATGTCGGAGAGTAGTATCCTCAAGATTGCCCTCTACCTTTGCTGGGGTGCGCTGATCATCGGGGGAATTGTTTTTTTTAACTACGAAGCCAGTGCCGAAGTGCTGGAGGGCATTATTGCCATGCCTGAACTTTTGAGCCGGGACAGCGCCCTGAACCTGCTGATACTGCTCAGTGTCTTTACGGTTACCGGCCTGACCTTCGCTTTTTTTCGTAAGAGCCTGAATAATCGCCAGTTCATTTTTGAGTTGTTCAGCCTGGGGTTATTGCTGGGGCTGTTTTACCTGGCGCCACTGCTCATTGCTTTTGCTATTTATTTCGGACTGTGGCATTCGCTCAAAGCCATACAGGCCGAACTACGGCATTTTGGAGAGGAGCAGCAAAGCCTGGGCTGGTTCTACCGGCAGGCCTGGCCCTTTTCCCTGCTGAGCTTTGTAGGCATTGGCATCCTGATTCTGGCTGCCAGCCAGTTGGAGTCTTATATTTCTCCGTACATGCTCTTCTTCATCGCTATTTCCGTACTGACCATGCCTCACATGTATTATATGCAAAAGCTCTACCAGCGGCCGGAAAGTGTGCATTAAAGTACTTACTTTTTTGTAGATTTAAGGTTTCAATTGTCATCCTCAATAATTTACAATTGCATTTAGTTTGCTTTGTGCAAACTTTTTGAGCGTCTTTCAATGATTAGACTTTTATTGACCCTGATCCTTCTGCCGGGCATTTCCCTGGCCCAGATAACTCCTGTTAAAATACACGAAAGTACAGCGCAGTTTGGCCCCTGTGAGCCTACTATCGCTATCAACCCCAGCAGGCCGGACGAACTGGTAGCCGGTAGTGTGTTGAATAATGTGTATTTTTCCAGTGATGGCGGGCTGAACTGGCAGCGAAAAAAGCTGAAATCCCCGCTGGGGGTATGGGGTGACCCCTGCCTGATAACTGACTACGCCGATAACTTCTACTACTTTCACCTTTCCAATCCTGATGGCCAGGGGTGGCGCAGCGCCGCCCTGCTGGATCGCATCGTAGTGCAGAAATCTTCAGATGGTGGTAAAAACTGGAGCGCAGGTACCGGCATCGGTTACCACGACCAGCGGCATGATCAGGACAAGGAGTGGGCAGCGGTGAACCCGCAGAACAACCACCTCTATGTCACCTGGACCGAATTTGACCAGTACGAGAGTACCTTGCCGGAGGACAGTTCTTACATTTTATTCTCCATGTCAACTGACCAAGGCGAAAGCTGGACAGAGGCGAAACGCATCAATGCCAAAGCCGGCAATTGCCTGGACGATGACCTGACGGTAGAGGGGGCCGTACCAGCAGTGGGACCCAATGGCGAAATCTACGTAAGCTGGGCCTTTAACGATAGCCTGTACTTTGACCGCTCCGTGGATGAGGGGCAAAACTGGCTGGAGGAAGATATAGTTATCGCTGCCCAGCCGGACGGCTGGAGCTTTGTTGTGCCCGGGCTGGATCGCTGCAATGGCCTGCCCATCACTGCCTGCGATATCAGCGAGGGGGAGCACCAGGGAACCATCTACGTCAACTGGTCGGACCTGCGCAATGGTGAAGCCGATGCTGACGTATGGATTGCCAAATCTACCGACGGTGGCGATAGCTGGTCGGAGCCAATACGGGTGAATGACGACGCGCCAGGGCATCAGCAGTTCCTGACCTGGATGGCTGTGGATCCGCTGAGCGGCTATGTGTACGTGGTATTCTACGACCGTCGCCGCTTTGACGATAACCGTACCGATGTGTACCTGGCGTACTCCAAAAATGGAGGTAAGAGCTTTAAAAATATACGAATCACTGAAAAGCCTTTTCTGCTGGAGGAGCAGGGCTTTTTTGGAGATTACAACAATATTGCCGCTTATAATGGCCTTATCTATCCCATCTGGACGCAGATGGACGGGCGCAAACTCAGTGTCTGGACGGCCAGGATACGTCAGGAGGAATTGGAAGAATAACTACCCTTACTGCCCAACGGGTATACTGTTTTTTTGCTAATTTTCGGGTTTGACCTTAATGATTGGTAATCATAATCTTACACACGAATGTACCTATGAAGAAGACCTTCTACATGTTTTTAGCAGCATTATTAAGTATAACGACATATGCCCAGGTGCCCACCCCGGCCCTTTTCCTGGGTTATGAACTGGGTGAGCGATTTACGCCCCACTACCGGGTCATTGACTACTACGAAAGGGTGGCTGATGAAGTGCCCAACATCAGCATGAGGCAGTATGGCGAAACCAATGAGCATCGTCCATTGGTACTAACCTACATCACGGCCCCGGAAAATATTGATAAACTAGACGAAATCCGCCGGGCCAACTTACAGCGGGCTGGTATGGAAGACGATGCTCCCTCCGGTTATGATGACATCTCCATCGTATGGCTGAGCTATAATGTGCACGGTAACGAAGCGGTAACTACTGAAGCCGCCTTACAGGTACTTTACGACCTGGCTGACAAAAGTAATAACCGTACCCAGGCGTGGCTGAAAAATACAGTGGTGATCATTGATCCCTGCATTAATCCGGACGGGCGGGAGCGCTACGTCAACTGGTACAACCAGCGGGGGGCACGGGTGCCTAACCCTGCGCCCGAAGCCTGGGAGCATACTGAGCCGTGGCCGGGAGGACGTACCAACCACTACTACTTTGACCTGAACCGCGACTGGGCCTGGGCCACGCAGAAAGAAAGCCGCGAGCGCCTGGTGATGTATAACGATTGGCTACCGCACATCCATGTGGATTTTCATGAGCAGGGTGTCAATATCCCGTACTACTTTGCCCCGGCGGCGGAGCCTTTCCACAAGCTGATCACCGACTGGCAGCGTAATTTCCAGACGCAGATCGGTGAGAACAACGCCCGCTATTTTGATGAGGCCGGCTGGCTCTACTTCACCCGCGAGCGTTTTGACCTGTTCTACCCCAGCTATGGTGATACCTACCCCACCTACAACGGTGCCATCGGTATGACCTAAGAGCAGGGCGGTTCGGGCCGCGCCGGACTGGCTGTTCTGACCGAAGAAGGCGATACGCTTACGCTGAAAGACCGCATTGACCACCATGTAACAACCAGCCTCTCTACGATTGAGATCACTGCCATGAATGCAGGACAGGTGGTGCAGGAATTCGCTGACTTTTTCCAGAAGGCGCAGAATAACCCTCCCGGCCGCTACAAGTCTTTTGTGGTCAAAAAAGGTGAGAATGAAGACAAATGGCTGGCATTGCAGAACCTGCTGGATACCCATGAGATTGCCTACAGCCTAAGCACTAGTAACAGTGGCCGTCTGCTGAATGGTTTTAGTTATCAGAACAGCAGCAACCAAAGCTTTAAATTGGAAGTAGGTGATATGATCCTTTCGGCTTATCAGCCCAAATCGGTGTTGCTGCAGGTACTGTTTGAACCGGAAGCTGAATTGGTAGATTCTATTACCTACGACATTACTGCCTGGTCCATTCCTTATGCCTATGACCTGGATGCTTACGCCCTGTCCAGCCGGATCAGCGAGGGGGTAGCCCCGCAGGACAACTCCTTTGAGCCAGTGGCTGTCCAGGAGAATGCCTACGCCTACATTACGCCCTGGGAAAGTGTAGAAGACGTGAAATTTCTATCCAAAGTAATCCAGGCGGGTGTGCGGGCACGCTATGCCGGTAATCGTTTTAGCATCAACGGCCAGGACTTTCCGGCCGGTTCCATTATCATGACGTGGGCCAATAATGAAGATATGGGTAATGCTTTTGGAGAAACTGTAGTAAATATTGCCAATGAGCTACAGCAGGAACTTGTACCCGTCATGACCGGCTTTGTCGGCAGTGGCTACGACCTGGGCTCAGGTGAGGTGCATTACATTGAACCACCCAAAATTCTGCTGATTGGGGGTAAGGCGACTTCTTCTTATGCGTTTGGGGAGACCTGGTATTTTTTTGAGCAGGATGTTGAATACCCGGTAACTGTGGTAGAATCAGGTAATATCGGCAGAGTCAACCTGTACGATTACAATACGCTCATCCTGCCCGACGGACGCTACCATGACATCTTAGTTGCAGAGACCCTGACTGCCTGGATACGCGAGGGTGGAAAAGTGATTGCCCTGGAAGATGCCCTGGACTATTTTGAGGGGCGCGAAGGTTATAAGCTATCCGAATACAGCAGCGAGGAAGAGAAGCAGCGCCTGGAGGTACAGGAAGAGGCTACTGCTGAAGCTAACCTTCTGGCTTCTTACGCAGGACGCGAAAGACGGAGTATCAGCAATTACATTTCCGGGGGTATCTTTAAACTGCAACTGGATAATACTCATCCG
This sequence comes from uncultured Porifericola sp., assembly GCA_964653665.1. GTDB lineage: Bacteria > Bacteroidota > Bacteroidia > Cytophagales > Cyclobacteriaceae > Catalinimonas. The sequence goes on along the minus strand of CAZZGE010000062.1, from coordinate 13,831 downwards.
CTGGGCTTAGGCTACCCAGATTACTACTTTACCCTGAAGCGGGGTAACCAGCGCTACGGCTATCTGCAAGATGGCTGGAACGTAGGCACCATCCGCGATCAGAGTGCGCTGGTAAGTGGCTTCGCCGGACAGAAGATCCTCGACAAGTTACCGGAGTCGCTGGTCTTCGGCGTAGAAGAACAGGGTAGTGGCGAAGTAGTGTACATGGTAGATGACCCGCTCTTCCGGGCTTTCTGGTTTAACGGCAAACTGCTGTTTGGTAACGCGCTCTTCCTGGTAGGGCAGGACTGAAACGGTTCTGAAAAACATAAGCCGCTGCATTAGTTGGGGGCAGTTGGTTGACGTTTTCTACTCGTGCGTCTTTTTGGTGCTCAGGGGCAAAAATTCAAGTGAACTACCATGAATATGAGGAGCTGGTATGCTTGCTTATTCATAATCAAATTTAATGCTGGCTTCAAGGCCTCTCGGCCCTTCGTATATCATTAAACATACGCAAGCCGTCAGCTTGGCTTTGAAGGAAGAAGTCAGGCTTGATGAGCAGTATGTTAGTCGCTTGCACTGGGCTGCCTACCCGATATTCCGTTTTAGTGTCGTGCCCGCAGTAGAGGTAGCGGTGATAGAACGGCCGAATCAGCCCGGAAAAAATTATAAAGTTTAAAGATAAAGAAAAGATCATAAACCTGGCACCAGCCACTTTTCTTTTAAGAAGAAAGCCAGTCAGCTCTTATTGGATGATTTGTGCTGTTCAGTAGCGCAGGTAAAATAACCGGCTAAAAGCCAATGAAACCGTCTTGCGTTATGTAAGCCGGTTTTTCTCCTTGATGACTTACCGAAATAGCGGTAAAATTATCCGTAAATAAAATTTTATTCTCTATGAAAACATGTCTGTATGTATCGGCCTTTCTCCTTCTCTTTGGTTTTAATGCCTGTGAAGAAGATACTGTTGAAGCTGATAGACCGAACCCTCCACAACTGGAAGTCAGAGGGGTACGCGCCGACCGTTTTTCCTTTGCTGCTACTGTAGAGGAAGACGGGGTAAACGGCCAACTGTACTTCCTGGTACAAACCAGCGATCAGCCGGCGATGACTGCCGAGGCCGTTCAGGACAGTCAGTGGGCTACTTCTCTGGCGCTCAACGGTGCAGATTTCAGGACAGCCAGCATGCCAGGGCTTCAGTCAAAGACCGACTACACCCTGTACGCAGTAATTATGGTGGGAGAACAACTGAGCCAAGTCGCTACACTGCAGGTAAGCACGATGTAGTTTTACCCGATTTTATGGCATCAGAAAGACCGGCAGATGTCAGGCTTTTTTTCTTTGTGCTTGTCTGTCATTTGAAAAAAAGCCACTCCGGGGGAATAATTCCGCAGCGGCTTCTTAAAGATGGGTTGAAATTTTTATCGGATGATCATCACACCGCCCCGTTCCTCCAGTACCTCCCCTGAATCCGAGGTGCTGGATCGGTAATTGATTACGTATGGATAGGTACCCAGCGGAGCAGTTTTACCATTGTAGGTGCCGTCCCACTGAAAATCAGGGCTGTTAGACTGGTAGACTAGCTCCCCCCAGCGATTGTATATTTTCACTTCAAAATCTTCTTGGGCCACGTACTTGGTATACACGAAGAAGGTCTGGTTGACCCCTGCCGGGCGGAAGGCGTTGGGTGCTACAATACGAGGTGTACAATCATCTATTACTTCTACCGAATCCACAATCGTACAGCCAAACTGGTTGACAATTTCTACTATGTAAGTACCAGCAACGTCGGCAACGACATTGGTCGTATTGACGAACTCTCCTTTGGGCGTAGTCCAGTAAATCTCGGGAGCAAAGCCCACTTCCAGCGTAACGCTGTTGATCTCCGGGTCAAGATCCTGTGTACAAATAGTATAGGTACTGGCAAGATCCAGGCTGGGCAGTGGGTTGCGCGAGATGCTGGCAAAGCCTTCGGCCGTACAGCCGCTGGCACTCTGTACTTCTACGCGGTACTCTCCTTCCGGCATATCGCTTAGCACCAGCAGCGAATCACTCGCCCCGGTAGGATTGCTGGATTGTACGCGTGTGCCGTCCGGTAAAAACCAGCGATAGCTGAGTGAGTCCGTACTTTCAGTACGTACCGAGGCAAAGAGAGGTATCGCCGAACCGTCGTCGCAGGTGTTGCCGAAAAAGATATTGACCGACAGTGGCTGGCTCACTACGACCGGCTCCAGGTCGGTGGCAAAGCAGGAAGAATTGCGCTCCCGCACCCTGACTTCATAATCACCACTCTCATCCACAGTAATGGTACGGGTAGCCTCGGGAATGGGGTTGCCGTTGAGTGACCAGTTGTAGATATAATCACGGCTAGCGGCTTCAGCTGGAATAAAGTCTACTCTCAGCTGGCGTTCGCCGGTTTCGCAGCTATTGTCTGGCTCAACCTGTTCAATATTGATGTCAAAGGGCTGGTTGACCGTTACCGATATCTCCTGGGTAGAAGGACAAAGCGCCAGATTGGTAGGGTCGCTGACCTCTACTGAATAGGTGCCGGAAGTATTTACCGTCACCGTGTTGGCATCCCGAGGATCCGGTGGCCCGATGATATTACCGGCCTCATCTCTCCAGATGAAGTCCCAGGTATTAACCGTAGGATTGTAATCCACCGCTAGCTGCGCGTTTACACCGCAGGCATTGACCGGTTCTTCCACAAAACTGAAGTCCACCGAATCAGGATTCTGCAGAACCTCAATATCAGTACGGGTCTGCACGCAGCCTCCTGCACTGGTCACTTCCAGGCTATAGGTACCGGACGATAAGCCGACTATGGGAAAGTCAAGTTCATCAGAAATACCTCCTGCTGATGAAGTACCGGTCAGCGTCCACGTAACTGGTAGCACCCCTGCATTACCCTCATCATCCAGGCTTACGCTGATGATGCCGTCCTCGTCGTTACAGCCTGAATCAGTAGTACCAGCAGAAACGATCTCGAAGTCAGCATTAACATCATCTATGCCCGTAGAGCCGTTGGCACTACAGCCAATTTCGTTGGTTACCGTCACATCATATGTACCTGCTGCCAGGCTCGTGGGATTCTGATCGTTACTTACCACCGTACCGCTGGCATCTGTCCAGGTGAAAGTCAATGTAGATGGATCACCACCGTTCAGATCCAGGTTGATGGAACCATCATCAGTACCACAGGCCGAGGTAGGTGTAGGCGTCAAGGTAATCACTGGTGCTTCCTCAATGGTCACTACCACTGTATCCTGCACGAAGCAGCCTTCGGGTGAGTTGTCAGTGACGGTCACCGTGTAGCGAAATACGCCGGGAGTAGATGTAAACTCAGAAACTTCAATGGCCGGCTCGTTGCTGGTAGCTACCGTCTGGTCGTTGGCATCCAGGATCACCCACTCGTAGCCGGGATCGCTGGGACTGGGAATTTCCACATCCAGCTGGCGGGTATCGTTCTGGCAGAGCGTAAAGTCTTCCGGCAAGTTGACCGGCGGTCGGTTATCTACGATAAATATTTCCCCTTCACTGACACAACCTTCATCATTGGTTACCCGCACCGTATAGTCACCGCCTTCTTCCAGCGTGACGGTATTCTGTGCCGGGATGTTACCGCCTCCGGCAGCTCCTACTTGTACCCACTCAAAGGTAAAGGTACCGTCATCCTGAGCCGGGTCAATAGCACTGACGGTGACGCTGCCGTTACAAAGGTTTGCACTCTCGGGCAGGGTGATTTCAGCTCCTTGTCCTACCTCAAATTCCTGCGTAAGTACTGTATCTATGTCGCAGGGGTTAGAGAGCGTAACTTCAGCGGTGTACAACCCCATGCTGTCAATGGCGAAGGTAAAGTTCTGGGAAGTACGCAGCGAATCGGGCAGACCGAAAGCCGTACCATCGCTGAGCAGGATACGCCAGGAGTAAGTCTCAATGACGTTATCCCGGCCCTGGGCGGCAAAGTTGATGTCATTGCCCACACAAGCATTGTCCACCGTGATATTGGGATCGGGGAATGAATTACCACCAAAGTCTATATAATCGGGCAGCCCCAATTCGCTGGTGGTACCGTTGGGAAGTTCCACCGTATTATCGGAACTCACGTCTCCGGTGTTGGGGTCTACACTGATCGCGGTGAGGGTGGAAGATCCGGGCTGGGCCAGGTAAATCTGCCCGTCGGGGCCTCGTTGTATCGCGCCGTAAGCCCCGCTAAAATCAGGATCTCGCGTAATAGAGATAGAACCTTCCGTTACCGGGCGGTCAATGTTAGAAGTATACAGGCCGTCGTCAGTAGATACTAAGAGTACAGTGTTGTCCAGGGAGTCAATGAAGAATTCTACGCCGTACGGTTGAACGCCAAAGCCACTAAAATCAACCGTTACCGGATCAGTCACCTGTAAAGACTCGGGATCGTAGTTAAAAATTTCTACCCGGTCAGGAAGGGCTACCGCCAGTACGGTTCCGGTAGAATCGCCACCGAATTTCATATATCCCTCTGCCTCAGCAGGGTCACTCAGGTCGTGTACTGAACCTACTGAAGATAGTACTGGGTCACCAATGCCCTGGTCGGAGATGGGGTAGGAGCGGAAGGTATTGCTACCATACTCGTGGGCTACCAGTACGGCATTGCTGCCTCGTCCTCCAAAGATAGCTACGCGCTCTGTACTACGGGTAAAGAGCAGGTTATTGGCGGATACCACCGCTCTTTGCTTCAGGTCCACGATGGAGTAGCGTAATTCGTAAGAGCCTTCTTCTACCGGCGTGGTCGTAAAGATGTAGTACACTCCGTCAGCACCGGGTACCTGTACCATACCCGCCATGGTAGATTCATTACTGGGGCTGATCATTACTTCAGCGCCGTTAGGGTCGGTCAGAGCCACATGATCACCCGTTTCCCGATCTTTAAAATAAACTGTTTGTCCATCAGTGTAAAATAGGATATCCCCGTTACCATCGGAAACCGCCGCAACCCCTGCTGGCGCATTTTGTGCACCATCTCCGATGGGAGTAATTTGCCCGTCGTCGGGATCATCCGGATCATCGTAGAGGGTATTAAAGTCTATACCGGCACCGTTTCCGAAGTACCATACATTGTACGTCTGGTTTTCTATTTGGTATTCTTTTACATTGGACTCAGCGTAGGCAGTACATCCGGAAGAGGGATCCGTGACCAGCACCCAGTATACTCCCGCATCACCAACAGTGATTTCCGAAGTAGTCTCACCGGTACTCCAATAGTACTGATAATTGCCACCAGTGCCGCCGGTACCCCCACCAACGCCTCCGCCACCCTGCTGGCCGCCACTTCCCTGGGGTTCGGCATTCAGCACAGCTGAGTCGCCGGGGCAGATGGTAGTGTCCTGTACCAGAGGGACTTGCAGTTCAAACTGCTGCGTCGCGACAGTAGTGCTGGCGCTGGCGGTCTCGTCCCCCCAATAGGCGGTAGCTGTAACCGGCGTGGCCTGCTCGGCAGAGATGTTAGGTGAAATACCGGTAAATGCCTGGCCTCCCAGGTCCCACACGATGCTGTCGGGCTCTGGAATACCGGGCGGGAAGCTGGGAGTGATCTGGGTGGGAGTGTTAGCGCAAAAGCCGGAGGGCGTTACGTTGATGGCAAAATCAAAATCAGGCGCGGGAGAAACCTGGGAAAAGCGTCTTCCGCCAAAGTCGGTACCATCTAGCAATGCCTGCTCGTAGTTGACCAGGTTAAAAGTACTGTCCGCCGAAGTAATGCTGCCCAGTTGAAACTCCCCTCCTGCTGTATGATATAGGTGATACACACTCCCTTCAGGGCCCAGTTGTAGGCCAAAATTACCATCGGCACTAGCTACTGACGCAAGGGGGTTGAGGGTACTGCTGGTAACATCGTACTGAGATACACTGCCACCGTTACCACCACTGATGTAAAGCTTACTACCATCGGCCGACCAAGCTACGTCGAAAGCATCGGTATTTTGGGGTGCTGTATCAAAAGAGAGGGGATCGGCAGCTGCTGGGTCAAAGTCAAGAATATGTACACCTCCCTGACCTGCAACAGCTAGCTGCCCCGTTGTAGGGCTGTAAGATATGCCCGTAGCCGTGATAGGAGGGGCGCCAGTTGCAGTACTAGTAACAGAAGGCTGAGGGCCGGCATCGGTAATCTGCACGATCTCGTATGCAGTGGTGCCCGGAACCTGGCTAATCAGCCAGTAACTATCCCCTGAAGGGTTAGGTACTATGGCCATTGCTTCGGAAACGCCGGTCACGCCGGTAGCATCCGGACCACTCACGTTGGCTACTTCAGGTAAGCCACCGGTAGCCGTATTCATGGTTACGGTATAGAAGACGATGTCACCTCCGGTATTAACAAAGACGTAGTACTGATCGGGCGTACCTGGCACCGGTGAGATAGCTACCTGCTGGTTGCCGTTGGCGTTGCCACCTAGAACCGGTCCTACAGGGTCGTCCTGGTTATCATATATCTGGTTGCCATCGGTATAAAAAAGCAGGTCTCCCGTATCAGGATCAGTAGCTACCGCACTACTTCCCTGCCCCAGTGCTTGTCTGTTGATGGTTTCATCGGCTAATGAGTCGTCGGAAAAATTAAAGCGGATGCCCTGCCCGGTACTACCAAAAACCCAGTTATTACCCGCCCTTCCCTGGGCCATCAGCTCATGCGGATACAAGCCCAAAACGATGCATAGACAATATATACCCGCAATTATAAGGAAGGTTCTGTTCAACATATTGCTTATTCTAGATGAAGTGCAAATCTATCGTTATGGATGGTAACGAAAAAACAAAGTCTTTCATGTGCCATGTAAGCATTTTACTTGCACCGGAACATTCGGCAAAAACCGTCGGAAGCAAATAAAATTTTAAAAAGATGTCATTAAATTTTTCTTATATGATGCTCCGGATAAAGTTTAAATGGTACAAAAAATGTGAATTTATGTACCTGTAACTATTCATCGGCAACACTTGAATTCAATCCTGATTCACAAACTATCTTTGTGCGCAAGGGTTTAGGAGATTAATTGAAGAATAACTCACAATATTTTTAAATATTTGACGCTCTAAGTGAAAGTACGGCGCTCACAATATGTTGGTTTGAATGTAAAAGATGGTTAAGAAACTATTGATAATATGCCTCCTGATCGGAGTGGGAGCAGGCAAAACATACGCGCAGGATCCACAGTTTTCCCAGTTTTATGCAGCTCCCCTGTACATGAATCCTGCTTTTGCAGGCTCTACTGAGCTGAGCCGTGTAGGGCTGAACTTCAGAAGTCAGTGGCCTTCCTTGCAGGCTAATTTTACTACAGCCTCTTTGTACTTTGATCATTTCTTTGAAGACTATAGCAGTGGCGTAGGGGCTATTCTGAATGCAGATCGTGAGGGGTTAGCGGGCTTACAGTCTATCAGCCTGGGGCTGCAATACGCTTACCAGTTGCGCATCACTGACTGGCTTACCTTCCGTCCGGGCGCGCAGGTAGCTTTCTACAACCGCGATGTCAATTTTGACCGCCTGATATTTGGCGACCAACTGGATGAAAATGGTATCATTTCCGACGTTTCGCGAGAGCAGTTTGATACTGGGCTGAGCCGCTCCTTTGTAGATCTTTCACTGGGGGGCCTGCTTTTCAGTGAAAACTTTTACTTCGGGTATGCCGCACACCACATCAATACGCCTAACCAGTCGTTGGTTGAAGGAGAAAGCCGCCTCCGGCTCAAGAGCTCCTTCCACGGAGGATATCGGTTCTTATTGCCAGCAGGTTTCCGACGTTACGGCTTTAACGACAAAGGACTGGAACGTAGCCTTACCCCTACATTCCAGTATAAGCGGCAAGGTAACTTTGATCAGCTGGATTTGGGAATGTACCTTACTTACGAGCCGGTGGTGTTTGGTCTTTGGTACCGGGGACTGCCCATCAGCCAGTTAGAAAATTTTCCCAACAATGAGTCACTCATCGCGCTGGTTGGGCTCATCGTGGGTGACCTCAATATCGGTTACAGCTTTGACTATACACTTTCCGGTCTGGGTATCCAGAGTGGCGGGGCCCACGAGATATCGCTGGTTTATCACTTTTCGCTGCGTGATCCCCGCAAACCACCCAGAAGTATCATGAGCCTGCCCTGCCCCCGCTTTTGACCAGTAAAGTCAGCAAAATATGTTCAATTTTCTTTCGTGAAGCACTTTTCGTTTCCATATTTGTTAGCTGATTATGGAACCATCTACCTTGCTTACCATCATCCTGGCTATTGTAGCTGCCAACTTTGGAACAGAGCAGCTACTTAGTGCGCTTAACCGGAAACACAAAAGCAAAGACCTGCCTAAGGAGTTAAAGGATATATACGACCCGGATCAGTACCGGAAGTCATTGGAGTACCAACAGGCCAACGATCGCTTTGGTACAGTTACCTCCTCTTTCAGCTTCGTGCTTTCGGTAGCGCTGCTGGCATCCGGCTTTTTTGGTTGGCTTGATATGCAATTGGCTCCTTATTTTGAAAATCCGGTCTGGTTAGCCCTGGCATACTTCGGGGTTTTATTTGTAGGCTCTGACCTGCTCAACGTCCCTTTGCAGCTCTATTACACCTTTGTCATAGAGGAAAAATTTGGGTTCAATAAAATGGACTTACGTACCTTCTGGCTGGACAAGCTCAAAGGATACGCACTTTCTGCTGTGTTAGGAGGTTTGCTGGCCGGAACTTTTGTCTACCTCGTGCTGGATATTGGCAAAGACTTTTGGGTTTACTTCTGGTTGATAGCCGCAGTGATCATGGTACTACTCAATATGTTTTACACCAGCATTTTTGTCCCTCTATTTAATAAGCTCACTCCACTCGAGGAAGGCGAACTGCGTAGTGCTATTGAGGCCTATAGCCGTCGGGTTAACTTCCCAATTAAAAATATCTTTGTCATAGATGGATCCAAGAGATCTGGCAAATCCAACGCATTTTTCTCAGGAATCGGCCGTCAGAAAAAAGTGGTGCTCTACGATACCTTGATTGAAAAGCACAGCGTAGAAGAGTTAGTTGCTGTAATTGCCCACGAAGTAGGTCACTACAAGAAGAAGCACATTATTTCGGGCATGTTCTTGTCAGTACTGCAGGTAGGATTTACCCTCTTTCTTTTGTCATTACTCATTTTTAATCCCCAACTCTCGTTAGCATTGGGGGCAGATGCACTCGCGATCCACATCAATCTCATTGCCTTTGGTATTCTCTTTTCGCCCATCAGCACTGCTACTGGTCTTCTTATGAACATATGGAGCCGAAAAAATGAATATGAGGCGGATGCCTATGCAGCTACCACTTATGCTGGTGAGCCTCTCAGCACTGCGCTCCAAAAGCTCTCTTCTCACAATATGAGCAACCTGCATCCTCACCCTTGGTATGTATTTTTCTACTATTCCCATCCACCTCTGCTGAAAAGGCTTCGGGCGATCCAGCAACACGGCACTTTAAGAGTACAGGCATAATCGCCTTCAAATTAGTATTTTGAGCCAGGCTTAATCTGCTAAATTCTTACACATTACAGTTTAGACGCTAATTCCATTTTTGGCACAGAAGCATATCTCATAGCTTTCGGGCAAGTTATGGGAGGTCAAAAAACCTCTTCTACACCATAAATCTTTAATCTTTCGTCATGAAAAAAGCGTCTGACAGCAAAGCTGTGTACTTCTTTGTCAATGCGCCGCTGGCTGCTACAGGTCAAAAAAAGCGCCTGGGAATATTTAGCAGCAGCTTATTGTGGTTATTTCTGTGGGGTATTACATGGATAAGCCTACCAACCCTGGCTCAGGGTTCGGATGATGCCCTGGTAGACAGAGCGCACAAATTTTTTGAATTAGCTCAAAACTATGAGGCAGCACTGCCTCTCTACCAGCAGGCCGTGGACAACGGATATTCGGATGCGCTGGTATTTTATCGCCTGGGCGTGTGCTATCATTATGCGCCGCAACTCAAAGACCAGTATAAGGGTATACCGTACCTGGAAAAAGCATATACGCAGAAGTCTGACTCCCGCATTCCCGCTGATATAGACTATTATCTGGGCAAAATGTATCATCGGGATATACAGATTGACAAAGCAATCCGCCACTTTGAGGCCTATCAGAAAACGATCCCTGCTTCTGATAAGGAGAAACTGGAAGAGGTAAAGCGACAGCTTAAAATCTGTGAGCATGCAGCTAAACAATTAAAAGAGAGTAAAGGTATTGTCATTCATAGCTTTAATAATATTAATTCATCTTTCACTGAGTACAATCCGCTGGTAACAGCCGACGAAAGCATGCTGGCCTACACCGCTGTACGCCAAGAACGAGGTAAAATTGTAGAGAGAATATTTACAGCACACCGGATAGGTGATCGCTGGTCGAAGCCAGAGCCGCTGGAAGTAAAAACAAAGTTTAATGTAGGTACTGCAGGTTTGTCAACCGACGGTCGTGAAATGCTTATTTTCGTAGGTGGAGAAGGGAATTCAGGTAGTATTTATAGTATCCGACGCGACGGAAAAGGCTGGACTTCGCCGGCCAATATCAGCGAGCGTATCAATTCACGCTACATGGAAACCACTGCCAGTATCACCCCTAACGGTAAGATATTGTACTTTGCCAGCAATCGCCCTGATGGTTATGGCGGTATGGATATCTATCGTTCGGTCAAGCAGGCCGATGGCAGCTGGGGTAAGCCGGAAAACTTGGGACCTAATGTGAACACCGAGTTTGACGAGGATGCTCCTTTTATCCATCCCGACAGTAGAACGCTCTTTTATACTTCCAACGGCCATAACACCATGGGTGGCAATGATATTTTTAAGAGCTATAAAATCAACGGTGAGTGGAAAAAACCTGATAATCTGGGTTATCCTATCAATACGCCTACGGATGATAACTACTTTACGCTGACTGCAAACGGCAAAATGGGTTACTTTTCTTCCGAAAGAAAAGGCGGCAAAGGAGGGCAGGACATCTACTACTTTGAGATGCCGGAAAGCGAGGCTAATATTCCGCTGACCATGATCAAGGGAAAAATTCTGGCGGGAGAGGACCTGCAGCCCGTCCCTACCCGTATTAAAGTGGTAGATGTGGAAGCCAGTCAGAAGCTTGACTACGTATACGATCCTGATAAAGAGACTGGTAACTATCTGATCATTTTACCCCCGGGACGTAACTACGATCTTATTATTGAGTCAGAAGGTTATCTGCCCTATACTGTGAACGTGAATATTCCTAACCAGACTTACTTTCATGAACTGTATCAGGAAATTCATCTGAAGCCCATTAAGCAGTTTGACGTAATTGTAGGGCAGGAAGTAGAGGTTAAAAACGCTTTCTTTGATGTACACGGGAAGCAAGAGCAGGAGCAACGCATGGCCAACGAAGCCCAGCTGGTGCAAAACGATAGCCTGGACCTTTATGATATGATGGAATCTATCATTGCAACTACTGATACTTCAGCATTTGATTATCTGCTTGACCTCATGTATGAGACCAACCCAATAGAAGAAGTTGATTTTGAGAATATCAGTGAAGAAAAGCTGGAATCTGCCGACCTGGCATACTATTATGATGAAACCGGGGCCGATGATCTCGTAGCCAAAAAAGTGGGTGATGAAATAGTATATTCCCTTCCTACCTTCTACGTGACAGAAGAAGCGATTAAGCAAAAAAATAATAAGAAAAGAACAAATCCCGGCTACAATAAAAGCCTGCTGGACGATATGAGCAAGATTTACTTTGAGGCGGGAGAGAGTGACCTGGCAGCTACCGATACAGAACAACTGGCTGGCATACTCGACAATCTTAAGAAGTACGCTGAACTGGGTATTGAAATTTCGGGCTATGCTTCACCTGAAGGAGACGAGGAGACCAACCGTCGCTTGTCTAACGAGCGCGCTATCGCAGTATTGAACTACTTCAACCAGCGAGGTATTGTACGGCGTAGAATTGTCGCCCGGGGCTACGGTGCCACAGCCCATGAGGCATCCAATCCTGAAGAGAGCCGAAGGGTGGAGGTCAAGATTATTGACATCTACGATTACATTGATAACAAGTAGTAATTACTATTGCCACGCTAAAACGATCCGGGCCCAACAGTCCGGATTTTTTTACAAGAAATCCACATCTTCGGTAAAAGGCATCTTCATTAAACTGTCAACCGCTTTGATTGCGGGCAGGTCTTCAAAAAGCATTTTGTAAAGCATCAGTGTAATTGGCGCACTTACCTGGTAGTAGTCGGCTAGCCGCTTGACTACCCTGGTTGTATTGACTCCTTCCGCCAGTTCTTCCATGGTCTGCATGATCTCGCTAAGCGTTTCGCCCCTGGCCAGGCGGTTACCAACAGTAAAGTTACGACTGTGCTGACTAAAGGAGGTAGCTACCAGATCGCCTACGCCGGCCAGTCCGATGAAGGCTTTAACATTTCCTCCCAGTGCTTTTCCCAGATAGATCATTTCTACCATACCCCGGCTAACCAGCAGGGCACGGGCATTTTCTCCCAGCCCCAGCCCATACAGTACACCAGAGGCGATCGCGATGATATTTTTTAGTACACCACACAACTCTATACCAATAAGGTCGCTGTTGCCATATACCTGAAAACGGGGATTACGCAATAACTGCTGGCCGATACGGATCACTTCATCAAAGTGGCTGGCGACCACCGTGGCTCCCGGCTGTCCTTCACCTAGTTCTTTGGCCAGGTTAGGGCCGGCCAGGCAACCGACTCTTACTACCACTGTTTCATCCCTGATCACTTCACTCATGGTCTTTACGTTGTCTCGGGTAAGCATATTTTGCTCGGGCATTTTTACATCCAGGCCTTTAGTGCCATGAATCAGAATATGATAAGGCTTCAGGAACGGAGAAAGGTCAGCAATGGCATTGCGGAAACCAGAAGAAGAAACTATAGGGAAGATCACCTTGCAGTGGGTAGCCAGTTGCTTCAAGTCGTTGGTTGGAGTAATACGGTCATGCAGGGGGTAGGCACCGCTCTTTCGGCTTATGAGCATATCCTCTGCTACCTTAGCCCTCCGGGTATAGAGCAATACCCGGCTGTTTTCTGCCAGTGTATTTGCGATCACAGTGCCAAAACTACCTGCCCCTACCACACCTACGTACTGATCTGTCATTCTTCAATTAGTTGCTGCCGGGCAGGCTTTTGCTGGAAAAATTTTTCCAGGCCATAGCCAACCATACGATTATGATAGTAATATAGTGTGTTGAGATCCTGGGTATAGATGCGGTTCTTCTCTTTGTCCATGAGCAGCGGCCTTCGGGTGTGGTATAAGCCTACGTTATTGATACCGTGCTCTATCACCCGGTCAATATCCTGTTTCAAGCGAGGAGAGATTTCTACCTCACCCGCCCGGTGCTGACGGAATATTTCTTCCCTGACCTGCTCAAGGGCTTTTTGAAATTCTTCATAACGGATAAGCTGGTCCTCTTCAGGGATTCTAAGCAGATTGTAAAGATCAAGGTACGGGAATTTCTGGCGGATCAGCTGAAAAGCGGTAAAAGCCACCAGATGGCTGGCGAACACCCTATTGTTTTTATGAAAAGACCGTAAGATCGCCTCGCCTAGCATTCGGGTGTACTCCTGTTCACGTTGAGTATCTCGCGTGATCTGGTCACCACTGCAGAAATATTCTCGTAGGCTAATATGTCTGCCATACTTATCAAGGCTGTGGCCCTCCTCATTCACTTCATTGCCTAGCATATCCATCGGCTTACCGAAGCTAACTGAGATATCAGAACCCTTTGTAAAGAACTGGAACAAAAACTTAATAATTTTTGAAGAAGTAGAGTACTCATCACTCTCAATGTAGTAGCGCTCCTGCCCTTCCTGCACCAGGTAATCCCGGATAAGACTG
>CAZZGE010000061.1:19756-22200 GCA_964653665.1 uncultured Porifericola sp. | reverse complement strand
CTAAATAGTAGCTTATACCCCACAGACTTCTATTTGATGATGAGAAATGTATTTCTAGTAGTCGCCATTCTTTTTTGTGCTATTACCTCCTATGGGCAAACTGATAGGGTACCCAAAACTCCCTTTACCACTATGTATTTATCCGTTTGGCAGGTGGCTACGGAACACTGTTTGGAGGTTGCCGAGGCAATGCCTGAAGATTTATATTCGTACCAGCCCACGGAGGTAAGCAAGACCTTTGGTGAGCAAATGGTCCATATCGGCTATACGATAGAGCTACTGACCAAACGTTACGTACAGGGACTGGATGTTAAACCAAACGCCCCGGATGCTTCCAAGATGACCAAGACCGAGATTATTGCTTTACTGGAAAAAGGATTTGCGTATACTACTGATGTAATCTACACCATAGAACAGGAAAAGCTGGATGAGTCTTGTGTAATGTATCACAGTGGAAATACCGTGAGTAGGGCGTTTGCCTTTTTTTATGTACAGGATCACATGAATAACCATAGGGCCAAGGCAAATCTGTATCTCCGGATGAATGATATACCACCCCCGGAATACACCTGGTGACTGGTTATTCATTTACCCTTGGAAAATCACTTCAGTCAATTACCTTGATGGTACGTATAAAGTGACATCTATACATCTTTAAACTAATTCAGTAAGAAAATTTGCAGTTAGTTGGGTGTTACAACTGCGGGCTTTAATATATTTTGGGAGGAATACTTAAGAAAACTCAACCAGAAAATCGCGACTGGCAGCTAGTATAAACTATTACAGCTCAATACCAGGCAGTGAAAAACTTAACCTTTATTCAGGCCCTTTCCTTATTTGTGTTGGGTACAAGATCGAAAAGATCAAGAAACTCCTTCCTGATCTTATCACTGTTTAATTCGGATGTGTTATTACAAGTAATTTCATACCTGTAAAGGACCTTTGTAAGCTTTCGTTTGTCCTCTACAATATTTACGATTTGTGCTGCCTCAGGCTTTTTAAAGCCCATCAATATTAAAACACGTATATTTTTATCAATATACTCCTGAGGCTGAGCATCAAAATCAATAGCTCTCTGTGGAGTGTCTTTGTGTTTCCTCTTTTTTTGGTTTCCTGCTAAGCTGTAGTGACCGGTAATCTTAAATTTGAGCTTTTCAATTGAACGTCCCCTTTTTTGTTCAGTAAACTCAAAAGCCATATCAGTATATTTCAGTTCCTTGTGAGCCTGATTGATAACAAATCGCTTGAAATCATAGTACCTAGAATATTTACTCTCCACCTGAAGCATTTCCTTAAGCTCAGTTACCGTAAAAGTTTTACCTCCGAAGTCCTCATACTGTTTGAGAAGCCAGTATACGCGGTAAGAGTAAAAAGACTTTATATTCATAAATAGTTTAAACTGTGCAGATGTGAAATATTGAGTAAGATCCAGTAGATAAGGTTTGGCATAATCGTTAAACTTGGCCACAAGGTATCCTTCTCCCTCCTTATATTCACACATAGCCATCAATGGTATAAACTTGTATTTGTTTTTTCCATCTTTCTCCTTGGCTACTACGCCTATATTCTCTTTGGTGAGACGATTCGCAGCTTCCTTGATATGATCGTACTTAACCTTTTTACTGGATGCCTGAAGTATCCTACAAGGAACTTTAACCTCTTTAAATTCAAGGTCACCTTTTTTAATTTTCAATAACAGAAAAAGAAAGATTCGCAACATATTAGTTGTAAAGTTGAATCTCCCGTTGACAAGGTAGTTACTCTGTACTACTAGGGTTGTAGGCTCATATTCTATAATGGTCTGCATATAACAAACTTGCTCTTTTTAGTCCACAAGAGCAATATTTAAGGATTAGGTATTAATATTTACCCCCCTTTTTCTCGTCATTTTATTTTGGTATCCATTGTGAATGAACAAGTTAGGTAAAAATACACACCTCCTTTTTCTCGTTTTTGCGCAATTTTCATTAACCAAATAAATAACTCAATAAAGTTTTAGTACCAGCTTATCGTGGTAATTTGCTATTGATTACTCTCTCTTACTTTCTTAAAAGGATAAAAAATCTCTTTTAAAATTTATTATTTTAATAAAGTTTAAAATATTTACAGTGATTGTAAAAAGTTGATTTCCAGAGATTTACGATAATAAACGACGAGGTAAAGGGGGCGTGAAACGAGAAAAAGAGGGCCAAGTATGAGGAAAAGGGGGTTAAAAACGAGTTTTTAGTGGCTCAACGACGATAAAAAGAGGGTTAGACGAGAAAAAGGGGGTGCTGGTTATTTTATAATTTGCTGATCATCAGTTGGTTATGTTTATTGGAACGAGAAAAAGGGGGCTACTCTTGCTTGTTTGATCTGGTGCTGAAATGATGACATTTGAATCATAATTTCAGTAAAATGCCTTACTGTTTAGGTAAATTAGGCTCAAAACATGACCAATGGCA
>CAZZGE010000061.1:15570-19656 GCA_964653665.1 uncultured Porifericola sp. | reverse complement strand
TCAGTAAAATGCCTTACTGTTTAGGTAAATTAGGCTCAAAACATGACCAATGGCATTGTTTCGGTTCCATTTACACCGATTCTATACAGTTTAAAACGAGAAGATGGGGGTCGGTTGAAAAGTATTGCAGAATGCCTTACTTTTTAGGTAAATTAGGCTCAAAACATGACCAATGGCACTGTTTCGGTTTCATTTATACCGATTCTATACAGTTTAAAACGAGAAAAAGGGGGTTCGTTTAATATAAGTAATACCTCAAATTATCTAAGTCCAGTCCTCCCTATCTTCGTTTCAATATAAAATCAGCGGCAGGCCTTCAGGGCCTTTCTTTGTATATCAAGCAATCTAGGCAACGCAAATCGTTCCACTTTTTGGCTTTGCCTGACGGCAGGCCTGACACTTGACATATAATGCGCCGGTTTTGCTTTTCTGGCGAGGGGAAAGCACTCAGAAATGTCGGACTGGAATGGTATGCTCTTCCAAGCATTCCGAATCACCACTTCGTTAATGACTACTCCGTAGGGCCAGGGCCGCCCCTGGAGCCGGAGGGGAGAGCGCATCTAGAAATATTATTCCCCCTAATAAAGTTGACTTTATTTGCAAGCAAATAACTAATGTATCTAATTTAAACATTAAATAAATATTGCTTATTTGGTTTGCTTATGCTATCTTTCATGTATAATAATTAATCAAAATTATCTTATTATGAGCATGAAAAATCTAGTTACACTCACTGTTAACATGGGAAATGCAGCCGAAGTGAAAGAAACAAAGTCTGGAAAGAAAATGGGCTAACTTCTCATTGGCCACAAATGAGTCTTACGCCAATGCCGCTGGTGAAAAGGTAGAGAATACCGACTGGCACGAGTGCGAGGCATGGAACGGAGTTGCTGGTATTATAGATCAATATGGCGGTAAGGGTAAGAAGGTTGCCGTATCAGGAAAACTGGCTTACCAGACCTATACCAACAAAGAGGGTGTGAACGTCAAGCAGGCATTAATCAAAGTTCCTGACATTGAACTGCTTTAGCAAGCAGCAATACGGAAGGGTGTAATAGCCCTTCCTATTCTCCTACCTCAAAAATTCATTATTATGTTTTTCATAAAAGAAGGCTCCAAGAGAGACGATTTTGTCATCATTCATTTCTCTGAGGATGGCGTTGGTTCATTGATCAGGCTTGTCCAAGCCGCCGGAAAGACTATTTTTTTTGATGTCAGGATCTTATCCGATGACAATGACAACCTCAAAACCATAAGGGAAAAGAAATTCGGAAAAGATGGCATCTACTGCCGACTACAAGAAAACCCACGCAAATACCGTGAACTGCTCAAAGTAGCCAAAAAGCAGATTTGTCACATTCTGCCTGCAACAAGAGAAATTGAAGCCCAGATCACTGACGTACTAATTACAGCTTAAAGGTATCTGCCTTATTTTATAACACCTTAAATTTTATTTAAGGTACTGGACGAAATTCTCCCGTCTTAAGACGGGTCGTCGTGACGCGGAATTCCTCGGGGATAGTCATCATGAATTTGAATTTTAGTCGATCCAAATTTATCTAACCCTGAGGGTTCTTTTTGTTTCTTCTAAAAGGCTAAAGTAGAGGTTAGACTATATTCGAGATTTCATTTACCTAACCAAATGCTCTAACCGTTATTATATCTTCCCACCTGGTTGTATAACGTGGTGAGAGCATCTGTCGTGAGGTTTTAGCATGCTGAGCATTGCCCATGGCCGCTGACCTTACAAAGTTCCTCCCGAAACTGGCGTTTAGCTCATCTACCGCTGTCATTACCTTACGGGCCTTTGCCCGGTCCACATTATCAAAAATCCCCGCTTGTACCTGGGTGGTAGGTACAATACCGGTGACCATCACCCCTACTCTTTTATATTCAAATCCATTCCGATAGATATGCTCAATACCCTTCAGGGCATAAGTAATCATCTCCCCACTGTCATCACTGGCCACCGGTAGGGTGATCATAAGGTAGTTTCTGTATTGAGGCGTTTCAGGCTTAAAAGAATTGGTACCCACAAAGACCGTCATGACACTGGCAGAACTCTGTTGCCGGCGCAACTTCTCAGCAATTCTTCCCATGAAAGTGGCCGCGGCCTCTTTGACCTCATTGAGTGATTTCAAAGGTTTGCGCATGGATCTGGAAGAGCCAATTCCTTTCCTGCGACTACTTACCATTTCCAGGGGCAGGCAGCTCTCCCCAGTCAACTCCCGCCGCATCCTCTCTCCCACTACAGACATATGCAGCCGGACCCACTGTAATGGCATCTTACTGAAGTCAAAAGCGTTTTTGAGGCCGTGGCCAGAGAGGAATGCTGCATATCGGCGACCGATGCCCCAGACATCTTCCAGTTCCGTCTGCCTCAGCGCCTGCTCTATTTCTTTCTCATCCACCAATACGTGAACACCTCTCCCCTTTTTGGCAAAGTGATTGGCTACCTTGGCCAGCGTCTTGGTCGGGGCCACCCCAACTGAAACAGGAATACCTGTCCAGCGATAGACAGTTTCCCGGATACTAAACCCAAATTCCTCAAGGCTTTCATACATCCTGTCATACCCGTCAAACTTGAGAAATGCCTCATCTATAGAATATACCTCCAGATCATGAACCATCATAGAAAGTACTTCCATCACCCGCGCACTCATGTCTCCATATAGGGCGTAATTGCTGGAGAATACAGCCACTTTATTTTTGGAAAGAAATTCCTTCTGCCTGTAATACGGATCTCCCATCTTGATGCCTAAAGCTTTGGCCTCAACTGATCGGGCTATGATATTACCATCGTTATTGGAAAGCACGACAACGGGCTTGTCGTGGATTTTGGGGTTAAACACCCGCTCACAGGAGGCATAGAAATTATTACAGTCAACGATGGCGTACATATTTGCTTACAATGGTCTGGTTAGTCATCACTATACCCTCTAAGTAAGTAAGTTGTTCACTTACATTGTACATAACAAATGGAAATTCAATATGTAGTTCTTATATATTTTGAGCATATTGGAAAGAGTAAACTATTACTTTACCCCTTCACTTTTCTCCAGTAGGCATTTAAATCGTTGGTGTTTTGATAGAGATGTGCCTGGCTCCTGATGTATATGTTATTACTTAGTTCCTTCTTGAGTTGCTCAAGAAGCTTTTTACCACCTTCATCATTATCCTGGTAAAGGTTTACCTCATTGTAATTACCCTTTTTTATCATTGCTATCGCCTTTTTATAGTGACTCGTACTGTTAAGGACCAGCGCGTCACTTTTTGGGAAATACAGGTTGATACTGCAATGGGATAAGAAGTCGAAGAAGCCCTCAAACAGGTCTATTCTGCCATCCTTAATTTCTCCGTTTACAAAACTTATGTCGCTGAGGCCTACCAGGCTTTTACAGTACTTATTCCTAACGGCATAGCCCCCACTTACGTTTTTTAACCCTACTCCAAAATATCTTTTGCCGGTTTCTTTATTGTGGTAGTATACTTCTACCGCATAGCGTCGGGCTACTTCTATGTCAATGTATCGCGAGGAAATGTAGTCTATCAGGGCAGCATTCTTTAATGCCTTTTCCTTAATCAGTTCAAGCGGGTTATCCTCCTTTTTATTCCTGACAAGTACCCTTCTTTTAAGAGGTCTTACACTATTAATCACATCTGCATTACTGAACTCTCTACACCATCTTAAGGCATCCCTCAAATCAGTGTTGAGCAGGTACATTACAAGATCCAGGGCAGTGCCTCCCCTCCCCTCCCCGAAATCATAAAATAGGTTTTTGGATAAGGTCACCTTAAAGGATGGTGTCTTTTCATCCCTGAACGGAGAGCAGTACCAGAGCTCATCTCCTGATTTTTTTTCTTTGCAAGGCTCATGGCCAAACTTACTTAGTATTTCATCAATGGCTATTTGTTTCGCTTCTTTAGCAGTCATGGTGTTGGCTGTTTAGTTTTATGTAATCATCCTAGCCCCTAAAGGGGCGTGCGGTTCCCCGCCGGGACTTTAACCCTGACCCATATGCCCCACAAAACTAACATATCCACCGTGGACACGGTCGCCGGGACGCCGGTCGCCGGGACGCCGGT
>CAZZGE010000061.1:0-15470 GCA_964653665.1 uncultured Porifericola sp. | reverse complement strand
ATTCAGCCCCAACGCACGGATATTCTTTGCAGCATTTGCATCTGCATAGAAATCACTGCACGTCTCACAAGTAAATTTTTCACCATCGCGTTTACCAATTTTATTGCAGCTATGGCAGGTTTTAGAAGTATAACGAGAAGGCACAAAGTAGACCGGAATACCTTCTCTTGGCCTTGTACTGAATAAAACTTTGCAGTTGATGGAAAGACCAGCGGTTATGCAAACCTCGCTGAGCTTTACGAACTTTCTGTCTATGCTGGCGAAGCTGATTCCGTTCTTTACCAGCAAATGTATCTGTATCATCAGGGGCCGCCCCTGCGGTAGATGCAATGTTAGTTATACCAAGATCAACGCCAATACAATCATCAAACTCCTGTTCAGCTTCGTGAGGAACATCACAGGTTTGAAGTAAGTAGAGTTTACCTCTTACATATGCCAAATCAGCTTCACCCTGAGCATATTTCAAAAGTTCAGCGTGATGTTCTGCGGTTACAAACGGTATCTTCTGCCTACCCTCTATTGTCCAGATAGAGGCAAGAGCACCTTTGTAAGACAGAATGCGAGAGTCGTAAGCAACAGAACCGTACTTACGAAAAGACCGCTGACGCTTCTTGTCCAGCTTATAGCTATCACAGACTTTGGCAATACAACGGATAACCATTTGAGCGGAAAGGTAAAAAGAACCCTTAATCGTATGGTAGTTGCCGTGATGGATTTTGTACTGACCAAAAGTTTTGTTTTCCCAACACCACTGAGAAATACTATCACAGGCGGCGTTGGCCTGCTTCATAGTATCCAGAAGTACTTGCTTCTGCTCAGGCGTGGGTTTCAACAAAAGTTTTGTGGTCAGTTTCATTATCATAAATATAGTAAAATAATCATTATAGTGAAAATAAATATTATTTATTTGGAGAGCGTGTTCGCGCTGACGCGCACGTTTTTTTCCCGGTGGGTAACCACTCCCATTGCTAAAGCAGGTGGATTTCCAAAACTTAAATTCTCATGAGCATAGCTATCCCAGCTATGCATTTTATTGGGCATAGAAAAGCTTCTAAAGAGTATTCTTTAAGGGCTATATTTCTTTACTTTTCTTGATCGCTTTGAGTGTAGGTGATCAGTTCGCGGGTATGAGCACCACGTCAACGGTGTATGTTGTATCCCGATACGTTTTATCAACCTGGAAACTGATTTTCTCCCGGGAAGCCTTGAATTTTGTCCAGGTCTCCTTATCATCCTCCTGATCAATGGTCATATTCAGATTGTTGTACCCGTAAAAGTATTTGTGGAGTATTGATACATCAATCTCAAATGTAGTCAGGTCATCAACAGTCTTAGATTCCCCAATACTTATGGTTTCAAATTCTTCCATGTTAGGCAGCTTATATTCTAAATACATCGAGGATGTAAACATCTGGCTGTAAGAGAAATCAAATTTTACCAATACCCCAGTCCGGTAATTACGCGGGTCATAAGTAGAGGCCTGCTCAAACTGGCCAAGCCAGTTGTCGCTTTTAATGAACACACTATCAATACCGAGCGGAAAGCCTTCATCATCCGTTTTGATGTAACTGAACTCAAACGTGCGCGGCTTATCACTTTCTACCTTTGATATTTGCCAGGCCTGGTTTTCGTTCATGATCTCTTCGTAGATAGCTCCCATCTCATGGGGGCCATCTGAAACAACTGTATCTTCCTGGCAGCTGCTAAGTATAAGAATGACAAGAGAGATATATATGACTGTCTTTTTCATAGTGAAAAGTTATGCGTTATATGGCCGGATTTATCTTGAATTCCTTGGTTACTGTTACTTTTTTGCCGAATTCGTCTTCAACGATGAAGTTGAGACGATACGATTCCCGGGGACCTTCAACTAAATTTATGTTAAAGGCTAAAACATAGTTATTATTTTGAAATTCACTATACTCTGCATGAATGATATCACCGAGGCGGTATAGGTACTCCCGGCCGGCAAAGTATATCTCCAGCTCAATATCATTGTCTCCTGAAGCTCCCTCTACATACATCCGGTAGTTGACATCACCTTTCTCATTGCTGGTCTGCTGCTTTATGTACATGTTAAAGGTAGATGTATCACTTGAGAATACCCTCATGTTGAAATCAGGCAGGATTACCGGCTCCGCCTCGGCAGGTCTGGTAGGGCCATCAGTGCTAAAGAAGAGTGACTTACTTATCGATACCTGCTTGTTATTTTCATCAGTAACCTCAAAGTTAACTCTTGACCTTTGTTGCTCAGCAGATACCAACTCCATTTTAATAGGCATGGTATATCCATTTTCTACAATGTCCCGGTAGTTGAGCCTGATCCTGTCACCGAGTCTGTAGTCCTGGCCTCTGCCAGCGAAGTTGAGAATCAATTCAATGGAGTTATTTCCCATCACTCTTATATCGTAGACGGCATCCAACTCCTCGGGACCCTGCTGTTTTAAGTAAAGCACAAAGTCTCCGCTATCCTCATCCCGGTAGAGCCGGGCATTGTAGTCCGGAAGCCTTTTGCTCACACTCATTTGATAGTCCACCGTATCTCTCTGATCTGAAGAGTTAAAAAGTATCATTTGCCCGCTGTGGATACCTACCCGGTTGGCCACATAGCTAAGGCGGTTGCCATCGCCTAGCTCCACAGGACTTCTACCATTGGTAATCACAGGGGTACCGTTGACATAAAAGTTGCCATCACCTTTGCTGGGAAGAATCAATGCCCTAAGGTTTGAGGGAGAGGAAAAACGGAAAACCATCGTATCCGATACGTTTCCTTCCTCCGGGATTCTCACTCCTTGTATCTCAAAATTTATGATACGCTCAAAGTCAAGGATATCGTCCTGGCAAGATATAAGACTCAGTGTGAATAGAAATATAATTACTGGCAATTGATTTCTCATTTTTCTATCTGCTATTATTGAAAGATAATTATGTAAGCAACCTGGGCAATGATCCTACAGATAAACAGGGCTGCGATGAATATGAAAACATTTATCACAAACCGAAATACACTCCTGAAGCCAATCAGCTTGCTGATGAAAAGTGTGATACCAAAGGCTAAAAAGAAATTCCTGAACAGTCTCATTGCTAATTACTTTTAATGTATATAAAACTTCGCACCGCCTGAAAAAACATCGTCCCAGACGCTCAAATCAGAGTTGATCAACATACGCTTGCTGTAGTTTAAGCTTAGGATAAATTTACTTGTGAGGAAAAGCTCTATGTTGGCCTCCGGGTTTAAACCAAATACCGCCTTGCTTCTATCCCTGAGAACTACCGATTCATTTAATCTTGCCTCTCCATTATTTATCTGTTCATACCCGGCAAGTACCCCGCTACCAACATTGAAATACAGGTGATTACGGAACAGTGATCCCAGCGTGTAGAAGTATGATCCATTGACCAGGTACTTCCTTACCGGTACAGCAAAACCATTTAAGCTTAGGTCCTGTGTATTGCCCTGAAATCCAATCCTCCACCACCAGTGTTTGTTTCTGATCTTAGCGTAGTAAATACCCGCATGGTAGCCGGGCTCATCAAACGAATCAAAAACTCCACTACTGATCTCAAGGTGATTCACACCTTTCATGTGAACCTGTGCATCCGTGGTTTGAAAAAAAACAAAAATGAAAGCGATTGCTATAAAAAATTTTACGTAACTCATATCTTTAGGTTCATTGTGTTAGTCATCTAGCTGGATAGGTAGGGAGCGAATCAGATCCTTATTGTCTATGATAAATTCCATCTTCCTGCCACCGTCCTCTTCAAAGAGTTGTACTACCAACTCCTTATTATCAGGTATGGTAAGCTTTCTGATAGCATACGTAAAAGTCAGCCTGTTTTTACCGCGAACTGTCAGGTCCGAGGCATCGTCGGTAGTTAAAATAGGCTCGATCTCAAACTCCTGCTGGGATGTCTTCTTACTAATCTTTTCATCACGCACTACGAGCTGCACCAGGTCAATATCATAGTTTATATGCGACCTGTTTAAAACGCTGAGTTGCAGAAACATGACGTTTTCTTTAATGAATATGCCATCCGCGGTAAATACTAAATCGTTTTTTTCAACACCTAGATGACGGACGCTTTTATCCATTAATTTGACCTTCTGAGACAAGGCTTTAATCGTAGCCACATTTAGCTGTGTATCTTCGAAATTGATAAAAAAGTTCATAGAGCCAGTGCCGACATCACTCATGCCATTTGCGACCGGCAAGACCTCTAGCGCACTCTGAGCCCCCATCAAAGATGCACGGGTTTCGGCTAGTCGACCCTGTTTTAGCGGCATCGCCTGGTTCATATCTATCGTAAGGTATTTAGGGTTATCAGTATACCTAACCATAAAGGTGTAGATGCGACTATTTCCGGTAACCACCGTTAAACTAGCATCCTCAAAGTCTGAGCGGTTGGCTTTTACGCGGAGCACATTCTCTACCTTTTCAAACTTATCAGCCAGGATACCTATGCTTCCCACATCAGCGCTGATAATGTTCTCAGGAAATCGGATTGAAGTAGTCTTGTTTAAGGTTACTTCCAATGGATATACTTCCAGAACAGTTTCCCTACCGAGAGAAGAATTGATCTGGGCTAAGGATAAAAATGGCAATACAGCCGACAGTAACAACAGCATTGATCTGGTAATATTCATGTTTTCTGATTGTTTAGTTTTTAGAATTGAGTAAAAATATCTGGTGGCCAGACTTCAAGAATGCCTTGGGAGCTTGCGCCTTGCGCTGTAGTAGTTGCCGTACTTCCCTTACTGAATTGTCAATGAGCCTACCCTGAATGGTTGGATCAGCCAATTGCATGTTCAACTGCGTGCCGGCATTTGTGGCAGCCTGCCGGGCGTCCTGCCCTTCAGCAAGACCATTGACATAGATACCTTCCATGCCGTCATGATCATAGACCATCATATTGACCGGGACTACCGTATTACTGACCTGGATCGACGCTATCTCAATATCAACCCGGGAACCATTAATTTCGCATACACCGTAGATATAGCTGTTTGACCTCACTTCCCGGCCATTAACAACGATATCACTGAGCAGTCTAAGCTTAACTTTGCTTCCTGAAGTAACTGTTCCTCCATTGTGGACAACGGCTTTTACCTCATCTTTAAGCAAATTCCCTTCATCTGAGGATAGACCCATGAAACCATAGACCATATTCCTTGGCACGACCTTATAGACCGTATCTGCATTGAGGCTCATATACTGATGATACCTTTTTATGTACACATCCTCTTCATTGTCGCCAAGATAGTCTACTGGCACATGATTCTTAGAGTTGTGAACTGGATGGAAGGTCCCTTTATCCTTTCCGCTCTGCTCTTTAAGACGCTGTTTCACCCTTTCCGGATGCTGGATATCAAGTATCTTATCCAACATATCCTTCATGTCAGAAAACTGGCTGGCTTCTTGGTCTTCCATTTCAGAGGCTGCAGCCTCATAGGCTGCCAGTTGGACCTGGATCTCAGGAGATAGCTGATCGGAAGGAATCCTGTCCGAGGACAGATGATTGCCAGGATACGAGGTAGAAGCTACCGGGGTTTGAGGATAGTTAAACAACTGCTCAGGCCGAGATCCCTTTAATGATTTACCTGTAGAAGAATAAGATGATCCCTTGGTAGTACCACTATTATTGAGGCTTTTTTCAAGCTCGCTGAGTTTATTCTCAAGCTCTTTCTCCTTTTCAATGAATTCCTCTTCGAGCTGCTGCGTCTCACCTTTTGCCCCAAAGCTTAGTTCATCGGGTTGCTTGAGGTATTTACGGGAAGTCTTCTCGAGATCATCCAGACGATCCTCATTTTCATTGATAAACTCTTTGTAAGGATCTTTCTGTTTTTGAATACGATAGTGCTTCTCATTCTTATCTTTTTCCTGATAGCTGGTAAACTTATCCACCATATTCCCAATCAAACTTTCATCATCCTTGGGAACATCTACATTTAACATTTGTGAAGGTTGCTCTGAGGCTATCACATCAGAGCCTGACCCACCGCCAAAAATGGAAAACAGGATGCAGACTGTTATAAAAACAGGTATTGGAATGAATAGCATGAAATTTCGCTCTTGTTTCTTTTTATCCATGGGTATCGTATTTAAATTATTGTATTCTTCTTTTTTCAACCGCAGATAGTGAATCGCTTTCTTTCATGTCTTGGATAGATTCCAGGTACTTCTCTTTCATCTCTTCCTCGGCATGAGGAGCCATGATCGCTTGGTTGACCTTTTCATAACCAGGAGAATTGTTATACAGTCCTTCTTTATAGACAACGACAGCTACGGCCAGGGGAATCAGCATCAGTAAGGTCAGGGCAGCGAGTATGTAAATTTTACTCCAACCCTGATTTTCAACTTTCTCATTGAAAGCTTCAGATTTCTGCCTGGCAAAATCATCCACGCTTTTTTCGGCTATGCCGTAGCGTTTACCCTGTAGTTTAGCCCTGTCCTTAATTTTAGCCATGATTACCTTTTTATGATTTCAGTATCTATGTTCTCAACAATCCGCCAATCCTCTATCAAAAAGCCGTGACGGTTATTGTCAGTCCGGCCTACGTTATCACGAAGAAATCCTTCGGTGATAAGTGATCGTTTTACAATCGACGTGCTACGGGTCAATTGCTGTGTTG
This sequence comes from uncultured Porifericola sp., assembly GCA_964653665.1. Classification (GTDB taxonomy): domain Bacteria; phylum Bacteroidota; class Bacteroidia; order Cytophagales; family Cyclobacteriaceae; genus Catalinimonas. Next base: position 8,839 of record CAZZGE010000061.1, on the reverse strand, counting down.
CTTCCAGACGGAACTTGACCCGGTTGTTAATGGTATCAAGCTCTATGGGCTTGTTGAGCTCAATGCGCTGAGAAATGTTGTCAGTGACTATCTGAGAGAAGTAACGGTTATTTTTCTGGTGTTCATACTGAAGACGGCCTGATTCATCGACCATATACATGGCCTTTTTCACATTGTCTTCTATTACCTTGTTATCCGGGTCCAGGTTAAAATAGAGTTCATGGAACTTCTCAATATGACCCCTGGCCTCTATGGGACGTGTCTGTTCCATATTCTCAATCATCTCAATCATATGTACCTGGTCACCCACCAGTAAATACGGTTTGTCCAGACGTGCCAGCAGCTTGTTTTCAAGCTCTGCATCCCGGTATGCATCAAGAATAAGTACTGATATACAGAACACCATGAAAATGGCGGCTATCATTCTGGTTTTCTGAAAAGCCGATTCTACATTTTTTAGTGATTTTAGCATGCCTTATATCTTTTAAGAGGTCAATTGATTGTACTGATGATTGCTTTTTGAATTGCCAGATGAAGCCATCGCAGCCGCTGCGGCACCACCACCGCCGCTTCCGGCAGCTATTTTAGCTCCGACAGCAGAGGCTACCCCTACCCCTACTATCGCACCGGTAGCAGCAGAGGCGGCATTAGGTAATGCATTTACCGAATTCATGGCCCTTCCCATACCTCCAGCTCCAGGGGAGATAATCCAGGAAGCGACACTGGGAATGGTAAAATATCCCAGAGCAGCAAAAAATAAAAACGCCAGCATCGCCATATCCGCACCGTCAAAAACACTGCTGCCGTCCGTTTCTATCTGTACAATACTTTCCTGGATCAGGTTGATCTGTATGCTGTTGATCAAAAAGCCGTATAGGTTGGCAATTGGCAGCCAGAGGTAAACATGCGCGTAGCGGGTAAGCCATCCTACCAGGCTGCCTGAAAACACATCAAACATAGAGAACGCAATAGCCACCGGCCCAAGGAAGCCCAGCACCAAAAGAAAGAATATCCGCGCCACATCTATGAGCAGTGAGCAACCGTAGTAGAACACCGACAGAATCATAAACAAGATCTCGCGGGCATAGGTCTTGATCTGGAACTTCATCTGCTCACCGGCAAATTGGGCAAAGGCGGTAATATGGTTTTCCCCAATCACACCTGTATCAATGTCGTTGTCCTCCACCCAGGCGCCGTAGCTACCCCACATATCGTTTGTGTTATACCACTTCCATGCATTGGTCTCCTGTAACTTTTTATTGAGCAATACTTCAATGGTTTGGTTTGTCTCCCCTACCAGGGCATTGGTAAAATTGACAGGGATGTTCCCTATCCCGTTTATTAAGCCTAAAAAGCCTGGATAGAATATGAGCAGAAGACCGATGGCAAACGGTTTTAGGATCGGATATACGTCAAATGTTTCAGCAAGCATGAGCATTTTGTAAGCCCTTACAAATACGTAGAGCAAAGCACCAAAACCGGCTATCAGGCCCATACCACCGGCCACTGTGTTAAAATGTGGAAACAAGTCATTATATGCCTTATAGAGGCTATCTCTCATTGTGAGCATACCTGATCCTGTTGCAGCGTACACATCAAAGCTCACAAAAAATATAACGGGCAGTAGTGCAATTACTTTACGGGGCATAGTCAGGCTTTTTTTTAAGTCTTCTTAAACATCATTTCCAGCGTCTCATTGACGATTTTTTTATCAGTCCTTTGCATCATCAAGTACACTACCTGATTGTATAGGATACCAAGGCCATCATCAACTTCGAGAGAGGCATCATTGAGCTTTATGATCAATTCTTTGCGCTGAGCAGGCGTGGCTACTAATGTGTTGTCACTGGTGAGCATCTGAAACTCTGAAAGCTGATTCTGCTTGTTTGCCATGATCGTGTTAAGGACCTGAAGAAAGGCTATCCTCTCATCATCAGAGAGTATACCCCTGTTTTCATTGATCAATGCCTTGATAGCGTTTATTTTAGTGATGATGTTGTGAGAATTATTGATAAACTCAGTTACCTCAGTGGCCCCCAGCACTTCAGGGCTGACAATCATGTAGGAAGAAAAAAACTTTTCATGGAGCACCTTCTCGTCATCAGAAACAAGGATATATAAGTTATGTGCCTTATCCATATAGTTGCTCAGACGACCTGATAATACAAAATGAGTGAGCCAGCCGGCAGTCTCCCTTACCGAGTATTTTTTCCTTTTCTTCTTTCGTTTAACAAAGTCTGAAAGCTTAGGTGCAGGCACATCCCCTTCGGAAATACCATCGAACATTCCTATTATATCCAGCAGGCCTTTAGCGTCGCCCGGCTCAACCATGCCATATATTTCGGCCCAATCTACCTGGGTGACGTCAACTGCAGGTATAGGCCCTAGATCCTGGGCGCTGATGGCAAAGCTGGTCAGCACCAAAAAAATAGATATAAATATGACTTTGAAAGTAATCATAACAGTGGTTTTGGATTATGTCCCGGCCTTTGCAGTGAAGAGATTCTTCACATTACCGTAATCGTCAATATTTTCAAGCCTTAGGTTGGCTGCCATTCGCATCTGGTTGTTGAAATTCCTGAGTCCGGATAGCAGTTCAAATGTGCTGTCATGCAGGATATAGACGAGACGAATACGCTCTGCATCATTCATAGCCAACTCTTTGTCAGTAGTAATAGTGGCTATCTCAGCGGCAATATGAAGGGCTTCCCGTAGTACATTACTGTAAGACTCATTGAAGAATTCTTTTTCGGCAGCTGAGAACACATCAAGGTCATTAATGTGCCCGCGGGCTGCTCTTGCCTCCCTTCTTATCTGGGCAAGCATATCTATAGTCTGCAAGATCTTCGAGTGGTTCTTTACCTCATCCTTGACAATGTTGAGCACATTTTCCCTGAACTCCTTGTGGAGGTTGAATTCACCTTCTTTGATTTGCCGCATTGCCTGGTAGGTAGCCAGCAAATCAATATTGCTTTCTTTTATAATCTTGATACTGGCCTTGACAAAACCCAGGTTTTGAATATTGAGCACAAATTCGGCAGCTGTATTTCCTAAATCATCAAGATTAATACCCCCTCCTGATACGCCCTCCTGTACTATTTCACCAGCATTTTGGCTGTAGCAGGGAGCCTTAAAGAATATTAAGGTTAAAAGCGCTATTATTTTTACTGCCTTGTTTCGCATAACGAATAGTATAGTATTTTACTTATTAAAAAATAGCCTGATGTTATCTTCCTGCGGATTACTGCGCATCAAAACAATAGCAGTCACATTATTTTTGAGTTGCTCCATCGAGATTTTATCCCGGTCTATGCGGTTCCTCATATTCTTAACAAGGATAAGCCTGTCAGCATCTGTCATATCAGTCTTGAAAGACTCAATGATACTGTTTACGTCGTCAATGTTTTTTAAAGCATTGTCAAGTATCGCCGCAGAGGCCCGAGTGATGTAGTCAATCTCGTCAGGGGAGAATATAGTGCCTGTGTTAATCATTTCAATGATACGTTGATAGTCTGCCATAAAATCCTTTTGGGTTTCAACCAGGTCCCTGACAGTGGCTATTGTTACGATAGCATCTTTTACCCGCTTGAGATCATCGTAATACTTTTCATGCAACTCCTTCATCTTCTTGCCAGTGTCCATAAGTTTCTGCATGCCCTCAGCGTGTATGATGCTCTCAGCGGCCTTGGCGATATTCATTAAATCAATGTTCTTATTCTGAAGGCGCATCAGGGCCAGGTTCATGGCCTTAAGTACCTGGTCGACTGCCGCCTTGATGAGCTTTACTACCCATTCCGGTATAGCCATTATTTCAGCATCGCCTGCAGCATGAGCATGCATCAGAGAAAGAGTAATAGTTGAATGGGCCGCCACTTGCGTGACTTCTAGTTTGCAAAGCCACGCCGGCGTAAAAACAGTAGTAATAGGCTCTTCAGATATCGAGGCCGTACTCATAGCCTCAGCAGATGAGGCTATTGCAGCACCAGTAATCAATAGTGTCAACGATAAGCACAGTAGTCTCCTCATGAGCATTTGTGTAGTTTAGTTGGTTATTTTAGGGTCCTGGCGACTTCTAATACTGCCTGCTGGTAACTCCCCGCCCTTTCAGCGGCCTGCTCCAGGGCTAACTTCTCTTTGTCCTCAGTGGTGAAAGTTAGATACTCCTCTTTGCTCACCTCTACACAGTAGATGTTTGAGTAAACACCGTTAAAGGATACGAACAACTCCCGGTACTTCCTTTCCTTTGTCTCGTGGCGATTTAGAGAAAGGATTTGGTTTGACTCATGCTCAGAAAGACCCATCAGGGCAGCGATGTTGTCAAACTTGTTCATGAATTTAGACAGGTCAAAAACAATTTTGGTATCAGCATTATTGATGATAGCTTTTTTAATGATGGGGCTCTCCAGCATGTCCTCAATCTCCTGGGTCACGATCCAGGTCTCCCCGAAAAACTTACGACAGGTTTTGTAGAGGTACTTGATAAATTCAGCCATACCACTACGGGCAATAGCTTTCCAGGCCTCCTCAATGAGCATAACCTTACGGACACCTTTTTTCTTACGCATTTTGGATATAAAAACCTCCATAATGATGATTGTCACCACCGGGAAAAGTACCGGGTTGTCCTTGATGGCATCAATTTCAAAGACAATAAACTTCTGATCATGCAGGTCTAGATTCTCATCAGAGTTGAGCAGGTAGTCGTATTCACCCCCTTTGTAGAAGCTTTTCAGCACAAAGAGCAAATTGGTAAGGTCAAAGTCTTTTTCCCTTACCCCGTCTTTTTCCAACTGGGACCTGAACTCATTATCCAGAAATTCATAATACGTGTTGAAAGAAGGACGTATATCATCATTATTTTCAAGGTGATCATAATAGCTACTTATAGAAGAAGATATAGCCATATACTCCCCCTTGGTCAATGAATTGTTCCCGCTACTCCCCCCATCCGGGTTCCAATCCTTACCATATAGAGAGATGATCAGTGACTTAAGGCTTTCTGCTTTTTCAGTATCTGGTTTGTTGCCGTCATGCGTGATAAAAGGGTTGAACTTAATATAGTTGGTCTCACTGTATGTGAAATAGTACCCTCCTACCATATCACAAAGTCCTTTGTAACTATGGCCTATGTCAACAATTACGATATCTGTTTCCTGTTCAGCATAGTGACGCAACATATGATTGGTACCGAATGACTTTCCGGATCCAGACCCACCCACGATGAATTTGTTCCTGTTTGAAATGTAGTTTTTGTCTTTAGGCTCATCGGAGAAATCTACATGAACAGGCCGTCCGTTAAGTCTGTCGGTGAGCTTTACCCCGACCGGACTGAGCGAATCCCGGTAATTTGTTTCTACGTTCCACATACTGGTACCGGCTTCCATGAATTCATCAAAAGTGAGTTCTTCGGGAAGCTCAGCACCTGATCCTGGTATACCCGTCCAGAATAATGGCGCAATAGAAGTGGTTTCCACCCGGGGAGTACCACCAATTTTGGTGATGGCTGTAGCTACTTTATTCCCATCCACCTTCAGGGCTGACCTGTTTTCGTTCCAGGTCAGAATGTTGAAGTGCATTCTCACCGGCCTTTGCCCGGTAGACTGCATAATATTTAGAAAGTTGGCTTTCTTTTCAGCATTGATAGCATTGGCCCGGCTGTATTTAGCCAGGGCAGCCAGGTTGTTCCTGCTTGACTCCAGCTCCTTTTTCTTTTCATCAGCATCAACGAGGTAGAGGTACTGGCTGTAGATGTGATTGCAGTCGAGAAGTAAACCCAGGTGAGTGGCGAAACCCAGTGAGAAAGAGGTTTTGTCAGTAGAAAAAGGTTCATACCTGATCCGGGGGCCTACCAGGGAAGGCATATCATCAGCATCAGCCAGGGAATACATCTTACAGTACTTATCACCTACCCTCATTTCACCATCCCTAAAATCTATATCTGCTAAAGCTGCATTCTGGCTTGTGTCCAGTGTCAGGTACTGTTCTACGACTCCTTTTTTATCACGGGTACCTGTAATATCATCATCGCTAAGCTTAAAACACTTAATAAACCCAGAGTCGTTGAGAATCTGGGAAAACTGGCTGGTAGCATCAGCAAAATTCTCTATCATGCGGGGATTAACCGTATTTTTATCGATAAGCCTGCTTTTAGCCAGGGAAGATTGTATAAGCTTGCGCTGTTTCTTACTGGCAGATTTAGTGATAAACAGATAGCAATAATGATCCCGGTAGGGGCGACCGATAAAATGTCGCTCAGAAGCATCTCTGAGGACACTCTTATTTGCATTGGCTTCAACGAGTTCTTGATTCCCATCCTCTTGCATTTCAGCTTTGCAATAGTCGGTTACAAACCAATCCTGTTTGCAAAGCATTATTCCTGATGGCAATGCCTGAATAGCTTTGTTAATAACCTGGTGAAGGTCTTCAAGCTTTTTATTTGAAAGGTTGAAAACCTCAGGCAGGTATAGCCGGTACCCAATTGTCAGATCGCACTGCTTGGAAACAATGATTCCCTTCTCCACAGAACGGATCGGGAGCTTATCTTCAATATTTACTTTTTTTATGTTCATGCTCTATTCTGTTTTTTTCAAATACAGAAAGACCTTCCTGCTATGAAGCTTATAAACTTTCATTGATCTGGTCTGTACAAGTTTACGGTCAAGGCCGTGTATGCCATACTTTTTGCTGATCGATGATATGTAGAGCCAACCGCCAACACCTGCGGAACCAGCCAAAACAATAGCAATAAGAGAGGATCCAATAACAGCGTTGAGTACGATAAAAAGAATGAAGGAGGACACCAGGACTCCTACAATGTAATACAAAAATCTTCCTTTGATACCGTTGAACTCTACTCTTGAGTTAACGCCTTTGTTGATCTCATAAGTTGAATTTATATTAGGCACATCTGGAAAGCTTATATTGTTTAGGCAACACCAAAGAAGGCTGAGATAGCAGTGGCAGCAACTACAAGGAAAATACAAGCTCCAAACCAACCAGCAGCTACCTTTCCAGTATCTCCGTCACCGGAAGAAAACTTCTGGTACACCTTCACCGCACCAATCAGACCTACAATGGCGGCTACAGCGTACATCAGGTTAACAGCCGGGCCGAAGAAACCACGAACTGCGGTATCAGCAGCATTAAGGGCAGTTGTTCCTGCACCAATGTTCTGGGCCAGTATTTCAGATACTACAAGGATCGTGAGAGCTAAAGATGCTAAAACAACTTTTGAGAAAAAACGAATGGCTTTTGAATTGCGATAGAATACTCTCTTCATAACAATTAAATGACTAAGGGTTTGATAATTAAATTTGTGTGTATTGAGTTAATTGGTATTACTGGTTTCTATTTCTTCATTTCTTGCCTGAAAAGCTTGCAGCAGATCATCATCGAGTTTGTCCTTAATTGTTTGTCCGGAGTCCTCGGGTTCTAACATTGTCAAGAACTTTTTCTTAAGATCGATTCCATTCTCCAGGGTTACTTTTCCTGTCTCAACTTCCCTTCTCAATTGGATCAAATGCCCTTCCACTAATTCCAGACTTGAGATCAACTTTTCAATGTTTTCTTCTTGCTTAAAGAGTGATACGCCTGACTCATCGCCATTAGACTTATTAAATGCAGTATGGCTATCGTCACTGTCCGTGTGTTGCTTCTCTGCCGGGAGTCTTCCTTCTGCCCTTCCCTTCTTTGTCTCCTTTTTTTTACCAGCCTTCCTGCGATACTCACTCAGATATAAATCTTTATAGCCTTTCAGTATGCCTGATGATTTGGGGATACTTTCCAGGGTGCTGGTATTATTTTTGGAAATTATCTTCGGAGCCGGCGCTGTTGGTATCAAGCTCCTCCCCAAGCTTGCTACCGCCGGTCTCACGAAAAAACATAAAAAAGACTACAGCATAGTGGATCACTATTATCACGGCTGAGAACATTAAGAAATCACTCCAACTTATTGATGAAAGAAAATTCATATCTGTGTTGCTTTATATACTTTTCAAACTTCGTATAATGACTACAAGCCCGCAAGTAAAATGGGTGATTCGGGACAGAAGCAACATTTGTTGTGGACGAAATGACTATTAGATGTGATGAAAGGACATCCAGATGAGCGTTTGACACTGCCACTGCTAACCTGCCTGCCGGCAGGCAGGAGCAAGTGGAATTCTTCCCCAACGCATGAGTGGTGCCTCACCGGGACTAAACCCTCCACGTTAGCGAGGACTAGACCTATCAGGCCTAGAATATTTTGTGCGGCATTTACGTCTGCGTTTGCTGTGTAGCCACACTTGCCACATGCAAACTGACTTTGCGTTTTTCTGATTTCCTTAGCTACATGACCGTAAGAATAACAAGAACGACTAGTATTCTTAGGATTGACTTTGATTAGCTCTCTACCGTACCAGTCTGCTTCGTATTCCAGCATCGTGAAGAAATAACCTACACCCAGATCAAGCAGCGACCTGCTGAGTCCAGATTTCTGTTTGACATGCTTTCCCGGTGCATCAATAGGGACCTGCCTGCCGGCAGGCAGGTCCCATCCCTAAAAAAGTGGGATTTCGCCCATTAGCTTAAGCAAGGTAGACTCACAGCGGTGGTTATACTGATATAGGGAATTTCGGTAAGTAAAAAATTGGTAGACAGGCATTTTTCCTACCGATACTTCGTTGAAGAATCATCTAATTGGGGAGGTGCCGATAGACTAGTTTGGCAGAAGTACATACAGGCAATAAGAGAATACTATAGGGCTGCCTGTAGATGAGCTTCAGATCTTTATTTTGCTATCCTAATATCCACAGGACTGTGTTTAAGAAAACTCTAAGACACATTACCGGACTAATTA
>CAZZGE010000060.1:0-22238 GCA_964653665.1 uncultured Porifericola sp. | reverse complement strand
TACCCAGGGCGGGAAGCAGCATGTCAAAGAATACACCTACCGTCTGCCCCTGCAGATGATGCTGCATTGTGAGGGTACAGCATATGACTTTGTGGGTTCCCGGACCAGCGGCCTGCACGAGGATGCCACCTGGCCTGACGTAGCTGATGGCGTAGCATTTGACCCCGATCACGAGAGCTACTACGGCAACACTACACGAGATGCTGTTTCCAAGGCCATGCAGGCTTACGGTACCTATGCCACTTCGCCGGATATGGTGCTGGTGCACCTGGGTACCAACGATCAGAAACACGGTGACTTTGAGAAAAACGTGGGTGAGCCGCTCCGCGAGTTTATCCGCTTTATTCGTGGCAAAAATCCGGAAGTGATTGTATTATTGGGCCATCTGAACTTCAACGACAGCGAAGCTGCTGACAAAATACGTGTCGTAGTGGAAGAGGTGGCAACGGCGCTGCATCGTGAGACTTCACCGGTAAAAACGGTACATCATTACCGGGGGTGGATAGAGGACCCTGATGAAGTATATACGGATACATATGACTGGGCGCACCCTAATCTAAAAGGACAGGAAAAAATGGCCCGTGCCTGGTGGGAGGCGATGCGGCCGTATATGTAGTACCCGTCAATACATGTTTTCCTTTTGGCTACCCTGATTTTTCGTCATCATTCCCTTAAATTACATTTTTATTTTATGACAATATGAAAATTATCAACATAGTAATTACTGTCCTTTTTCTGCTTTTTGCCATCTTCCAGTTCAACGACCCTGACGGATTCACCTGGGTGATACTATATGGCTACGTAGCTATTATGGCAGCGCTGGCGGCCTTTGGCAAGTATAACCTGGCACTTTTGGTTCCGGGACTCATCATCTTTATTCTGTATTTCATTTATCTCATTCCCAGTGCAATGGAGTTTATTGCCAGTGGTGAAGATTTGATGAACCGTATGGCCCCTGATAAAGTATATATTGAACGGTCTCGCGAAGCTGGTGGTTTATTAATTGGCCTCATAGTACTGATCTATTTGGTCGTCAAGAGAAAATCGTACGGAAAAGCTTTTTAAAACATGCCAAAAACAGCCGGAATCATAGGCGCCGGAATAGCCGGGATAGCCTCAGCCATCCGATTAGCCAATAAAGGATACCAAGTAAGCATATACGAAGCCAACGCGTACCCCGGTGGAAAACTCAGTGAGATCAGAACGGACGGCTACCGTTTTGATGCGGGCCCCTCTTTGTTTACCTTGCCCGAACTGGTAGAAGAGTTATTCGCACTTTCCGGAGAACAAACGGAAGATCATTTCCGCTACCTGAGACTGCCGGTTACGTGTCATTATTTTTATGAAGATGGCACGCACATCCAGGCTTATGCAGATAAGGAAAAATTTGCCCGGGAAATTCATGAAAAAACCGGAGAGCCAGTAGAAAAAATAGAAAAAGCACTTTCCAACAGCGCCCGTCTCTACACGATACTGGCTGACCTCTTTATGAAACGTTCGCTGCACCAGTGGAAAACCTTTGTCAACGCCAAGGCTTTGAAGGCCTACACCAACCTGCACCGCCTGGACTTTTTTCGTAATATGAACCAGGCTAATGAGGACTTTTTTGATGATCCCCGCCTGGTGCAGTTGTTTAATCGCTACGCTACCTACAACGGCTCTAATCCCTACCAGACGCCAGCTACACTCAATATTATACCCCATCTGGAATTTAATATTGGTGCTTTTTTCCCCGAGCAGGGTATGCATTCTATCACCTTAAGTCTTTATGAACTGGCTAAGCGACTGGGCGTGGAGTTTCATTTTAATGCCCGGGCTGAAAAAATACTGCTGAATAACCGGCACATTCAGGGCATACAGGTAAACAAGGAAAAAATCACGCACGACCTGGTGGTAAGTAACATGGACATCGTCAATACTTACAAAAAGCTGCTGAGTGATCAGCCTCAACCCAGACTACTGCTCAACCAGCCCAAATCCAGCTCCGCCCTGATCTTTTACTGGGGCATCCGTAAGCAGTTTGACCAGCTAGACTTACACAACATCTTTTTTAGCGAAGATTACCGGCAGGAGTTTGACTATATTTTCAATAAAAAAGATGTGTACCAGGATCCGACGGTATACATTAACATTACCTCCAAGTACAAACCGGATGATGCACCGGAAGGTGGAGAGAACTGGTTTACCATGATCAATGTGCCCAATAATTCCGGCCAGGACTGGGAAGATATTATTGAGCGCTCCAGGAAAAATATTCTAAAGAAAATGAGCCGCATGCTGGATACGGACGTAGCATCGCTCATCACCTGCGAAAGTCTGCTCGACCCTCGCCTTATTGAGCAGCGTACATCTTCCTCCATGGGAGCACTCTATGGCAACAGCTCTAATAACAAGTATGCAGCGTTTCTAAGGCACGCTAACTTCAGCCGTAAGTACAAAAACTTGTATTTCTGTGGAGGGAGCGTTCATCCGGGAGGAGGTATTCCACTTAGCCTCTTGTCAGCCAAGATAGCCGCAGACCAAGTGCCAGCTATTTAGACAGATGCCTCAGTGGAAGCTACGATTACTCCAGGCTTTACCAACTGCTTATAGCGCTCGAAGCGGCTCAGCACTTCTTCTACATATTTGACGGGTTCGCTACCCCGGCAGTATCCGGATTCTACGACTGGGTCTTTGTAAAACTCGGGCTCAGACTTTTTGAGTAAAAAATAGGATACATCTTCCCAGGATGCCGGATTTTTACCAAATTTTTGGGCCAGTCGGCGAGCATCCAATACGTGTCCCTGACCCGCATTGTAAGAAGCAAGTACGAACTTAATGCGCTCCTCGTAATTCGGTACATACTTAGTCCAGATCTCATCCAGCCAGCTTAAATACGCGGCACCTGCTCGTAGACTTTGCACCGGGTCATACATATCCTCAATGCCATACAGGTCTCCGGTTTCGGGTAAAAGTTGCATCAAACCGATAGCTCCGGCCCAGGATTCAGCGTTGACATCAAAGCGTGACTCCTGAAATGCTTGTGCTGCCAGCAGGCGCCAGTCCCATCCCAGGCTATCCGCTGCCTCCATGATGATGTCGTCGTAGGGAGAAATGCGATCGCTACTTAGTGAGGAGTAGGTGCTCCGAACCCGGCGTAACGAAGCTTTAGGGCTTTTAAAATACTTGTTGTAGATCACATAGTAGTCGGCCTGCTTTTTCATACCCTTGATCCAGACATTGACAGTCTCCAATAATTGTGGAGCATTGATGCGGGTAGCCCAGGCAATCTTCTGAGGAAAGCTCACCGGCGTCTTAACATCAATATTCGTGTAGTATGTAGCGTTTACCAGGGCGACATCTTCTTCTGCCACAGTATAGTTAACTTCTCCTTGTGAGACCCTTTTGATCAGACTTTCAACATCAACATCGGCTTCTTCCTGCACGATGTTGATCTGCCCACCGATTTCTTCAGCGAGATTTTCCAGCCGGACGGCATAGGCAGAGTTACGCTGTACGTGAATGGTTTTCTGGTCCAATTCCAGTGGGTTGCGGATGAGTACATCCTCTATCTCATGGCGCTTCATACCTCGCCAGTTCTCGGGTTTACGCTGTACCAGTACCTGTTTGATTTCATTATGGTGTTCGGTGAAAGCTACTTCTTTCTTCCGGCTGCCGGTAACTGCCATATTGAAGGCGATAATGTCTCCTTCTCCTTCATTCAGCATACGGACTGCCTCATCTATATCACTGGTAAGCTTGATCTGCAGCTTCAGACTCAGGGCTTCTGCCAGGCGGATAAGTAGCTCATATTCGTACCCCATAGGCTGGCCGCGAAAGATAAAATAGCCGGTTGAACTGTTGTTCAGAATAGCTACAAGCGTTCCTCGTTCTCTGATCTGATCCAGATCCAGGTCTACTGGATCAACAGTTACCTGCTGATGCCTATATTTTTCTAAATCCACATTTTCTTCGCTGCAGGAAAAAACAAACAGGAATAAAAATGTAAATAAGAGGTGGACGGGAGAAAGGGGTAGTATGTACTTTTTTACTTTTGTCACCGTACTTATTGTTAAGCAGCAATGCATTTTCCGCGATTTATTTCAGCGTGGTCATTTTTCGTAAATCTCAAAGCAAGAGATAATGAACTGCCTCTCAAGGGGACTAAAAAACACGCGTTTGATTCCAAAATATCAGAAGAATCTATTTGTTTTACTTTGCTGACAGGACTTACAAAAGCGCTAACTCTTACAGTTCAGTTATTTTTATGTTACATTGTACAATAAACATGCTAATGTAGTATTTTAATTAATTTAACTTAAAATTATACTTTTCTAATAAAATAACCAAGAAAATATACATCAAAATTACAGCCGATGCCGAAAAACGTAGAAAAGAGACTACTGGAACTGCTTAAGCCCTTTTTTGAAAAGCAAGGATTTCACTTGCTTGCGAATCTGCATCAATTTCGTAAAATATCCAGCAGTGGCTTTCAAAATATTATCCTATCAGTCAGTGGTAGAGAACCAGTGTTGGTGGAAGTAAATATAGGAACCCGCGTAGATCTGGTGGAAGAACTGGCCTACCAGTTTACCACCGGGTTGCGAAGCTTCCAGCAGGACAGCAATACACTCATTACGTCTATCGGCAGGATCATGCAACAGCCTTACTTCAGGTTTGAGATTAATCAGGCAGACGATATCACAGCAGTTGCTGACCGGATATGTGATTTCATGCAAGAACAGGGATTTGGCTTTTTAGAGAAGTATAGTACCATCAGCGCGCTGGACCGGCTATTTAATGATAAGCCCCGCGAAAAACTCCCCTACGCATACAATCACATGAACCGTTGTCTCCGTGGTATTGTACTGGCCCGGATGGTCGACCGGAGAGATTTTACCGCCATAGCTGCAACTTACCGTAATACCCTTGTCAAGAGCAGCACGGCGCCGCCCCTGTTAGAGAAGTATGATAAGCTGGTCAACCACCTAAAGACTTTTTCCTTCAATTAATCATCCAGCAGACCGGGCCGACGCTCACGAGTACGTCTGACCGACTGTTCGTGTCGCCAGTCCTGAATCAGTTGCTCATTCCCAGAGAGCAGGACGTCAGGAACCTTCCAGCCTTCGTAGGCTGCCGGTCGGGTGTAGACGGGAGGAGCAATCAATCTATCCTGAAAAGAATCAGAAAGGGCTGAAGTTTCGTCAGACAGTACACCGGGTAACAAACGGATCACGGAGTCGGCCAGTACAGCGGCAGCTAGTTCCCCCCCCGATAGTACATAATCACCAATGCTGACTTCACGCGTAACGAAGTGTTCCCGCACGCGCTCGTCGACACCTTTATAGTGGCCGCAGAGGATAATCAGATTTTTTTGTAGCGAAAGCTGGTTGGATAGGGCCTGGGTCAGTTGCTCACCATCGGGGCTCATGTAAATGATTTCATCGTAGTGGCGAGCTTTCTGCAGTTGTCTGATGCAGCGGTCTATCGGCTCTATCATCAATACCATACCCGCGCCACCACCGTACGCATAGTCATCCACCTGCCGGTGTTTACCCGGCGCATGGTCTCGCAAGTCGTGGACAACGACTTCCACCAGTCCTTTCTGCTGGGCACGTTTGAGGATAGAGTGAGAAAAGGGGCTTTCCAGCAACGAAGGTAGGCAGGTGATAATATCTATTCGCATAAAATCAGATTTAGTCGGCAAATTTAACAGTACTGCTCAAAATGAACAGTCTGATATCCACATCTGTGATACTATTCATGCGAATCAATAGTGCACAAGCATCAACAAAGATAGAATAGACGTGGCAGCTATGTTGTTTGATAGCTATGCACACGCTCAAACTCATATCCATATACTACCACGTCTATGACAAATATAAAGAAGATCTTTGTCAACACGTGCTACGTCTTGGCACCAACCGTCTTGAAGGGCGCATCAGCGATGAAGAGATCATCACGATTTACCTTTTTTGTAAAGCTTATGAGCAAAAATATACTGTAAAAGCCATGTATGACCATATTGACAGATACTGGCGGTCTTGGTTTCCTGATCTGCCTTCTTACCAGGCCTTCAATGCCCGCCTCAATCGCATATCCCAAGCTTTCCCACATTTAGTGGCCAGTTTGTGTGAAGACCTGGGACTGGAAGATGAACTCATGGCCATATTGTTGGGTGACTCCATGCCTATTGTTACCTGTGCAGGGAGCAGAAAAGGTAAGGTAGCCCGGCCAGGCTGGCCCGACAGTTGACCGACAAAGGTTACTGTGCTAGCAAGAAAATGCATTACTACGGAGCAAAGCTTCACATGATGGGCCTGAGGCGGGTCAACCGTTTACCTTTACCCAAAGTAGCTTTGATCACACCTGCCTCAGTGCATGATTTAACAGCATTGCGGCCTTTGCTAGAAAAACTCAAAGTACCTGCCGTATTGGACAAGGCATATTGTGATACCGAATTGGCAGAAAAAGCAGCTGCCTGTGGTGGTGAGATGATTACCCCGGTCAAGTTGCGGAAAAATAAACCAGAGGCACTTGAAAAATTTGACAGCGCTTATGAAGAACTCTTCAATACTGGCCTCTCCAGGATAAGGCAGCCTATTGAGGCGCTGTTCAGCTGGTTTAAGGTAAGAACTATGATAAAAAAGGCTAGTAAAGTCCGTGCTGAAAAAGGGCTCATCGTACATATCTTTAGAAAACTGGCTGCCTGCTTGATCCTATTAAATGGTCTGTGACACTATTGATTCGCATATTCAGTAATTGAAATACCTAGCTGTTGTAAAGCTAAAATTTCTTCGTGCACCGTGGGAAATATACACGTCTGAAAAAAGATTTTTCAGTATTTCTAATTTACCAATCTGCAAAAAATTACTTACAGAAGTAGTGTCACTCACCACCATCATTTTGCAGATTCAGGTAATCAAAATCCTGATCCAGATCTTCTTCTGTATAATTGAACTCAATCTTTCGCTCTCCCAAAATTTTATGAAACGCTACCCTAGTGTAGCGATTTGTATATTAGTACACTAAATAATATGCGTTTGAAGATCAAATAGACCGTTTTTAGCTCCAAAATTAGTTAACTTATTTACAAATTATCACACTAGACATGTTTGCAAACTTTCTGGCTTTACCTGAACTTAGTTTACCCCTCTGGTAGAGCATGATAGCAATTTCAAACTTTAACTCTTCTGCGGTAAGGTTTGCTTGCTGTAATTCGCTATCTCTAATGATTAAAGCCATAGCTTAGGTTTGGATATTACAGTATGAACACCAGATTGATATGTGTGAGTTCTAGCAATTACTGCAATGTCCGCTCCTGCTTTTCGGCTTCGTCAGCCTGCATTTGCTTTTCATAGAGGGCTTTATACACGCTGTCCTTAGCTAGAAGAGATTCGTTGGAACCTTCTTCCACAATATGGCCTTCGTCTAACACAACGATTTTATCAGCAAGCTTGGCGGAAGAGACCCGGTGTGAAATGATAATGGTAGTCCGGCCACGCATGATGTCCTTCAAACTGGTGAGAATGGTATTCTCAGTTTTGGTATCTACGGCAGAGAGGCAGTCGTCCAGGATCAAGATCTTAGGGTTACGGGCGATGGCCCGGGCGATAGACAGACGCTGCTTCTGACCTCCCGAGAGTGTAATACCACGTTCACCCAACCGGGTGCCAAAGCCTTCCGGAAAATCATCAATGGTCTGCTTGAGGTCAGCGTTGTAAGCAGCAGCCTCAATGCGCTGCCGCTCCATATTTACTGTCCCAAAGGAAATATTATTCATAATGGTGTCTGAGAATAGGAAAACATCCTGAGGCACGTACCCAATCTGGGAACGCAGATTGTGCAGGTCGTAATCCCGAATGTTGACGCCGTCTATCTTCACTTTTCCTTTTTCCACATCGTACATCCGCGATACGATGTTGGCAATCGTACTTTTCCCTGAGCCTGTAGTACCTACAATGGCAATAGACTGCCCTGCTGTCACATTGAAGGACACGTTTTCCAATGCTTTGATACCTGAATCCGGGTAGTAAAAGCTAACGTTTTCCAGTTCTACATCACCCTGTATTTCTTTCCTGAAATCGCCAGAGACAATGTCATTTTCAGTGTGCATAAATTCGTTAACACGCTTCTGTGAGGCAGCAGCCCGCTGGATGATGCTGGTGATCCACCCCAGCGAAGTAACCGGCCAGGTCAGCATATTCACATAAATGATAAACTCAGCAATGACGCCCGGCGATATGGCACCCCGAATTACCTCAGAGCCGCCGATAAATACAGTGATTACAGAACTGAGGCCAATCAGCGCGACAATCAGTGGGATAAATAAAGCATTGACAAAAGTCAGGCGGATGGACTTATCTTTATAATCATTACTGGCATTGACAAACTTCTCGGAAGAGTCAGCTTCACGGACAAAAGATTTGATCACACGAATTCCAGAAAATGCCTCCTGCACATAAGTAGAAAGCCCCGAAAGACTGCGCTGTATCTCCTCGGAGCGGCGATTGATAATATTATTTACGTAGTAAATGCTAAGCGAAAGAACAGGCAATGGTATCAGCGTGTAGAGTGTAAGGCGAGCATTTACCGAAAACATATAGGGAATCAGAATGGCAAAGAGTGTAAACAGATTAAGCCCGTACATAATACCCGGTCCGAGATACATACGCACCTTGTTTACATCTTCTGAGATACGTGCCATCAGGTCTCCAGTGTTATTTCTTCGGTAAAAACTGGTAGGTAGGGCCTGGTAATGTTCGTATAC
The DNA here is from genome assembly GCA_964653665.1 of uncultured Porifericola sp. Classification (GTDB taxonomy): domain Bacteria; phylum Bacteroidota; class Bacteroidia; order Cytophagales; family Cyclobacteriaceae; genus Catalinimonas. Next base: position 13,489 of record CAZZGE010000060.1, on the reverse strand, counting down.
ATCATTCTTTAGATCGAACTCAATCAGGCGGGAAACAACAATGATTGTTTGACGCGTCAAGAAAGTGAAAAAACCCTTAAAAAGGGCCATCGCCAGAATAGCTACACCATAGATAAGGATACTCCCCGCAAAGATGTCGTAGATCATATCCTGCAAGGCTAGCCCCTCATACATCTTGAAGAGCGCAATATTTTCCTCCACCAAGTTTATAGATCTTCTAACAATCTGGGCAGGAATAATGGCAAAAATGTTGGATATTATAATGAACAACAAGCCCAGCAACAGCCGGTACTTGTACCTGAATAGATACTTATTTAAATAGCTGAGTTCTTTCACTTCGAGTTACAACGGTTTCGTTTACAAATGGTTCTTAGCTGATTTTTTTTAATTGGTATACTTATCAAAAAAATCTACTTTTGTAGCGTTTATTTTGGTGTGATAAAACCGAATACTTCTGCAAATTTTAAGCAGCTTACAAAAATAATGGTAGCAAAAGGAGTAGAAAACTTGCCTGACGATACAGCATTTAACATATCATCGGGCATATTTGAAATCATGGCGAAGTATGGCCATGAACAGCTCGTCCAGTGTTATGATGAAGAAACGGGTCTTAAAGCAATTATTGGCATCCATTCTACCGTGCTAGGCCCTGCGATGGGTGGGACGCGTATGTGGAACTATGCTCACGATAATGAAGGAATCATTGATGCCCTGCGTCTCGCACGAGGCATGACCTATAAGTCAGCTATTTCCGGGCTGAACGTAGGCGGTGGTAAGGCAGTGCTTATTGGAGATGTAAAAAAACTAAAATCTGAGGCTTACCTCAGGCGTTTCGGTAAATTTGTAGAGAGCCTAAACGGCAAGTATGTCACCGCGGGCGATATTAACATTAGTACGCGAGATCTGGAGTACATTCGCATGGAAACATCCCATGTGACGGGTCTTCCTGAAACTTTGGGAGGGGGAGGTTCATCCTCTATCATTACTGCTTACGGAGTGTACATGGGCATTAAAGCTGCTGCCAAACACGCTTTTGGAAGCGACAGCCTCGAGGGTAAAAGGATAGCCGTACAGGGAGCTGGAGCAGTAGGCATGAAGCTTACTGAATACCTTACCCAAGAAGAAGCCGAGGTATTTGTATCCGATATGGAAGAGGAAAGAATACAGACTGCTTCACGCGAGTACGGTGCCCATGGGGTAGGAACCGAGGCTATCCTGGAGATTGAAAGTGATATTTACGCACCCTGTGCGTTGGGAGCTACGCTTAACGACCACACCATACCTAACCTCAGGTGCAAGGCTGTTGCCGGCGGTGCTAATAATCAGCTGGCTGACGAAGTAAAGCACGGACAGATGCTTATGGATCGTGGTATTGTTTACGCACCCGATTTCCTAGTAAATGCCGGAGGCATTATGGCAGTAGCTGCAGAATATTTCGGTGAGTTCAACAAAGACTACCTCTATCAGAAGGCAGAACGCATTTATGAGAACTGTCTGCAGGTCTTGAAGGAAGCTTCCGATAATCAGCAAAACACACAGCTGGTGGCCCTGGAAAAAGCGGAACGACGCATTGCTGAAATTGGTAAGCTCCACCGGAGCCTTTGAACGAACCAGTACTTTTCAGCAAAATAAATTTTTTACGCACCGTGGTTGTTACAAGTCAGCTAAATGCGTAACACCAAGAGAAATCATGCTAAACAGAAGAATACTAAGAGCGAAGGCCATGCAGCATGTATATGCTTACAAGCAGTGTCAACGATCCAACTTGGAGCTAGCCTATCAGCACATACACGATGCCTATGAGCCCGATCTCAATTCTATGGAAGTACAGGATCGCGAACAACTTGCCCGTGAAAGACAGGTCGCTACCCAGCTGTTGGACTTGTATTTTGATAATCAGCCTCTAATAAACGCCGAAGAAAAGCACATCGAAAAAGTAGAAGCAGAAGGCCTTCTTTACGAAAAACAGTGCCGGAAAGACCAGGAATTTCTGCTTAATCAGATGATAAGCACGACTGAAAGAGTAGCCGATCACTATCGATTATTTTTGCTACTGCTCGTCGAGCTCGCCGAAGAATCGCACCGGGATCAACAAAAGAAAATGAGCCTGACCCGACAAGCAGCACATCAGACGACTCGATCCGCTATTCAAACTAATTTTTACCTCAACCGGGCCATACAGGCGTTACGTGACAGTCATCAACTTCACCAACAGGTTGAAAAACGTAAGCTTAACTGGAACAACTCTCATGTAGAGATTAGACAGTGGTATAAAAACCTGGTAAAGCCGGATCAGGAGTTCCAAAATTACCAGGCTAAGGAAGAGACTAATCTGGAGGAAGATATTCAGATTGTGCGGCACCTCTTCAATCAGGTCATTCTGAAAAGTGACCCTATCGTCACTGTTTTTGAGGAAATAGATATCAACTGGCAGGAAAACAGCAAGGCGATTAAGAGCATGGTCAACAAAAGTATGAAATCTGTCCAGGAAGACAGTGACGAGTTAGAAATTGTCGATCTGACGCCTAACTGGGAAGATGATAAGGAGTTCTTGGTTAGTCTTTACCGGCTTACGCTTGAGAATGACATGGAGTACGAAAAAATCATACGCGATAAAGTGGAAAATTGGGCAGTGGACCGGATCGCCAGTCTGGACAGTGTTATCATTAAAATGGCCATTACCGAGATGATTCACTTCAGCAGCATTCCTGTAAAGGTAACTATCAACGAATACATTGATCTTTCTAAAAATTATAGCACACAGAAAAGTAAACAGTTTGTTAATGGGATGCTAGACGTAATTTCCCAAGAACTTCAAGCCAAAAAACTCATCAGAAAGAGTGGAAGAGGCCTCATTGATAATCAGTAGGTAATATTTTATAAGCAATAGCGTATTATTGAAGTTGGTTTCCCTTTTTTCAATGGTTAGTCCTTTATAATTTTATGTAACTTTAAGCAACAAGACCTAAACAAAATAATCATGAATAAAACTGCTAACAGTCTTTTGGTATTTATTTCTGGTCTGATTGCTGGAAGTCTGGCCGGGATTATGTTTGCGCCAGATACTGGCCTGAACACGAGAGACAGGGTGACTTTCCGGTTGGAGAGATACAGAAAAAGACTAGAGGAACTGTTGTCTGATCTGGTTCGTTCTAAAGGGCAACTTCCCGAGAGCGTAGCCAAAACAGATAGTGAGAAAGTAATCAATGACGCGCGTGAAAAAGCTAAGCAACTTCTGGACGACGTAGACAACCTATTGGGTCAAATAAAAAAGTAATTTTCAAATCAATTTCTACGTACCTGTAAACCACATTTTCATGGAAAGACTAAGTACTAGTTTATTAGCAACATTTGCTGCTGTAATTTTATTAGCAGGATGTAACAATGCATCCCTTAAGGATAAGGTTTCTGATCTGGAACAGCGGGTAGCTGCTCTTGAGTCAGGCCAAACAGCCAGTAAACCTGCCGCACTTACTCGTCAGGTGAATCAGGCTGAAAGCAATACCAATGCGGACGGCAGCCTTGCCAAGTTCAGCTTTGAAGAAAGCACGTATGATTTTGGAACCATTACCGAAGGTGAGATCGTAGAACATACCTTTAATTTTACTAATACCGGTGACACTCCCCTCGTTATCCAAAGTGCTTCAGCTTCCTGCGGTTGTACAGTGCCGAGTTACCCCCGTGCCCCTGTATCGCCGGGCGAAGTCGGAGAAATTCAGGTGAAGTTTAACAGCGCAAACAAGCCTGGCATTCAGAATAAAACAGTAAGTCTTACTGCCAATACCAATCCCTCTATCACACGGCTTACTATTAAGAGTAACGTTGTAGCTGGCAAAGAGCAACCTGCTGGTCCAGTGAGAAAATAGATTATACAAAGACAAACATGCTAATATTCATTCTATTACAGGCCACTGAAGGACAAGGTGGCCTGATTGGCAACCTTGTCCTTATCGGAGGTATTGCCCTCATTTTTTATTTTTTCATGATACGGCCGCAACAAAAGCGGCAGAAAGATCAGAAAAGCTTTGTTGAAGCTGTAAAGAAAGGAGACATGATCGTGACGGTAGGGGGTGTACACGGCAAAGTAGTTAGTATAGAGGATGATACTTTTATACTGGAAGTAGACCGCGGTGCTAAAATTAAGTTTGAAAAAAGTTCTATTTCACTTGAATCTAGCAAGAAGTACACTAAGAACTCCTGATTATCTTGGACCGGAGTAACAAAATAGATGCATTACACAACCTGCGTCGCTTTGTGCGGCAGTTTCCTTCCAATAAAGATAAGCTGAAGGTGGTTACGCTGTGTGTTCTTGCAGCAACCACCTTTTGGTTCTTTAGCGCACTCAACAAGTCAGACTATACTACCCAACTGGAGTATCCCATCACCCTTATATATCCCGATGACAGCACCTACGTCATGGGTGCTTTACCAGAGCATATCCTCGTAGAAGTAAGTGGAGGTGGCTGGAATCTGCTTCGTAAAACACTACTACTTGATACTCCTCCGGTGGAAGTGGAGCTCGAGGATCCGATCAATACGCAGTATGTCACCGGGCAATCTCTTAAGCCCAAACTCACCGAAATGCTGGGCGAAGTTCAGTTGGAAAACGTGGTTTCTGACACACTTTTCTTCCAAATAGACAAAGCTGCTCGTAAGGAAGTACACATCAAGATAGACTCTACTTCTATCAGCCTGAGTAACGGCTATCAAATTACTTCACCCATTTATTTATCGGTTCATGAAGTACTAATCAAGGGACCCGGAACCATCCTGGAAGGCATAGGAGACACACTTTTTGTATCTTTACCTGACCAAGACATCAGCGAAAACTATGAGCAGGTGATTGACCTGGAATATAGCCCTTCGGATCTGGTTGAAATACAACCGAACACACTTCAAGTAAGCTTTGAGGTAGTATCTTTTGACAGGGTCACCAAAAGTATTAATGTCAACGTTTTTAACTTTCCCGAAGATTCTTCGCTAGAAATATTACCTGATCGTGTGGATGTTTCTTTTTGGGTACAGGATGAGCATATCGACCTAATTCAGAATTCCGATTTTGAAGTAATTGCAAATTTACGTAGTTTAAGCGTAGAAGACAGTGCAATTACCTTGGCAATGGAGTCCTATCCACAGTTTGCTAGAGACGTTAGGATAAGTCCTCCTAAGGTAAAAGTACAAAACGTTGAATAATTTTTTTTCGGTAGGCATTACCGGAGGTATCGGATCAGGCAAGAGCTTGGTTTGTAAGATTTTTTCAGTATTAGGGGTGCCAATTTACTCGTCAGATGAGCGGGCAAAATGGCTTTTGGCTAATGATATTGTACTGCAAGAGCAAGTTAAGCAAGCATTTGGTCAGGACGCCTACGACCCACAGGGAAATCTAAATCGCTCTCATCTGGCCAACGTAATTTTTAAGAACGAGGATAATCGTCAATTGCTTAACAAACTGATACACCCCTGGGTAGGGAAAGATTATCGTCAATGGAGAGTATTGCACAAAGATACCTCTTACACACTCAAAGAGGCAGCTTTGCTCTTTGAGACAGGTAGCTATCACGAACTTGATAAGATTATCAATATTAGTGCGCCCGTAGCATTACGTATCCGAAGAGTACTACTCAGAGATGTGCACAGAGACAAAAAGCAGGTGGAGGCCATCATGCAAAAGCAGTGGACAGACGATAAACGTGAAGAGGTTGCTGACTTCAACATCCGCAATGATGAACAGAGTTTGTTGATACCCAGGGTACTGCATTTGCACGAGCGTTTGCTGGCTTACGTCTCTTAGCTTTTATGGCTAACAGCATTTAGACAACAACTTATATTTTTTACTACTAAATTTTTAAGTCATGAGTTTAGACAGGTATAGAAATGAGGCATGGAGAGAGATTGATTTTCAAACTGATTTACCCCATGCTCGCTACGAGGTGTCCAGCCACGGGCGAGTGAAAAGTTTTGCAGTCGACAAAGAAAATGGTCGTATTATGAAAGGCTCCGACGTGAACGGCTACTTGTCTGTGATGGTGCGTTTGGGTAAAAAAGTATCACAAACCCACTACATCCATCGGTTGGTTGCCACAGCGTTTCTGCCCCGGCCGAGTGAATCGCATCGTTACGTCGCACATCTGGATTACGACAAGAAAAATAATAGCCGCTTCAATCTTAAATGGATGACGGAAGATGAACTTACTGCCCACAACAACAAGAATCCAGCAATTTTGCGCAGCCGCACCACGGGCTACAAGCTTACTGAATCAGATGTAAGGGTTATCAAAAGGTTGCTCAAGAGTAACAAAACCCGTCTTAGCATGATTGCTAAGCGCTTCAACATTACCCATACACAGCTGAACAGGATTCGCTCAGGCGAAAACTGGGGCAATGTAACCATTTAAGAGATGGAGTCCTTAAAGTAAGTCGGTAGGCAGGGAGATTTGGTCAGTGTAGAATTTCATACGTGTATGGGTGCTTTCAAGTAAGCTGATCTTTTCTATCCTGTCATCTTTGTGGTTGTAGAATACCTCTACGTAGTAGTCTTCCAGCAAATATAAGTTGATCTTATAGCCGTAATAGCGTATGGATACTACGAACGCACCTTCCTTGTACAAGATGTCTATCTTGTTTCTCATCGTAAGAGACATGAACTGTTTAGAAGACATCATAAGAGGAAATTGAATCTTACCTGGTGAGAGGCTTACTTCTCACTCAATGCCGGTTCAAAGTTAACAAAAAACCGCTCTATGTTAGTATAAAGCGGTCTAATGGGTGAAAGACGGGATTCGAACCCGCGACCTCTGGTGCCACAAACCAGCGCTCTAACCAGCTGAGCTACAATCACCATTTTATAAAGCTATAAAAGTAGAAATGTGGGGGCATATTGCCAAACCATCGGTTCAATTTTGTAGAATTAATATTCGCCTCTGGTGTAAATGGTTCTGACCGGAAAGTGGTCGGAGAAAGGAACTTCCCGATGCGTTTCAAAGCGAATTGCCTTGAAGCCCTTGCTGTAAAACTGATTGTCAATCCGCAGAAAAAATAGCTTTCCGTTATAACTGAAACCCAGCCCATGACCTGCCTCTTCAAACGCATTGGTCAAGTACCTCTTAAGGGTCTGATAGGTGTAGCTGTAGGGAACATCATTAAAGTCACCGCATACAATCACCGGATAAGGGCTTCGCTGAATGTGTACCAAGAGGTTATCTACCTGTTTGGCTCGCTCTACAAATCCAAACTTAAGCTTACGAGCTATATCCAGGTAATGCTCTCCTGCCCTTTCAAAATCATCAATCTTACTGGCATCAATGCTCATAGACTGCAGGTGTACATTATAAACCCTGATTGTATCCTGCCTTGTTTTTATATCAGCATACACAGCGTACTGGTGCTGACTGTCAGCATACATAATATCCCCTGAATGGATAATCGGGTAACGGCTGAAAATAGCCAGACCAAACTGTGCTCCTATACGGTTGACGAAAGCCGGCCTCACTACGGCATGGTAATTTTGGGCTGAGAGCCTCTCTACGGTATTAAAAACATCAGACTGGTCATCATTATAAAATTCCTGTAGGCACTTAATATCAGAATCGTTATTGGCCAGCCATTCTATCATAGATTTTCCCGGGCTATTTTTATTCTTTAGGTGTGCATACGTATTGAAAACCCGCACATTGTAATTGAGCACACTAAGCACCTGATTCTCAGTATTATCCTTCTTTACTGGATTAAAGGAAAAACTGGATCTAATATAATCATGACCCAGAATGATAATGCAGAGTGGTAATAACAAAAATGACCTCAACCTAAGGAGAAAAAAAACCAGTAAACCGAAATTGATCAAGAGTAGTACTGGGATAGAAAGTGCGACAAAGCCAGTCATCCACATACTTTCCGGCGAAATATGGGGACTGAGGTAGGCCAGTACGGTAAGCACTGCTATGCTAATACTGAGTAGTCGAGCCAATATTCTACACTTTAATCTTTACGTTACTTTCCCAGACACGAATAGCTTGTACAATATTAACAATCCTGATGCTCAAGATACGGGCTAGCGGTCAAACTGTAAACGAAAACCCTGAACTGATTCATCAAACTTACCCTCTGAGTAAGCCAGATGTCCTGATACAAAGGTGTGCTTTACACGCGCACGAAAGTTTTGACCTTCAAAAGGCGACCAGCCGCATTTATACAGTGTGTTGTCTTTTTGGACCTGCCAGGGGTCGTCTAAGTCTACCAGTACCATATCGGCAAAATAGCCTTCTCTGAGGTAGCCGCGACGGTCTATCTGAAAAAGGATGGCGGGATTATGACAGGCTTTCTCCACAATCTTTTCCAGGCTCAGTTTACCTTCGTGGTACATCTCCAGCAGAGCAACTAGGCTATGCTGCACGAGTGGGCCACCCGAAGGCGCCTTAAAATAGGTCTGCTGCTTTTCTTCTAAAGTGTGTGGCGCATGGTCGGTAGCAATCACGTCAATCTGGTTTTCCAGTACAGCCTTCAGTATGGCGTCACGATCTTTGGCGGTCTTCACGGCCGGATTCCACTTGATCAGCGAGCCTTTTTCGGTGTAGTAGCTATCGTCAAACCAGAGGTGGTGAATACAGGCTTCGGCGGTAATGCGCTTTTTTTCAAGCGGCGTATTTGCATCAAAGAGGCCCGTTTCTTTGGCGGTGGAGATATGGAGGATGTGTAAGCGCGTGTTGTATTCCCGGGCGAGTTCTGTGGCCATAGAGGATGATCGGTAGCAGGCTTCCTCACTGCGAATCACCGGATGCATTTCCATAGGCACATCTTCTCCGTACTTTTCCCAGAAGCGTCGCATATTGTCCCGAACCGTTTGCTCGTCCTCACAGTGCGTTGCGATGAGCATTTCCGATTTTTCAAACACCTTGCGGAGTGTCTCTTCATTATCAACCAGCATATTACCAGTAGAAGACCCCATGAAGATCTTCAGACCACAGACCGATTGAGCCGGCGTTTTTAGGACCTCTTCAAGGTTATCGTTAGACACACCCATAAAAAATGAGTAATTAGCCAGTGACCGTTTGGCGGCAATCTGATACTTATCTTCCAGGAGCTTCTGTGTCAGGGCATTGGGTATGGTATTGGGCATTTCCATATAGGACGTGATTCCACCGGCTACGGATGCCCTTGCTTCAGTATAAATTTCGGCCTTATGGGTAAGGCCGGGCTCCCGGAAATGAACCTGGTCATCAATAAGCCCGGGTAGCAGACATAAACCTTGTGCATCTATGGTGTGATCCGTGGGCAGACTACTAAGATCTTTCCCAATTCTGCTGATGAACGGCCCCTCAACTAAGATATCTCTATCTAAAATACTACCTTCATTGACAAGGCGGGCATTCAGAACTTTAGTGGTCATGAAAAAAAATTTGGTGTGTTTATATATTTTATATTACATGATATGACACGAAAATAAAAATATAGTAGGGCATTAAATAGTGCTAAGATTTATCCACTTTGTGTAACTAATTTGGCATGATTGCAAGTAACTTATATTTACAGAAGCAAGGTTTTCTATTCTGATATTCTTTTATCGGGCAACCAGGATTTTCTTACAACAAATAGTTTTAGCAAGAGTTGAAAGAAACCATAATCTTGAGTAACTAACATTTCTGGTTGATTGCCTATATTTTTCTCAAATTGCTAGCAGTATGGTTAGATATGATACCTCTTCGGAGCCAGTCTCAGACCAGTCAAGGGTCAGGTTCTATGAGTTGCAAAGGGTACAGCGTACCTGGATGTGGTTACTACTGATTCTGGCGTACACCGGGCTGGGCATGATGGCAGTGCGTCACTTTTACTATCAGCAGGCTGCCGGTGAAAGCCTGCTCACGCTTTCGTCAATTGGCTTTGTCGCCATCCTTTTGACATTGGTGGCTTTTTTCATTTACAACACGCGCCTCGTTACTACTATCAAAGATGAGGGCATTTCCTTTGCGTTCATTCCTCTCCATTTTCGTAGCCAGTTCATCGCGTGGAAAGATGTTAACGAAGTCTATATCAAAGAGTACGATGCCATAAGCGAATACGGGGGATGGGGCATGAAATTTAGCAGCCAGGGAAAGGCTTACACCGTAAAAGGAAGATACGGTCTGCAATTGGAAACCGTTGAAGGTCGTAAGATACTCATTGGCACCCAGAAACCCATTGAGCTGGAACTTCTGATTCTTAATTTACTCTATGATTACGAGGTGCATTAGGCGTAACTGAAACTGCCGTGCGCGCTGTGGATACTTACCTTTTTCTCTGTTGATGATTCTACTCTGCCAATTATTTTAGCAGGCACCCCATAACTTTCAGCAATCTCAATGACGTCTTCAGCATAAGCTTCTGGCAAATAGATTTCCATTCGGTGTCCCATATTGAACACTTTGTACATTTCCTGCCAGTTGGTACCACTTTCAGTCTGTATGATATTGAAAAGGAGCGGCGTGGCAAACAGGTTGTCTTTGATCACATGCAGCTTATCAATGAAGTTGAGGACTTTGGTCTGGGCACCTCCACTGCAGTGTATCATACCGTGAATATGAGGCCGGTATTGCTCCAGTATCTGCCTAACTACTGGGGCGTAGGTGCGGGTGGGAGCTAGTACTAATTGCCCGTAGTCCAGTTCTACTCCGTCGTCAGTGATCAGAGTATCGGTAAGCTTACAGCTGCCACTGTATACCAGGGCATCTGGTACCTGTGGGTCAAAACTCTCTGGGTATTTGGTGGCCAGCGTGTGGTGAAATACATCGTGCCGGGCAGAAGTCAAACCATTACTTCCCATACCCCCATTGTAAGCATCCTCGTAACGACTCTGGCCAAAGGAAGCGAGCCCGACGATTACGTCGCCGTCTTGAATATCTTCGTTGGTAATAACATCATCTCTGCGCATACGGCAGGTGACCGTACTGTCAACAATGATGGTCCGCACCAAATCTCCTACATCAGCCGTTTCCCCACCGGTACTCACAATATCTACGCCGTACGAACGGAGCATCTCCAGTACCTCTTCGGTACCTTCAATAATTGCTGAGATTACCTCGCCGGGTATCAGGTGCTTGTTCCTGCCAATGGTAGAAGAAAGCAGGATATTGCAAGTTGCTCCAACACAAAGCAGGTCATCCGTATTCATTACGATGGCATCCTGTGCGATACCTTTCCAGACAGACAGGTCACTGGTCTCCTTCCAGTAAAGATAAGCCAGGGAAGATTTTGTACCGGCTCCATCGGCGTGCATGATGTTACAATAGTCTGAATCACCCCCCAGGCGATCTTCCACAACCTTGCAGAAAGCTCGAGGAAACAGGCCCTTATTCAGTTTGGCGATGGCTTTGTGAACATCTTCTTTAGAAGCAGAAACGCCGCGCTGACTATATCTTTCGCTCATACTTGTCTGTTTTGATAGCAAATGTACGAATTGTAGAGGTAGCCTGAAATGAAAAAGGCCAGCTACAGAGGTAGCTAGCCTTACTGATGAGAGTTTTTATTTCTATTCTGAGGCATCGGCCTGATCGTTGGTTACGCGTGTGACCTTAAACTCAGTCCTGCGGTTAATCTCATGCTGATCTTCAGTCATAGCGTTAGCAATAATCAACTGACTTTCTCCGTATCCCCGGGCAGTAATGCGCGCCGGGTTGATGCCACTATCTACCAGATACTGCACCGCCGATTCGGCCCTGCGCTGTGAGAGCTTCTGGTTGTACTCATTGTCACCGCGCGCGTCAGTATGAGAGCTTAGCTCAATAGAGATCTGTGGATTATCCTGAAGAATTTTAACCAGTTTATCCAATTCCACTGCTGCCATGTCGGTGATGAAGGACTCATCAAATTCGTAATAGATATTCTCAAGTACAATGGCCTTGTCAATAACAATCTTGTTCAGCGCAAGCTTTGTCCGAAAGGTAGTATCAGTCACCATATCTACCAGTTCTTCCTGCGGAATGGTTTTCCCTATGGTGCTGAATGGCACACGGGTAGTAAAGTAGCCGTCTTTTTCGCCTATCAATTCGTAATTTGTACCACCTTCCACAGCAAATTCAAAGCTAGCATCATCACCTGAATTTTGGGTGTAGATCGTTTCACCTTCGGGATAAGCCAGTCTGACGCGCACGTCTTTTAGTGCTTCTTCAGTACCATTTTCATCTACCTCGGTAACGGTAATTCCTGCCAGGAAGTAATTGACAGTTTTAAGCTCAGGGTCGTTATTAACAAACGCATAAATATCGTCATCCCCCTTGCCACTGGCCCGATTAGAGGTAAAGTAGCCATCTTTTATGCTGGTGAATGTCATACCAAAATCGTCGGCAGTAGAATTCACGGGAGGGCCCAGGTTTTCTATGGTAATCTCTCCGTCGTTACGGGTAGCTACAAAAATATCAAGCGCTCCCATACTGGGATGTCCGTCAGAGGAGAAATAAAGTTTACCATCATCGGTGACGTAAGGGAACATATCATGACCCGGCGTATTGATGGCTTCACCCATATTACGGACACTACTCCAACGGCCACGATTGTCCACGCGAGCAGAATAAAGATCAATACCACCGTAGCCACCTGCCCGGTTGGAGGCAAAATAGAGCGTTTTACCGTCACGACTGAAGGCCGGCGTAGAATCCCAGGCTTCAGGATCGCTGATGTTCATAATCTCAGGAAGCGTCCACTCCCCTCGCTGATAGCGTGAAATGTAAAGATTTACATCACGGGTGCCCTTACGCTTGCCGCTGTTGCCGCGGGCAAAAACCATGGTTCGTCCGTCAGGTGAAAAGGTGATACATCCTTCGTTGATGATTTCACTGGCAAAGTCTTCACCCAGGGTCTGAGCTTGCTCAATTTTTATTTCTTCACCTTCTACTGGCGCCCGGAAGATATTGGTAAAACCGGTACCTGTCGCCTTGTAAATTTTTTCGCTGTTGCGCGAAGAGGTAAAATAGAAATTTCCCCTAAACATAACCGGGGCATACTCTGCTCCTTCCGTATTGATTACTTCTTTGTTTTCAATCTCAAAGTAGACATCCTTGGCCAGAATACTACCCAGTCTATCCAGGTTAGTGAGTTCCTGCCGGGCCCACTCTGTATATTCCAGCACTGTATCCTTCGAGTATTCCAGATACGTTTGTAATTCTTCCCTGGCTTCTTTGTAGTCACCGTTTTGCTTCAGCGACATGGCATGGTGAAATACCGCAGAGGTATCAGCAATCCCGTATTCAATCGCTGCTTCGTAGTAGGGCTTAGCCTGCTGCAGGCGATTGCTTAAGCGGTAAGCTTCCGCTATTTTGTAGTTGGACTGAGTTGGCTCAGCACCATTGTCAAGCGCGGTATGGTAATGCTCAATAGCCACATCATAGTCGCCATTCTCAAAGCTGTTAAAGCCTTTGATGAGAGCCCTCTTACCGGTATTACAGGCACTTAGCAATAATACAGCTACTGAAAAAAGATATAAATACGAAGATGATTTCCTCATAGCAGTGGGAGTAATAGAGAT
>CAZZGE010000059.1:0-23048 GCA_964653665.1 uncultured Porifericola sp. | reverse complement strand
CCACTTCCGTGAAGATGACTCTATGTCGGGGCGGCAGGATTCGAACCTGCGACCCCCTGCTCCCAAAGCAGGTACGCTAACCGGACTGCGCTACGCCCCGAAATAATTCTCTGAAAGGTGCTTCCTCAGGAGAAAAAAATTAGGCAAGATGCCTAATCTGCGGAGAGAGGGGGATTCGAACCCCCGGTACCTGTTACGGTACGCATGTTTAGCAAACATGTGGTTTAAGCCACTCACCCACCTCTCCGGTACACCATTAAAATCTATCCTTTACTGACAGATTCGCAAATATAGCACAAGATTTTTCACATCACCAAAGTAAAATCCAAATTAATTCATGACTACCGTATATGCTGGTGAAGACAACCCATCAAGTAAGGTAGATTGTCAAATTTTTACACCTTAGCACTACATTTATCGTTTTAGCTTGTAATTTCGTACAACGAAGATCAGTCTATGGAATGGTATCATAAGTTTGGCACTACCGAGTTTGTATTTGCAGGGCTTTTCATTTTAGCTTATATCCTATACCTCAACCGTATGATCAGGATCAGCCGTATCCTGAAAGCGAGTTTTACCGCTATTGTAAGTAAGGTAGCTCTGCGTACCCTTTATTTTGCTCTATTCATAATCGCACTTCTCGGGCCCCTCATGGGCAGTACGACCCGTGAAGTACAGGCCGTAGGTAAGGATATTTTTATAGCAGTGGATCTATCCCAGTCTATGAATGCTACCGATGTACAACCCAGCCGCCTGGAAAAAGTAAAGTACGAACTAAGGGAGTTAGTAGGAGCCTTTAGTTCTGACCGTATCGGTTTGATTATTTTTTCATCGGAAGCATTCGTACAGTGTCCGCTTACTTATGATCAAAATGCGCTGAACTTATTCATTGAAACCCTGAATTCCGGGTTAGTCCCTGATACAGGTACCGACTTCGGTCCGCCTTTACGCATGGCGCTTTCCAAAATGGAGCAGGATGACAGCATGCCCTCTCAGCAAAAGTCCAAGGTGATTATCCTCATCAGTGATGGGGAGGACTTTGGTGATGAAACCAATGACGTAGCCCAGGAGATAAGAGATGCCGGTATTAAACTTTTTACCCTTGGTGTGGGTACTGAAAAGGGAAGCCAGATTTTGTTGAGAGGTATTCCTAAAACAGACAACAGCGGCAATGTGGTCATTACCAGGCTTGAGCCGGAATCCCTTCAGCAACTCGCACAGAATACGGAAGGGCAGTATTTTGAAATTAACAACCGCCGCGATGATACTTCAAGACTGATTAATGATATCAGCCAGATTGAGGGCGAACTGAGAGATACGCGTCAGGTAGATACTTCTTCCAACAAGTATCTTTATTTTTTGGTAGTGGGTGCAGCACTATTTGCCCTTGACCAGTTGTTTAAGTTTAAAACAGTAAAAATATGAAAGTACTGATCGCAGGAATTCTGTCAGTTGTAATGGTAGCTGGCATAATTGATAGTATTGCTACTGTAAACCGCCTCAAGAAAGAGGCTGAGCTAGCTTATAAAAATGGTGACTACGCCACGGCAGTAGCCCATTATCAAACACTGGTTGATTCTCTCAATGTGGAAGATGATAATATCCGACTCAACCTGGCGCACTCACTCATCCAGGCGGGTGACACTATCTCTGCACAACGTAACTACAGCAGCCTGGTAAGAAGTAACAACACACAGGTAAAATCCATCGCTTACCAGCAAATGGGTATTATTTCCAGCGATCAACAGAAGTATGAGGAAGCTCTGTCCACTTTCAAGGAAGCATTGAAAGCAAACCCTACCAATGAAGAAGCCCGATACAACTATGAACTAGTAAAAGAACTGCTTGAAAAGCAGCAGGAACAACAAGAGCAGCAGCAGGATCAACAAAATCAGGATCAGCAGGAACAGGAAGAGCAAAACCAAGATCAGCAACAACAGCAGCAGGATCAACAAAATCAGGATCAACAGCAACAGCAGGGAGAACAGGGCGAGCAGAGTGAAGATAATCAGGAGGGGCAACAACAGGAGCAGGAACGAGAGCAACAGGGCGAGAGTGAGCAAAACCCGCAGGACCCTAACGAACAGAACGCACAGCAGGGCGAAGAGCAACAGGAGGGTGAAAAAAGTGACGAAGAGCAGTTAGCCTCTCCGATTAGCGAACGACTGAAGGAGATGAACATCAGTGAGGAGAAGGCGCGTATGATCCTGGAGGCTATGCGCAACAATGAAATGCAGTACATTCAGCAAAATCGCCGCAGGCCCGAAAAGCCTCGGGATCGTACTAAACCTGACTGGTAAGCGCAAGGAAATTCACTATATTGCAAATGCTCACACGTTGAGCCTTTCTTTGTTTTGTATGTGAAGATCCTAATTTTTTACGCAAAATAAGTTTGACATGAATGAAGTATATATCATGGCTGCGGTGAGAACGCCCATCGGTTCCTTCGGAGGAAGTCTTGCAGCGCTGAGTGCTACTGACCTGGGAGCAGCGGCCATAAAAGGAGCGTTAGAAAAAACAGCTATTGAGCCCGCACTGGTACAGGAGGTATTGATGGGTAACGTAGTTTCGGCTAACCTGGGACAGGCTCCCGCCCGGCAGGCAGCAATAGCTGCTGGCATACCTTACGAAGTTCCTTGTACTACTTTCAACAAGGTATGCTCTTCCGGGATGAAATCTGTGATGTTTGGCGCTCAGTCTATCATGCTGGGCCAGCAGGATATCGTGGTGGCCGGGGGTATGGAAAGCATGACCAACATTCCCTATTATCTACCCAAAGGACGCTTTGGCTACAAATATGGGGGAGGAGAAATCGTTGACGGTCTGGAGAAAGACGGTCTCTATGAGGCTTATTACAAGTTTGCAATGGGTAACTGTGCGGATAACACCGCCAGGGAGATGAACATTAGCCGGGAAGAGCAGGACGCCTATGCGGTCGGCTCTTACAAGCGAGTTGCAGCAGCTACCGAATCCGGGGCGCTACGTCAGGAGATCGTGCCTGTAGAAGTACCTCAGCGTAAAGGTGACCCGTTGAGAATTGAGGAAGACGAAGAGTACAAGCGTGTCAAGTTTGAAAAAATACCCTCGCTGCGGCCGGCATTCTCCAAAGATGGAACCGTAACGGCAGCCAACGCTTCTACCATCAATGATGGCGCTGCTGCACTCATCCTTATGAGCAAGCAAAAAGCGGAAGAGCTAGGCCTGAAGCCTGTTGCCAGGATCAGGGGATTTGGCGATGCTGCACAGGATCCGCTTTGGTTTACAACGGCTCCATCCCTGGCTATCCCCAAGGCCATGCAGATGGCAGGTGTCAACAAAGCTGATGTGGACTTTTTTGAAATTAATGAAGCTTTTGCTGCTGTCGCCATTGCTAACAACCGTCAGTTGGAACTGGATCCTGAAAAAGTCAATGTGTATGGAGGCGCTGTAGCCCTGGGGCATCCGCTGGGCTGTTCCGGCGCCCGTATTATTACGACTCTGAACAATATTTTGGGTCACAAAAATGCCAGTTTGGGCGTGGCAGGTATTTGTAATGGTGGAGGTGGAGCATCGGCTATTGTAATAGAGTGTTTGGCTTGATCGTATTTAGTGAAATACCTTACGCAAACTTTTTAATATTAGGCTGACTCATTAATATAGTGTTGCAAGCTGTCTTATCGCTGTCCTGCTTCGGCAGGAGAGAGGAAAGTCCGGGCAGCAGAGAGCACCGTACTTCCTAACCGGAAGGGTTCGCCTTGGGCGGATACAGATAGTGCCACAGAAAAGATACCGCCTCTGCTTGCGGAGGTAAGGGTGAAATGGTGAGGTAAGAGCTCACCGCCCTGCTGGTGACAGGAGGGGCAGGGTAAACCTTACGGGCTGAAAGGTCAAATAAGCCAAGACTGTACCGGCCATGCCGGCACAAAAGGGTGGCTCGCCCAACTTGGCGGGTAGACCGATAGACTCTGTCAGCAATGGCAGGGCTAGATAAATGATAAGACATGCGGCCTCGGCTGCAGGACAGAATCCGGCTTACAGGCTTGCAACACTTTTTTGATTTTACCTATCAAGTTATGGCAAAAATTCTCATCATTGACGACGAAAAAGCGATTCGGGGCTCGCTGAAAGAAATCCTGGAATACGAAAAGTACAAAGTAGATGAAGCGGAAAACGGCGAAGATGGGCTGAGTAAGCTCAATAAAGAAAAGTATGATATCGCTTTGCTGGATATAAAAATGCCGAATATGGACGGTATGGACGTATTGCAGAAAGCGATGGATTTGGGTATAGATACCCAGTTTATTATGATATCGGCACACGGCAATATTGAAACAGCCGTGGAAGCGACTAAATTGGGAGCGTTCGATTTTATTGAAAAGCCGCCGGACCTGAACCGCCTATTGGTGACGATTAAAAATGCGCTGGACAAATCTGACCTGGTAGCTGAAACCAAAAAGTTACGGAAGAAAATTTCCGGGGTGGTGGAGATTATCGGTGAATCACCAGCCATTGCCGAGGTAAAGCAGACGATTGAGCGCGTGGCGCCAACCGAGGCCCGGGTGCTGATTACTGGTCCTAATGGTACCGGTAAAGAACTGGTAGCTAAATGGTTACATGCGCTGAGTAACCGTGTCAGTGGTCCGCTAGTAGAACTAAACTGTGCAGCGATTCCTTCCGAACTGATTGAGAGTGAGTTATTTGGTCACGAAAAAGGTTCTTTTACCTCAGCGGTGAAGCAGAAGAAAGGGCGCTTTGAGCAGGCACACGGAGGTACTCTCTTTCTGGATGAAATTGGAGATATGAGCCTTTCCGCTCAGGCCAAAGTGCTAAGATCCCTACAGGAGCATAAAATTACTCGGGTTGGAGGCGATAAGGCTATCAACGTTGATGTGCGCGTAGTGGCAGCCACCAACAAAGACCTGAAAAAAGAGATTGAAGAATATAACTTCCGGGAGGACTTATACCACCGCATTGGTGTCATCCTGATTCATGTGCCTCCGCTGAAAGAGCGAAAAGAAGATATTCCTCTGTTGGTAGATAAGTTTTTAGGGGATATTGCAGAGGAATACGGTGCCCCAAAAAAGCGTATTACTGAAGATGCATTAGATCAGTTGAAAGTCATGGAATGGACAGGAAACATTCGTGAACTTAGAAATGTGGTAGAGCGGCTGATTATTATGAGCGATACTGAAATTACTGGTGACACTGTAAAAAAATACGCATAATACACAAGAGACTGTCTTAGCACCTACGCGACATGCAATTTATCAGCTTGTTGTTTACGCGCGTATTAAGACAGTCTCTTGTATTTTTATCACATGCGTTTCTGCTGCTCAGTAAGCTCTGATGTTTCGCTGTTGTCATCTACTGCATATGCAGGACAAAGTGCTCTAGGTGCACACGCCGACATTGATGCTAATAATAACGCAGCAAATAGTAGTTTTAATCTCATATCAATATAATTTTTATTTAATATAACATTGTAAATATATAATAAAAATTACATACGTCAAATTATAACTAAAAAAGTTTTATTTTCCAGATTTAATCTTACACCTGTTTTTATGTGATAGCTAGCAGTTAGTCCTATTGTTTTACAGAGCGACCATAAGGTTGCAGCCTCGCACGTCGGTATTATCTAATCGCCCTAATACTTCAAAAGTCTGGTCTTCCGTATGATACCTACCCAAGTCCTGGGTCTCTATAAATGCGCAACTGTCCACATTGGCAAGGTCAATAATATTAATGCCACCGTAACGCAGGTGATGATCTAAATAAAAGGGATCATTGATATCGCGAATGTAAATACGCATCCAGGGCGGAGTGCGAAAAATACCATCCGCTTTGGCATATGCCTGTGACATGAGTTCGGTCATCCCGTATTCAGCGTGTATCTGTAAGACATTAAGCTGCTTTGCCAGATACTGATGGAGCTCTTGTCTTACGATTTCTTTACGTCGCCCTTTCATGCCTCCCGTTTCCATAATTACGACCCCTTCCAAATCAGCATCATAATTTTCGGCAAGTTCCAGCAGTGCAAAGGTCACGCCCAGGAGTAAGATTTTCCTTTTGCTGTTACGTGCTTCAGAAATGTGTTTGAGCAAAGTAGGATAATTATCCAGGAAAAAACCGGATAGCGTTGACCTGCTTTTTCTGATGAAGTCATCCGTCATGGCCACCAGAGAAGCGTTTTGGCGTTCCAGGTAGGAGGGAAGTAGCGCAAAAATGTGGTATTCCTCTAAAGGGCCGTACTGCTGCTCAAAGATTTGTTGGCAAACTTTTACGTAAAACTGTGGATCCGACACGTAATGACGGCTTCTTTGCTGTCCGGTTGTACCACTGCTTTCAAAATAAGTCCACTGTTGATTTTCTTGGTCACCGCTCATTACGCGGTGGTTTTTAAAAAAAGAAATGGGTAAAAAAGGAATGTCTTCCAGTTTATTAACAGCATTTGTGTTCCTGCTCAGGTTATTGAGATAGGCTCGGTATACGGCATTATGCACAGCCTGCCACCGGAAGAGGGAAAGGGCATGCTTCTCAAAATTTTGAGCATTGATTTTGAATAGCTTATCTTTAAAAAAATGAGCATTTAGCATGTGGTAAATATATCAAAATGGTTGTGCAAATCGTTACAGGATAGTAAGCTTAACTACAATATGAAATTTTATACTTCTTTATTGTTCAGCCTTTTATTTCTCATGGGCATGAGTAGTTGCTATGACGAACCAGATTTTCCTATGGAACCCCGTCTTCTGGGCTTTGATGGAGAAAACGGTATCAGGTTTGTTGACGTAGATAATACCATAGCGGATTCACTAATTATCAGGGTCTCATTTCAGGATGGTGACGGTGACCTGGGCCTTTCCAGTAATGAAATAAGCCCAGTACTGAGAGAACAGTATATTTACATTACTGACAACAACGGCGACTTTATTGTGTACGATCCCCAGGTACATGGCGAGTTTAACTGTGCAGATTGGAAAACACCACCCACTTACATCGCACAGGATACGATCAGAGATACGGTTCGTGCTGATATCAATCCTTATTACTATAATTTCGAAGTCGACCTGTTTGTCAAAGAAAGTGGCAACTTCAACGAGTTTGATCTCCTGGTAGAGAGATGCCGGGCACGCCTAGGTGGCCGTTTCTCCCGATTTAAAGATGACTTTTCAAATACCAAACCACTAGAAGGTGTGATTGAATATGGCTTTGCCTCTCCCGGTTTGATCAATCTTTTTAGAAACGATACACTGAAGATCGCGGTCAGGATCAAAGACAGATCTCTCAACGTGAGTAACACCATAGAAAGCCGTGCCTTCGTGTTGAGTGGAGAAGGAGACATCTTTGTGGAGGACTAATCACCGAACTGTTCTTTGAACTGGTAAAAGTACTGTAAAAGCTGTTCCCGGCTGAGCCACTTGCTTTGCCTCTTTTGATCTCTATCTGACTGTATTCTTACCTGTAAGGCATTTTCCTGTTCCATACGATCCAGGCAGGAGAGTAAACTGGTCTGTCCGTCAGCCTCAATAGCATGTTTCTCAGTATGGTCAGTAGCCTCATAATCACGTATCATCACCAGGATATCTTCCAGTTTTACGACCAGTAGCTCAAGGCGAAAGCGCTGCGAATGGAAAAACTCTCTGACAAAATCACTGTTGGGGTGAAAAACGAGCTCATGAGGCGTACCTATCTGCTGTATTTTCCCCCGATCCATCAGGCAGATTATGTCTCCTAGAATAGCTGCTTCAAACACATCATGGGTGACCATAAGCATGGTCTTTTGTTTCAGGGTGTCCAGGGTCAGGAATTCCTGTAGTATCTGCTGCTTGGTAATAGGATCCAGTGCGCCAAAAGGTTCATCCAGAAGCACTACCGGTGGTTCTGCTGCCAGCGCTCTGGCCAGTCCTACTCTTTGCTGCTGCCCACCGCTAAGTTCGTACGGATAGCGTTCCAGCAGGGACAGATCCAAATTGATAAGCGACATCAGCATTTTAACACTGCTTTTTATCTGTGCATCCGGCCATTTGAGTAATAAGGGTACCAGACCAATATTTTGCGCTACCGTGTAGTGAGGAAATAGGCCAGCGCTCTGTATCACGTAGCCTATGTTTCTCCGAAGCACTTCAGGCTTTTGTGCTCGGACGTCTTGACCGTCTACCCAGATTTGTCCTTCACTGGGTTCTATCAGGCGGTTGATCATCTTCAGTGTGGTCGTCTTACCACATCCACTAGTGCCTAATAGTACCATAGTTTTGCCTTTATCAATTTTGAAAGAAACTCGCTCCACCGCTGCTTTATCCTGGTAGTACTTTGTAAGGTTTTTTACTTCAATCATTGTGATCAAGATCGGGCTAACGCATAAGCTAATGACTATTGTGCATTATAAAGCATCATTTCATAAGCTACAAATCCCACGACTTCCTTAAAAAACTTTTCATTTGTCACCTGAGTATAATAAGCCCGCAGTACTATCAGAATTATAATTTTATTCCGCTGATATTGCATTTCCATAAGCGGTGTATACTAAATTTAATAACAGATAGTATGAATGAATCAAACTTTTTCTGTAAACAAAGCGGTATGATGCTGATCTTCATCGGCGCTTTACTGTCTTCCTGTATGCCTGAAGATGATTTTCAGGATATTGAAATTATGGCACCTTCTCCGTTTTTGTCTTTACCGATCCTGAATACGAGTCTCAAGGTAGGAGATCTGATAAGAACCGAAGATGGTGGTATGCTCGAGGAAAATCCTGACGGGAGTTATAGCCTATTCTACAGACAAAGTTATCAGACACCCAGCGTCAGTGAGTATTTTCCTGATATTCCGTCCCAGAATTTCCAGGAAAGTTATTCACTCGGTTATACAATGCCTGCCTTCTGGTTTTCTCCTGAACCTGTAACCTACGAGGGAACCATTGCGCTGGATATGGACGGGTTAGATATTTACGGTATTGAATGCAAACGGGGTAGCTTAAATGTGTCGTTAAACTCTGATTTTGACCATGACATACGCGTTGTCCTGACCCTAAATGATGTCATTGACGAAAACAATGACCCTCTGGTTCTTGAATTTGAAATGTTTAACTGGGGTACCAGAAATGTTTCTGAATTTGTAAACCTGAGCGGATACTACGTAAATACGGAGAACAGTGAGATAAACTACACAGCAGAAGTAAGCATTGCTGGAAGTGGTCAGCCTATTGCCGCTGATGATGAGATTACTTTTAACCTGAGCATTGCTGATCTGGATTTTTCTTACATGGAAGGAAATTTTCCGACTGCTACCATACCCGTAGCTTCCGATAGCTTCGATATTCCGCTGCTGGCAGGTGCCATTCATGGTGATGTAGCGCTCAACCCTTATGTCAACATTGATATCCAAAATTCATTTGGGATACCAATCTCTCCTGATTTGAGCAATATCTTTGTGCGCGACAACAGTGGTAATGCAGTTCAATTACAGGATGAAGGAGATAGCCAGTTTTTCAACAGTGATTTTGTGTTACCCTACATAAGTGACAGGGATGAACTCCCTGCAATATTGTCAAAGCAAATTGACCGGAAAAATTCTAATTTGGAAGAGGCTTTTGCCAGATTACCCCAGGGCATTTCTTATCTTTTTGGTTTTGAGTTGAGCAGCAGTACAGAAGATACCAGCTTCGTTACCGATAACAGTAGCATTGAAATAGATATGGAAGTAGAGGTCCCTCTGGAAGCTAGTTTTGACATCACCTTGGAAGATACACTGGCGTTAGATTTAGGCACGGAGCAGAATATTGAGCAGCTTAAATTACTGATCAAGACAGAAAACGACTTTCCGATAGACGCATATCTCCAACTTTACTTCTTAGATGCAGATGGAGGAATGATCTACGACAGTAACAATGAGCCAGTGAGAGCTTTTGACGAGGAGGCACAACTGCTCAAAGCTGCCCAGATCATCAACTCTAGAACCGGAGAAACGCAGGCAGTTTCAATTGATATACCGATTACGACCACCCTGGATGCCGAAAAAGTAGAACTCATACAAAATGCTGGTAGTATTCTGGTCAGGACTAATCTGCAAAGTAACAGCGAAGACGCAAACATGATCAAGCTCTATTCTTCATACGGCATACGCTTTAGCTTGGCTATGCAGATACAGTCTTCTCTAAACGTCTCAAACTAATACAATAACATGAAATATATTTACTTGATTGCAGCGCTACTGCTGTCAGTGAGCACATATGCTCAACAGGAATTTACCCTTCATACCCTTGACCATTTATCTCAGTCCAGCTATACCAATCCGGCTATGAATCCCCGGAATAACTTCAGTATCACCTTGGCTTCATCCGTGCACGCCAACTTTAAAAATACGGGTTTCAACTATAACTTTCTCAGTTCGCAAATTAACACCAACGAGGATGGCCAACGTGTGCTCGACCTGGGTACTCTGGCCGAAAACCTGAATTTCCGTGATAATGAATTTATGCATGCCGGAGCGTCCGTAGACTTACTGGCTCTCAGCTTCAAAGCCGGGAAAAACCGTTTTTCGCTCAATGTTACTGAGCATGTTCAGGCTCGTCTTCATTATAATGATGGCTTATTCAATGTACTGGCACAAGGTAATATACCCGGCTCTAACGCACAGATTGGTAATTACCGAATGAATGCCATTCATTATCGAGAAGCTGGCATCGGCTTTAACCGAAAGTTACTAGAAGACAATAGGCTGGTTGTAGGCGGACGTGTTAAAGTACTCTTTGGCATGGCGAATGTGAATACTGTAAGGTCGGATGTGAATTTGCGAACCGGTACCGAGGCTGAGATGTACGAAATTACTGCTACCTCTGACATCCTGGTACAAACTTCAGGTATTAATATGATAGAAAGCGGTGAACTAGATTATCTACTAAACCTGGACAACCGTGGAGTGGGTGTAGACCTGGGTGCTACTTATGAATATTCTAATGCACTCCAACTTAGCGCTTCAGTAATCAATCTGGGAGCTATCCAGTGGAATGAGGGCGTGACCAATTATGTTTCCCACGGGGAGTTTACTTTCAGAGGGATAGAAGGCGATGGCGTATTGAACGGGTCATTAAGCGTAGATCCAGCAGAGATTACAGACTCATTACAAAATGCATTTGCTTTTGAAGAGACGCAGGAGAGCTACAGAACTATGCTTCCTACGCAGGTTTACCTTTCTGCCTTTTATAGATTAGGTCTCACTACCACTGCAACCGGAACTTTGTATTCAGAGTTCATTAATGGTTTCAGGAGAGGTATGGTAGTAGGCATCAACCAGCGAGCAGGCCGCTGGTTTCAGGCTTCGCTTACCTACGCGATGCACGCTCACGCTTACAACAATTTAGGCTTTGGCATCGTACTCGGAACGAACGTACAAATTTATGCGGTTACCGATAACCTGTTAGCCTTTACTAATCCTGGGGGAGCCAAAATGGTAAACATAAGAGGCGGGTTTAATTTCGCTTTTTGATAGCAAAGTAAGCCAAAGCAGCACCTAAACCACTTCCTGTTATGTAGAGTGCCGTTTTCCAAGTAAGCTGCTTCTTCAGGTAAAAAGGAACCAGCTTAAAATATTTGACAGATGGCTTACGATCGCGTCCCAACACCAACCAATCTTCCTGATCTACTCGCAGGATTACTGGCTGATGCTGCTCCAAGAGAGTAGTATTTACTTTACTTATTGATTGTATACCGGGTTTGAAAGGAATGGGCACAGACGAAAGGCTATTGAAGCTCTTTGCAGTAGGGAATTCAAAAACTAAACTGCCGTCCTGATCATTTTTTACATTAATAAACTCATCACCACTCTGTATACTGAGATCTGCCAGAACTTTTACCGACTTAGTCATAGAAAAAGTTGTTACTTAAAAAAATAATAGGCAAAAGCACCCACCTTTGGCTACTTCAACTATATACCAACACTACTGATTCGTGTTATCAGTAGTGGTGATTTTGATTGTACCGTTCATCTTCCAGTGGGCATGTTCTGCATTACCGCTGCCATTGACTTTACTAGGAACGTAAAGATCGAAATTGTCAAACTTATAAGTTATCTCAGCATTACGACCGGTCAGTTTATCATAAAGTCCAATTGCGAGTTCGGGCCATGTTTTAGTTTCTTCTTGTGCCATGCATCTAAAAATTTAAATTGAAAAATTACATTTTAATTAATAATAGATATACAAGCATCAATCAAAATTGTTTTGCTTTTGCATTTTCTGGCCTCATTATACCTAGCGATTTGACAATAATTTCGTTACTTTCATTGTATTTGGATGTCCAAACAAGCTTTTATCTTTCTGGTTATTAAAGCCTAACACTACACTGATGAAAAGAATCTTAGCCCTTACACTTACCGGATGTTTGCTGCTAATATCTATTACGCTCAGAGCACAATTTGAGCTAAGAGGTACAGCAGACTATATGCCTTCCGGTTGCATTCTGTTAACGCCTAATGAACGTTACGCCGAAGGAATAGCTTACAGTACCAATAAGCTAGATCTGAGTGATTACTTTGAGATAGAGTTTGATATCTACCTGGGAGATAAAGATGAACTAGGCGCCGACGGTATTACTTTCGTATTACACAATGACCCCCGGGGTTACGATGCGTTCGGAACTTACGGAGAAGGAATAGGCTACGGGCGCTTCAATCCTAACTTTCTTTCCGGTAGCTACATAGCACCCTCAGTAGCAGTAGAGTTTGATACATACTTTAACCCTTACCAAAATGATCCCCAGTGCGATCATGTGGCTTACCTGGAAAATGGAAGCAGCTATCATGAGACATACTGGAACGGAGGTGATGATGAACTGGATTTGGAAGACGATAGTATGCATAATTTCCGTTTTGCCTGGAATCCTGACACTAAGGAAATTGTTGTCAAATTGGATAATACGATCGTGTACCAAGGTACTCGTAATCTTGTAGAAGATATATTTGATGGTAAGACGGATGTTATCTGGGGCTTTACTGCTTCTACTGGTATGAAGTTTAACTTACAGTATTTCTGCTTCCGCCGAATCGCCTACGGTAAGCCACAAGACAATAGATCTCCTGCCGATGTAGACGAAGTACAAGTTACAGAATAGTCACTACTTTCTTACAGCGTTACTTTTCTATTTCAAATACTGGGTTTGTCAGCGTCTGAAAGCATATTTTCAACCAAAATGTGCAGTCTATGTTTCGGTGGCTTCCTTACCCTTTTCTCCGTTTCACCCCCGTGTGGATAGCAGGCATACTAAGTGCAAACTATCTTTCACTGAATATTTCGCTAAGTATATGGATCACTGTAATCCTGCTGTATAGTGTTTTGGTACTGGCCATTCCCAACCGACAGATATATCGCTGGCACACCCTGATGGGCATTTGTGGTTTACTGACTCTTTTTATAACGGCTTACTTTTATACGCACTTCAGGCAGTTAGATCGCCAACCCTGGCATATAAGCAGAATAAATAGCAATTATACGCACTATGTGGCTACTGTCCAGGAACCAGCTGAAGCACGAAGCAGGTCTTTTCGTTCGCTGGTAGAGGTGGACTACCTATTACACCAGGATAGCAGCGGAGCCATACATAGTTATCCAGCAAGAGGCAGAGTAATCATCTATCAGCCCCGGACAGATAGCCTCAAGCTCTTGCAGTACGGGGACCAGCTCTTGATCAAAGGAAAACCTCAGTTGGTCAGGGAACCGGCCAATCCGCAGGAGTTTGACTACCGACAATTTCTGGCGCAACAGTACATTTATCATCAGCACTATCTAAGAAAAGAAAATTGGATACATAAAGGGAATGAAGCACCCAATCCTGTCTTGTATCACGCATATAGTTTACGAGAACAGTGCAGGCAGATCTTTCAAATGCATATCCATGACCCCCAGGCCAGGGGTATAGCATTGGCTTTGGTTTTGGGTATCAAAAATGAGCTGGATGATAATGTTCGTGCTGCTTATGCAGCGGCTGGTGCGATGCACGTCCTGGCTGTGTCCGGCTTGCACGTCGGAATTATCTACCTGGTTATCGCCTTTCTGCTACAGCCCCTGGAGCAAAGAGGGGTATGGGGAAAGATTCTTAAAGCATTGCTTTGCCTGCTGGCATTGTGGAGTTATGCTCTTCTCACGGGTATGTCGGCATCGGTGATGAGGGCAGCGACGATGTTTAGCTTTATCATAGTAGCTAATGCTATAAGAAGACAGACAAATATTTATAATACCATCGCTGCTTCTGCTTTTTTCCTGTTAATGTACGATCCTATGTTGCTGCTGTCTGTAGGATTTCAGCTCTCTTACCTGGCGGTATTGGGCATTGTCTATCTTCAGCCAAAAATTTACCGTTGGGTCACTCCCAATAGTAAGTGGCTGGATTGGCTGTGGGGGCTGACCGCAGTTTCTATCGCAGCTCAGCTGGCAACCTTTCCTCTGGGACTTTACTACTTTCAGCAGTTTCCGGTTTACTTCTGGCTTTCCAATATCCTGGTCATCCCCGCTGCATATGTGATTCTTTCTCTGGGCTTGCTGAGTTTTGCAGTTGGTTTTACTTTTCCTGCCTTCATTTCTTACCCAAGCTGGTTATTGGAAAACATCATTCAGGTAGTAAACCGGGGTGTGGCGGGAATAGAACAGCTTCCTGTAAGTGTATTAAACAATATTTACTTTAGCCTTACAGCAACAGTATCGCTTTATGGAGCGATTATTTTTCTACTTCTCCTACTATACTACCGTCGTTTTCGTTACGCCTGCCTGCTGGGTGTCTGTGTATTATTTATCGCTGGCTCGCGCAGCCTGCATATTTATCAGATCAACCAACGCACGGCCATCACCTTTTACCAGGTACCTAAAAAAAGCCGCCTGGATCTAACCAAAGGGCGTTCGGTATTTCACCTGGGAGATCAGGACCCCAATGCAATGTACCACATCGCCGGCAATCATGTGTACAAACTAGCCTCGACGCAATTTATTGCTGACTCGGTAAGTTTCCGTCAGCTAGCTATGCGAGACTGGCATAACCTGAAGCTACTCGTGTGGCAGGGAAAGAAAATTGCGATGGTCCGTGAGCGGTTTGATTATTCGCTGAAGCTTCTTGAGCCGCTTGAAGTTGACCTGGTGGTTGTTTGCAACAATGCCCTCTACCAACTGGAGGATTTGGACAAATACCTGCGCTACAAAAAGCTCATCATTGACAGCTCCAACACCTATTACCGGGCACGCAAACTATCCAGAGAAGCAGAGGAACGAAAAATTGCGTATCATTGTGTGCCCCTGCATGGCGCCTATGAGTACCAGATCCACTAAACCTTGCCTATCCGGATATTTTATTCAGAAAAATACCATTACCCCTTACCGGAGCATCACCGCTTCCCCATTGACAAGTATATCCTTACCAAAGAGCAGCTGATTTATCAGGGTATTATTACCGAAGACCAGCTTGCAGAGCCGGGGCTCATTGATGAAGCATCCATCTTGCTGGTACATACGCTGGAATACTGGCAACAGGTCAGTTCTCTCAGCCTTCCTCCCCGCATGGTGAGGCGTATTGGTTTGCCAAATACTGATATTTCAGTCAAGCGGGCGAGAAACAGTGTGG
Source organism: uncultured Porifericola sp. (assembly GCA_964653665.1). Lineage (GTDB taxonomy): Bacteria > Bacteroidota > Bacteroidia > Cytophagales > Cyclobacteriaceae > Catalinimonas. The sequence goes on along the minus strand of CAZZGE010000059.1, from coordinate 7,467 downwards.
CAGGCACGCTGAAAGCAGCTAAAGCAGCGCTACAGTACGGAGTCGGGATGAACCTTGCCGGAGGAACACACCACGGCTACCCGGACCGGGGAGAAGGTTTTAGTACGCTTAACGACATAGCCATTGCTGCCAGAGTTTTACAGCGAGACCGCTTCATTCAGAAGGCCCTGATCGTAGATTTAGATGTGCACCAGGGAAACGGAAATGCTTTCATTTTTGCAGGCGATGCGAGCGTCTTTACTTTTAGCATGCACGGGAAAGATAATTACCCCCTGCAAAAGGAAACATCTGATTTAGATATTGCCTTACCCAGTGGTACCAATGACAAAGCATATCTACAATTACTGGAAGATAAACTGTCTCTTCTTATTGAGGCAGAGCAACCTGAGCTGGTATTTTTTCAGGCAGGCGTAGACGTACTGGCTACTGATAAGCTGGGCAAGCTTTCGCTGAGTAAGGAGGGGTGCCTGCAACGAGACCGGCTGGTATTTCATACTTGTGCTCGGTATGGCGTGCCAGTAGCCAGTTGCATGGGAGGCGGCTATTCGGTACGTATTGCTGATATCATAGACGCCCACTGCAATACATTCATGGCCGCTACAGAGGTGTTTGGCTAGTCCAGGATTTCTATGAGTCTCCTCAGCGCGGCCTGGTTGCTGGGATGTTGTATGTTGTTGGTAATGTTGTTCTTCTCCCGGCTGGTAAGGCGCCAGCTGAGTGAAGGACGCTCGGCTAGGGATTTGGCATTTTTGGTATCCACACCATCCCAGTCTGAATTATATTCTATACTGATCTGCTCAAACCCTACTTCCAGCCAGTTTTGCATGTACTCCAATCGGTCGTCGTTGTTGATATCCTGTATGTTGAATAGGTTGTTGTAAAGAAACCGAAAGGGAGCCGTCATCCGCTGTAGTAGTGAACTGCTGGATCGCTCCTCTATCTGATCAATCTTTTCCGAATCGCGGATGCTCAGTAGCACCACCCCTGAAGTATGCTCGTTGATCCAGTCTTTAAAAACATAAATAAAACGCACCACATCTGATACACCAAAGTTATCGGCAAGGCCTGCATCCATAATCTGAATTTGTGGTTCGGTGGGTAAACTGATGTTAGGTGTCACGTAGGGAAAGGTAGCGTTCATCCTAAGGGCGGTGAGAAAGTAAAGGGAACCAGCATCGTACTCTGAGAAATACCGCATAAAATCTATTCCCTTCACCTTTTCGTTATGTCCGTTGAAAGGGCTGTGCAGGCCGGTGTTCATGTATGACATATGCTGGGGAGAGATAAACAGCTTACGTCCGTCGTTGACAATGGCAGGAGTGAGGAGCATCATGGGAATCAGCGACTGCTGCTCAGGAAGCTTGTAATCCGCCAGTTGTTTGTCCATAACGTAGTCAGTATTTTTGTTCAACTGCTGTTCAAAGGCGTAGCCTCTGCCCTTCAAATATGACTTACCATCCAGCTCAAAGGGCTGAAAACGTACGAGTAAATCATTGACCAGCAAGGTAAAAATAATGGCGTTTAGGTGATCCTGTCCCAGCTTTTTCCGGTAGTTAGGGCTATAAACCGAAGACGTTGGGTTTTCCTGTTGAGAAGCCAACTGTACGATCAGACTGTCATTCCTTTGCTGCCTTCGTTTTTCCCGTAGTTTAAGCTCCCTGAAGTAGGCTGCCCCTACCAATCCCCCGGAAGCGCCGGTAATCAGTTGGGTATGTTCAAACAGCTTTCCTCCGGTCAGGCTATCAGCATGTTGCAGAGATGTTAGGGTCCAGAGAGCAGCCCGTAAACCCCCGCCACTGGTACATACAAATACTATCTTTGGCTTTTCGGGTTCGTCAGGTTGGCTTACCTTCTGCTTCCATGTTTCCATGATCTGCAAGGTGGCTGCCTGATCCTGTGCGTAGTGCAGACTGTCGTTTTGCGACTGAAGCTTTTCCAGCGTATAGGTAGCGGCAGGTCGGTCGTAGTTAAGGCCAAACGCCTCGTAGGTACTGCTGATCCAATTATTTTTGACTACCGCATTGAGCAGGAAGAAAACCACAATCACTACGGTAGTAGCCCATCCTCTGAGCCAGTAGGTAACGGCCCCGACCAGCATCATAATGATGGTAAGCAGTAGCACACCGCTGGCCGCTGCGGGAATCTGGAAGAGGGGACGGTCATGGAATAAGCCCAGCGCCAGAATGAGCAGAAAGATAAATGATTCAATGAATACCGAATTGAGATGATTCTGATCAAACACCTTCGTGACCAGTTCTTTGTCGTATTGGTGGGAGGGGGCCTTACAGATTTTAAAGTTGACGTCCATGTAATAATCTACCCTGGTTGTATTTTTCTGCGCTACCTTCAGGTTTTGCATGATACGTATCCGGGAGATTTTTACCCGCTTCAGTCTCCGGTTTACATTAGAAGCAACGAATTTGAAAATGTCTTTATTCGTTAAGTAGAAGTAAACAAAAAGAAAGAGCGACATAAGCGCAAAGCCGCTCAAAAAACCCAGTACTTTAATAAAAATACCCAGGCTCGTGTTGTATTCATTATTCAGCTGGAAACCAACGAACTGAAAGATGTATATGGTGATGAATATGGCGGGGATGATGCCATTGTTAAGCGCAAACTTGGCAAACGGTCGGGATAATACGCCCAGAAAGCTAAAGTTAGCTCCATCCAGTATGTAGCAGGTGATATGATAGGCCATCGTAAGCCCCCCCACTGTGATGCCGACAATGAAAAAGCTGACGAAGTCCACCTGCCCCAGGTACTCAGGATCCAGAAAAAGGTAAGGGATACCCAGGTTTTTACCGAAATTCCCCGTGACCACCGAAAAAAGAAAGACCCAGCTAAGCAGCAGCAGTTGATTTTTGCGCAGGTGCAGCACCAGTAATTGTACTGGCAGGGAATAAAAAATGGGGTCTATGATCTTTTCTTTGAATTTCGTCATGGCTCACAGGTATAACGTATCCCTACCGTTTACCTGTATACAATTCATATTCCAAAAGTCGAGATTCTATTTTCGCATTCATATATGCTGTACGTCGCCGGGTCCTGAGGCCTACTTTTTTAGCCAGAATCAGGTTGCCCGTAAAAATGTAACCCCAGTAACCAGCGCAATGCCGTTTGAAGTAGTCACCTATCTGCCGGTATAGATCCGTTAGCTTTTCCTCATCGCCCAGGCGTTCGCCATAGGGAGGGTTGAGAATGACTACCCCGTGCTCACCTGGTGCAGGAAGCTCGGTATCCCGGAAGTGAGCTACTTCAAAGCGGATCAGCCCGGCTACGCCTGCTTGGGCAGCGTTCTGTCGGGCAGCAGAAATGGCCTTCGGATCTTGGTCGGTGGCGATGATATTGAGCATCTGGTTGGCAAAGGTACCAATTGTCTGCTTGAACCACATTTCTGCTTCATGTCGCATTTGTTCCCAATTCGTGTGGTCAAAAGTTTTTAGGTGCATAAAGGCAAAATTATCGCGTAGCAAGCCTGGAGCTTTTTGTGCTTTTAGCAGCGCTGCTTCTATGGCCAGGGTACCACTACCGCACATGGGATTGACCAGCGGTGAATCAGGCTGCCAGCGGGTAGACTTTACGATAGCTGCCGCCAGTGCCTCCTGCATGGGAGCTTCTACGGTTACTTTACGATAGCCATGCCTGGCGATGCTCTCACCTGAAGTGTCAAGGAAAACACCGGCATCCCTGTCTTTCCAGTGCAGAAATACCACAATCCTGTCCTGCCTAGGACCACTGTCCGGACGCCGGCCGTAGGTTTGCTGTAGCGAGTCTACGATGGCATCCTTAACCCGCAGATTGGCAAAGCGGGTGTCGCGAATCGTCGGGTTTTTTACGTAAGAGCCTACGCTGAAGTAACTGTCGGCTGGGATGTACTGGTCCCAATTTACGGTTTGTAACTGGCGATATAGCTGATTCGCATTGGCAGCACGAAAGCTTTTAAGGCGGTACAGTACCCGGTGGGCAGTGCGCAGATGTAAATTCAGGTACATGCAATCCCGCAGGGTGCCTTCTGTGGTCACTTCCAGGATGCTGCTGCTTTTGACCGGATAGCCCAGGGCTGTGAGTTCTTCTGTGAGTACTGGTCCACTGTGAGGAGCGCAGGTTACCTTAATCGTCTGAGGATGATTCATAGGACAAATTTGCTCCTAAAAAAGCAGAAATACAGAGTATGCAGGAAATTTATCCGCTTTCACTAAAGTCATCACCACCTGAGCCGAGTTTGTGATGTCTGCGCAATCTGCTATTCTCGAATCTAATAAGCAGTCCTGCCAAGCATAAAAATACATGTCCCATCCCCCCATTGATCTGACTAGTTTATCATTACAGCCAGTGCAGGCGTGTGAACTGGCTCAACTACAGACGCTGAGCATTCGCACTTTCACCGATGCGTTTGCGGAAGCCAATACCCAAAAAGATATGGAAATGTATGTGGCTGAGGCTTTTAGTGAAGAGCAACTTAAAGCTGAAATGCAGGCATCCCAAGCTACCTTTTATCTGCTTAAATCAGGTGAAGATGATACGCTTGGATACTGCAAGCTCAAGCACGGGTTACCAGCTGCTGTGAAACAAAACGGCTACGCCCTGGAAATTTGTCGGCTCTATGTATCGCAGGACTACTAGCGACAGGGACTGGGATGGGACAGTGGATGCTGGAGCAGATTCGGGAAAAAGTCTTGAAAGAAAAGCTGGACTTTGTGTGGCTGGGGGCATGGAGTCAGAATCCTGGAGCGATTCGCCTGTACGAACGCCAGGGATTCCGGGAAATTGGCTCTTATTAAGTTTATCCTCGGCGAAGACCCCCAGTCGGACTTTATCATGAAGCTAAAACTCCCTTGACTTACGTGTAGCCAAAGTGTACTTGCAGCTCTAAATGATAGGTAGTAAATTATGGCCACTCAACCACTTTTTCTTATGCGACCAACCTACTTCCTGCTTACCCTTATTTTGGCATACGTACTTGCCGGCTGCACCTCACAAAGCGCACCTCCTCCCAACGTCGTTATCTTATTGGCCGACGACCTGGGCTACAACGACATCAGCAGTTACCGCAGCCTGCATCCCCAACGCAGCGATGACTCACCTACCTCCCAGACGCCCAACGTAGACCGCCTGGCTGCAGAGGGTATGCACTTCACCAACTACTACTGCGGAGCTGCCGTTTGTTCCCCTTCTCGTTCAGCGCTGATCACCGGTCGCAATGCTACCCGCGTAGGCATTTACAACTGGATACCGTCCAATTCGCCTATGCACCTGCGTGATGAGGAAGTGACCATCGCCGAAATGCTCCGGGAGGCAGGTTACCGTAATGGCCATTTTGGTAAATGGCATCTGACTTCCGAAGGTACGGAACAGCCATTGCCGCAGGATCAGGGCTTTGAAGAGGCTTTTTATACTTACAATAATGCCCAGCCTTCCCACGAAAATCCTCATAACTTCTTTCACATGGGTGAGCCGGTAGGCGAACTACAGGGATACGCCTGTCAGCTGGTGATGGATCGTGCCCTGGACTGGCTGGATACCGTACAAGATAGTCGGCAGCCCTTTTACCTCAACGTCTGGTTCAATGAGCCCCACGTAAAGCTGGCTGCTCCTGAAGAACTAACCTCTCGCCATAGTTACCGGCAAAAATACTACGGTGCCATAGAAAATATGGATCGGGCCATTGGCCGCTTGCTGACCTATCTGAACGAGCAGGGTTTGTCGGAAAATACCATTATCATTTTTAGTTCTGATAACGGCTCGCAGGAACTGCGCTCTAATGACCCGCTGAGAGGTGAAAAGTGTCTCAATTACGAAGGAGGTGTGCGCGTACCTTTCGTGGTTCGCTGGCCGAGGCAGGTGCCGGCAGGGAAAGTATCTGACCAGGTGGGCAGCTTTACTGATGTGCTGCCTACGTTGGCAGCTCTGAGTAGAGCTGGGCTTCCCCAGGGACGTCCACTGGACGGCGTGGACCTGTCAGCAGTATTCACCGGAACGGAAGCTCAGGTAGTGCGGACAGAACCCGTCTTCTTTTACCGTTATTTTCACGATCCGGTGTGCGCGCTGCGCGACGGAAAATGGATACTACTGGGCTACGAAGAGATCATTCCTTACCGGGACAACTACGACATTCGTGAGTTGGCCAACCTTAAGCCGGCCGAGGGTGAACCTCGCTGGGCCAACTGGGGCTTTCAGCCAGGACACATGAACTATATCAATCAGCAGGAAGTCAAGCAGTATGAGCTTTATGACCTGGAAGCAGATCCTGGGCAAACCACTGATCTGGCGGACGAGCACCCAGAGGCAGTAAACCGTATGAAAGCCCGGATGCAAGCTTTACAGCAGGAAATGGTCCAAGAAGGCGGAGATTGGTTTGCTGAGTAGACAGCTATAATGCTAGTCCCACTTCACATATTTTCGCCAGTTATGCTGCTCCCGGAAATCCAGAACTTCCCGAATCTTACGATTTGAGAATAGTGCTTCGTGTTCTTCCAGTTCACGCGTAATAGGTACCCCCGGGAAAAACTGCTCTGCCAATGCTTTACTGGGGATCACTGCACCGTTGTGGTCGTTGCCTGCATTGAATACTTCATAACCGAGACCGTCTTTTTTCATACACAGGTCCACGATCTGCCCCAGGTCGCGGGCATCAATGTAGCAGAACGCATTTCTGCGGCGCACTTCAGGATGCTTGAAATAGTGAGGAAATAGTTGGGCGTACTCGTGCGGCTCAATGACATTTCCGATGCGAAGCGCATAAATATCAAAGCCAGACCGCCGCTGTAAGCTTCGGGCTGTTTTCTCGTTTACCACCTTTGATAATCCGTAGCTGTCCATGGGATCAACATCATAATCTTCCTCCAGGGGTAGTTTTTTGGGATCCGTTTTACCGTCAGAGAAACAGATGCCGTAGGTGGTCTCTGAGGATGCGATGATAATCTTTTTGATGCCAAGCTTTACCGCTGCTTCAATCACATTGTAAGTGCCGATAGTATTGACCCGAAACGTCTCGTTGTCCGGCCTGATCAGTATCCTGGGAACAGCGGCGAAGTGTACGACCGCATCAAACCGGGGGACACCGTTTCCGGGTTCCAGCTCATCCAAACCCGCATATGAGCTCATAGCGTCAAACATTTGTCCGGAGTCGGTAATGTCTGCCGTAAGATTATCTACTCCCGGGTAATCCAGTGGTTCAAGATCTACGTTCATCACCCTGTGCCCCTTATCGAGAAGGTAAGGAATCACGTGCTTACCTGCTTTTCCTGACCCACCTGTAAAAAATACTCTCATCTTTGTCGTGTTATGTACTGTTAATCATTGCTTGTTGTCACTGCTTGTCTCCAGACTGCCTGCACAAACTTTTTTTCAATATCCTAAACACTAAGATAGGAATAATGGGGTAAGATGTCAGTACCTGTCAAGGCTTAGGTGCATTTCAAATTGTTGCTAAGGAACGCCAAGTAAATCTGGCAGTTCATTCCATCG
>CAZZGE010000058.1:0-23204 GCA_964653665.1 uncultured Porifericola sp. | reverse complement strand
CAATGACATCGGCTTGCTTCAAGAGCAGGGCATGGCATTCTTCTACAGTAGTGGGCAATTGCATCGGATCCGCTTTTCTTTAGTATACGTCAGTTCAACTATATGGTGTCATAATTGAAGTGAAAGACCTAAATAGTTACGAAAATTTTAAAAAAAGCGTCAGTACACTACCTAACATAGAAATTATGATTATTCATTCATCAACAATTGTTTATCTCGCTTTTTCACGCGTTTATCAGAAAGCAAGGAAGAGTTAGAAACACTTCTACATAGTGTGGAATAGCTTCCTCGTTATTACACGCTTCTCGCTCAAGAAGAATGTATTCTATGAAGATAATATTCCATTTTATTATTAATATAACGAGTTTTATAGGTCTTACTCAAAACATTTTGGGCTTGGCACGGATTTTACAAACATGTAGTTCAATTGTTTATTTAAGTAAACCTAATTATTTATTTATGAAAGTATTATCAGGATTAATAGCAGGAGCTGTTGCTGGAATTATTGCAGGTATATTAATGGCCCCTGAAAAAGGCCCTAAAACAAGAAAGCAGCTAACAAAGGATAGCGAAAAAATCCGTAAGGAACTTGAAAAATCCTTTCAAAAGAATCTGGATGTTGCAATCGATAGTATCAACAAGAGTATGGGTAAGAAAAAAAGGAAGAAGTCCATATTTAGCTTCTAAAACAGACTTACCTGCTTTTAACTTTTTTTCACCAACAATAATTAATACCCGACATAGCATTGAAAATTTTTATTTTTCCGGGTAATTTTTAAAAATTTTTATTTTTTACTATAAATGATCAAGCCATATATTTTTTGCTAATTAAAGCAAATTCTTTTATTTTTAAAAACAAAATCATGCGATTAAATTGTAAAAACTTCATCATAATATTTTTTACCTCTGTCTTTTCCATTTTTATTTTTACCCAGTGTGATTCACCCAACAATGCCACTAGTAATGAGGTGGGCGATAATTCTGAAATGCTGGAAGATGACATGGAGCAGATGGAAGAAAATTGGGAAGCCGAAGTCCAAGAGTGGAAGTCTGCTTTAGAAAGCAGAATGACCGAATTAGAGCAGGAAATTGAAAATGCTTCAGGCGATACCCAAGCCGAACTTCAGGAAGAAATGAGTGAACTTGAGAAAAGTATGGAGCGTATTGAAAATGCTTCTGAAGAAGAGTGGAGTGAGATCAGAACTGATCTCCAGCAACTTGACGACATAGAGGTAGAGATAGAAACTAACAGCTAATCCTGTAAAGGTTAAGTAGAAAGAAATCAGGGTTTCCCCTGATTTTTTTTTGGCCTTTAGGGCAGCATACTAGGCAATAGTTTCTAAATTGTATTTTCCATAATTTATCATCTTAACAAGTAACTTACTCCTGGTAGGCTCGCCGTGAATGTCTCGTTATAATGAAAAGACAAAAGTTTTTGTTTGTAATCAATCCCATTGCTGGCGGCTTAGATAAATCACGCTACGTAAAAGATCTGGATGATATATTTTTGAAGAAACAAAAAAATTTTCATGTCATTGAAACAAGGGGTAAGGGAGAAGATGAACAAAGAATTGATGAGGTTATTCAGGCATACCATCCTGATGTAGTGGTAGCAGTAGGTGGTGATGGCACTTGCAACCTGGTAGCTTCAATCATCCAAGATCAGGATCTACTTTTTGGCATTGTACCGCTGGGTTCTGCCAACGGACTGGCTGCCGAACTAAACATTGAGGATGATGTGATGGAGGCTACCGACCTGCTCTTTAGTGGATCAGAAAAAAATGTAGACGCTATACTGATAAATGACCAATATATCTGCCTACATCTCAGTGACATAGGTCTGAACGCCAAAGTGGTAAAAAGATTTGAAGAGAATAAGGTGCGGGGTATGTTTGGCTATTTTCGGCAGTTTATCAGGGAGATAAGAAATGCACAGCCCAAGAAGTTTGGCTTTGAAATGGATCGTAATTACTTTGAAAAATCTGCCCTGATGGTAGTTATCGCCAATGCCAGTAAGTATGGCACCGGGGCTATTGTTAATCCGGAAAGCAAACTGGATGATGGTATGTTTGAGATCTGTATTGTCAAGCCTTTCCCTTTTTACGCTTTTTTTGCCATTACCTTTCATCTTTTTAAAGGCACACTTCGTACGTCAGGTTACGTAGATATCATCAGTACACAGCATATAATCATCCATAACCTGCCGCAGGAAGTATTACAAATAGATGGCGAAATTCACGATTACCCTCAACTAGTAGAGGCTAAAATCCGAAAGCACGCCTTTAAATTTATTGTGCCTTGCTAAGTTTTTAGTGCGTTTCGTGCTCCGGGCTCAGTAATCGTTCCATAACCTGTTGTAGGTCACTTTCCATACGTTGGTTATACGTTTTTTCGTCCACAATTTTTTTCAGAGAACTTGGATGCAGATACCCTTTTCTTATCGCGTCTACTGCTGCTTCTTCCGTATCTTTTACTAGTAGCATATCAGCTCCCATCTTCTTAACTTCGGAGGCAATTTTCTGAACCCATTCATGCTTCAGTGGATGAACATCCCGGATGTAAATGGTATTAATTCTTTCCGGATATTCCTGTACAGTTTGTTTGTAAATTTCTGCGTCGTACTGTCCACTATCCCCGATGAGGATGAATTCACGCTCTTCATGGAGACTGAGGATGTGTCGTATCTTATCCAGTTTGTGGTTATGATTACCACCCCCTGCTTTCCAAATTTTTCCCAGACTCACGCTAACCTGCCGTAGCAGAAAGGGACCTTTGGGCAAATTATGATGTTGACAAAAATCGGCAAGCAAATCATATAAGTTCCACTCGCTACTTGACACATAAAAAAAAGGGTTGAGCTCCGCTTCGCTATGGCTAAAACCCTGTTCTAATGCGCAGTAAAAAGCAGCTACGCCATCAAAAGGAAGCCTTGTTTTGGCATTCTTGAAGAGCATAAGCCGAAGTTTCTTCCTTGCATTGGTAGCGTGTGAGATCAGTAAAGTGTCGTCAATATCTGTGATTACGCCATATTGTGCCTTTTTCCGGGACAGCAAAATTTCCCCGTCGGCGTGTACAATTGTCCTTCCTTTGCCTTTCATGTAAAAGTGGATGTGTTGCCAATCTTTATCATTGACCATTTCCTCCTTTACGTCTATATTCAAAGTAAAAAAACCATCTTCGTCGGTTACACACTTAATACGCTCGCCCTGGAACTCGGCAAAAACTTCAACCTCAGAGATACCAGAACTGCTGTATCTCTTAATCATGGCCAGAATGTTTTGCCAGATGTTATCACTTACTTCCGGTTGTGAGAGGCCGGTGTCTTCAATGACCCTCCCCTTGATAAAAATATGATGATTATTGCCATAGCCACGGTACGCCTGTATAATGGGATTACCCACCCAGCCGAGCTGTTTTTTGATGATGGATTTAAGCCTTCTGAATGGGAAATTTAATATGTCGGTAAAAAAAATTAGAAAATTCATGCGATAATGATCCAAGTATTAGCTAATATTTTGACTGCTGTAAATGAAAAAAAAGCAAAGGCTATACCTTTGCTTTCAAATATAGTAATGCTTGACTAAATCAGGTATGAGCTGCATCAGATTCAAATGCACGAATCTGGCTAAGTGACCCTTTGATCATGTTAAGCTGACTCTCAACCTTATTCTCCAAATAGGTTGGTAAGACACCGTTGAGGGCAGCAGAATATAACTCAATAGCGTACTGTTCACCACGCTCACATTCTTTCAAAACTGCTAAAGTATCATCACCACTGAGACCAGCTTTAAAATTTAGCCAGCCCCGGTGTAGCTTACTTACTACTGAGTCGTCAGCTTGTGGCTTTACACCATAATCTTTGATTAGATCGTTTTCCAATTCGGCACTGAACATAGCTCTTTGCTGGGATAAGCGATAAAGTATAGTTTTGAAATCATCGTTGCTTACATGCTTAGAAGCCTTCTTGAACCCTTTCTCACCATCTCCGCAGATCTGAACTAATGAACTTACTGTTTCTATTATTTTTCTGTTATTATTATTAACACTCATTGTATTCAATATAGTTGGTTAAAAAATGTAATAGATGAAAATCGACGAAAATCAAATGTCGTTAATCATACGTCTTGCTTCTTCCTTGGTCTTCCCAAGCTTTTGCTGTAGCCTGCTAACTAATTCGTCTTCTTTCCCATCTGTACAAGAAAGATCATCGTCAGTTAACTGGCCATATGCCCTTTTTTCATTCCAATGGCCTTTGATTAACAAATCATTCACAGTTGAAAAAATCAAATGTAATTACTAAAAGTTTAACTGTTAAACCACGAACCTCAGTCCAATTGTTTACCAAAATCCTAATTACTAGTAACCTTACATCAAAAGAAGGACAATACCGTAGTTAGCTGAGGTAAGAAATAATAGTGACATGGACATTTTAGTAGAATTTAACTAGGTATGGCAAGCACTCCATTGAATAAATTAAATAAATAATGATAAAAGTTAAATTTTATTATGGAAAAATTCAGATTAATGCTATATTTAAATTATGAAATAAAAAATTGTAATCATTATACTAAAGTATGTTTTTCTTAAGTTTCAGTGTAAAACGATCGCATTATGGTAAGAAGATATAATCGTGTTCTGGACAGGTTCAAAATTAAATTTAAGTGCAACACTCAACCCAATGAAGGTACCGGACTGAGGGATTTTAAGCCCAATCGGTATTATACGGGAAGATCTTATAACGGACTGTTTGAAATATCTACTAACTGGGGCAATGGCCGTCCAACGGTGCTGCTGGATAAGAAAACGTTTGACCGTTATTTTGAAATTGAGGTGGTTCAGGAGGAGGAGCAAGAATTAGCATTGCAAATTTGAGTCTCAGCGAAACAGAAAGTCCCGGACTTTCTGTTTCACTTATATATGCAAATTAACTGTATCAAAGAAAACTGCCTTTACGTCAGCAACTTGGATCGTACTAAATCCTTTTATCATCGTATCTTACAGTTACCCCTGATTAGCTATGTTGAAGATAGGCATGTTTTTTTTCAGGCGGGTGAAAGTGTACTACTCTGCTTCCTGCCTGAGGTTACTAAAAATGAAAAAATCCTACCTCCTCATCATGCACATGGCCCCCAGCACCTAGCATTTGAGGTTCCCGAAGACGAATACCAGCGCTGGAAGGAACGACTAGAAAAACACCAGATTCAGGTCACTCACGAACAGCACTGGCGTGATAAGTTGTACTCCATGTATTTCCGAGATCCTGACGGGCATATTCTCGAGATTCTGCCACCGGGAATCTGGGAGTAATCTAAATATGTCGCGCATTGATTAACACCTGCTGGGCAGCCATCACGATCAATCGGTTATTTCTTCTGCACTGAACGCAGTTTTTTATGTACTCTCTGCTATAGCCGGTGGCTTCGCTCAGGTTGCCGTAGTCTTCTTCACTCAGGCATTTTTTAATATCTCTGATATTTTTCATGTTTATACTTGCTGTAAGTACAATAATATGCTTAATTAGAGTACGAATCAAGAGTTTAGTTCTCAAAAAAAGTATAATTTTTTAAATGCCTGACAGCCAATATAAAAATTCCGTCAATGAGCGCTTTTTTGAGTGTATACATATACTTAAAAAAAGTAACCAGGTGCACTCCGACCGTGAGTTTGCTAAGAGCATTGAAATCTCTCCATCCAATCTGGGAGATATCAAAGCAAACCGCCGCTCCGTTACCTTGGAAATTCTTAATCGTGCATTTGAGAAGTTTGGTATCAATAGCTCGTACGTAATTACCGGTAAAGGAGAAGCATTTCACAAAAATGGGAATAATACCTCTAAATCTACTGAGGTGGTAGTTGTTGCTACCCAGGATACGACTGGAAACGTAACTGTCCCCCTGATCAACCACAAAGCCGCTGCAAACTATCTTAGCGGGTACGATTCCCAGGAGTGGTTTGAAGCACAGGAGAGCTTACAGCTTCCCAGTTACATGTTAAAAGACGGTCTTTGCTATGCGGTGCAGGTAAGTGGCGAAAGTATGGAACCTACCCTCTATGAAGATGACTGGGTCATCTGCCGCTTGTTGGATAAGTCAGATTACCGCTACATTAACGATGGCGCCGTTTACTTGGTAGTGTCTGAAGAAAAAGGTATACAGGTAAAAAGAATCAAAAACCGGCTACAACAGTATGGATTGATTCGCTGCTTATCTGATAACCCCAAGCATCAGCCTTATGAGTTGCAGGAAGATGAAATACTGCAACTCTGGAAAGTAGAATGGCATCTTAGGTCAAAACTGCCAGAATCCAATTACGAGTTAGACAATATCCAGGGTCAGCTCAGTAGTATGGCAGAAGAAATGCAAAAATTGCAACGGAAACTGGGTAGTAACTGAACTTCTCGAGTAGGGTAGGTACACCCTCATCGGCGGTAATTTATTTTTTCAGGTCTAATTGTGCTATCTTGCGCAAGTTTCTGAACAGTATGATAGCGCTAAGCTTATATTTGTAAAAAGCATCCTGAAAACATGATTTACTACAAAAGCAGAGAAGAAATAGAACTGATGCGTGAAAGCGCCCAGATCGTTTCTAAGACGCTGGGACTGGTTGCCAAAGAGATAAAACCTGGGGTTACTCCCCTCTACTTAGACAAACTGGCGGAAGAATTTATCAGAGACCACGGTGCCGTGCCAGGGTTTTTAGGTTTGTACGGTTTTCCTAATACGCTTTGTATGTCCAGAAATGAAGCAGTCGTACATGGCATACCCGATCAAAAGCCTTTGGAAGAGGGAGATGTCATCTCTATTGACTGCGGTGCAAAAAAAAATGGCTTCTACGGTGATCATGCCTATACATTTGCAGTAGGAGAAGTCGCTCCCGAAGTAAAGAAGCTTTTAAAAGTAACCTTAGAGTGTCTGGAACTAGGCATTGCTCAGACCAAAGGCGGAAATCGTATCGGGGATATCAGCCATGCTATACAAAAATATGCCGAAGATCATGGATACGGTGTCGTGAGAGAATTAGTAGGCCATGGCCTGGGTCGTAAAATGCATGAGTCACCGGAAGTTCCCAACTACGGCAAGCGCGGCAGAGGTCCCAAAATCAAAGAAGGCTTAGTTTTAGCTATAGAGCCGATGATCAATATGGGTACCCGTCGGGTGAAGCAACTAAGTGATGGTTGGACCATCATTACGGCAGACAGAAGGCCATCTGCACATTTTGAACACGATGTCGCGGTTGTTGATGGAGAGGCTTATGTATTGTCTACTTTCAAATATGTGGACGATGCACTGGCCGAAAATGTGGGATAATCGCTGATGATTGTGCGGCAAGGCTTGTGTGAATAACATTTTGGGGCAACACTCAATTGAATTGTGGACAGTCTTTAGTAGCATATTTCCAAAACCTTACCCGGTCTGCCCTTCACTGCTAAAATGACAAATACCTGATCTTCCAGCCTCTTCGGTATGTGAACACAACCAGTGAATTTTCCAAAGGCAGGCAGTATGACCAGTGACTTAGAAAAGAAAAAGCAGGGTAACTTGATACCCTGGTCCGCTCTTATTTTAACCTTATAACCGGGATGAATATGCCCACATATTGGATACCCAGCACTTCTTTCAGATGATTCAGGAGGATGATGCATAAAAATAAAAGGAGGCAACTGCCAACTTTCTTCATGCACTATTAAATTGGGCTCGCAGTATGCATTACTCGGCAGTATGTCGTGGTTACCTTTGACCAGGATAAATTCACGTTCGTTGTGTTGGTAAAGAAAACGACGGAATGACTGCCACTCGCTATTGATTTCGCTGTGGAATAAATCGCCCAGCATTACTATTTTTTGAGGATGGTACTGAGCAATCAAGTTACCAAGGCATTGGAGGTCTGCCTGGTGCACACTGGATGGAATGGGTATACCTGCTTTACGAAAGTGCCCAGCTTTGCCCAGGTGTAGATCAGTCAAGATCAGCATGCTTTGCTTTTTCCAAAAAACAGCTTTCTCGGGGAGGAGTAACCATTCCTCTCCCTCCAGGCTTACTTTCTTGCCATATATTTCCGGCTCTGTGTCCATTAATTAAGTACAAAGTTACGCAGATAGTGACCGATACAACCAAAAATAATGAGCTGCTTGTTCCTGAAAATATAGGTATTGTAAATATCGATGAAGAATTTTATTTTACGTTTCACTAAGCTGCTGTATAGCCTCGTGTCTTACCTGTAAATATGGACGAAGAAGACCGTAAGTTCATAAATCGCTGGAAGAAGCAAAGGCAGCAAAAATGGACATTTTTACTGAAGACCGGAGTTTTCTTCTGCGGAATTCCCACCTTCCTGTTTTACTGGCTAGTCTCATATTTTCTCGAGGAGCAGATTTACATGAACGGAATATGGATCATAGTGCATTTATTGGGCTTTTCAACTGCCGGGCTTGCCTATGCTTTCTTCCAGTTTCGTTCTAATGAAAAGCTTTATCAAGAATTAACAGATTAATCAAATCAAAGAGCGCCTGAAATCCTTTTTATATTGTGTATATGGAAGAAAAAGATCAAAAATTCGTCGCCTTGTGGAAAGAAAAACGACAGTAAAAATGGAGATACACTACATTAAGCGGTGTATTAGGCTGGGGGTTTACAACGGCAGGCATTGCTTATACCTTAGAGATTTTACTTGGCTGGGATCACTCTGAATGGTATAGGCTTATTTTACGACTCTTAGTCTTTGGCAACGTTGGGATATTCTTAGGCTATCAGCAGTATCATGCAGCTAAAAAGCGCTATTTTCAGTTAATGGAAACCTGAAGCAATGATTAAAATAAAAATACTTAGCCTTGTCTGTTGCTGCATCCTTTTGGCCCCGGATGTTACAGCTCAAAATGAGCCTGATTTGCCGGTAAAGATCATCTTTGACACTGATATGGGCTCTGATTGTGATGATGTAGGGGCACTGGCGTTACTGCATCATTTCGCGGATCGGGACAAGGCAGAAATTTTAGCAACAGTCTATACTTCGGGCAAAGTGCCCTACGGTTTAGCAGTAGTAGAAGCGATCAATATTTTCTATGGGCGCCCTGATATTCCGATAGGTGCCACCCATGATAATGAAGTAGGCGATCCGGTTGATAAAATGCAGGCGGAAAAACTAGCTCATGACCAGGCCGCTTTTGGCAATTCGGTCATTCATAACCGGGATGCTCCCAGTCATATATCAACCTGCCGAAGAATTCTTGACAGTCAGCCAGATCATAGCGTTGTCTACGTAACAGTAGGTCACACCAAGGGATTATATGATTTGCTTACCTCTTTGCCGGATGACGCCAGCGATTTGAGCGGTCGTCAACTCCTGTCAAAAAAGCTCAAAAGTTGGGTGGCGTTGGGTGCATTGGGCGCTGATAATAGCCAGAATTATACCCGAGACTGGAATTTCTTTTTTAACGGTACTGCCCCTTACACAGATTACCTGGTGAATAATTTCCCTGTACCAGTTTATTATGTAGACGGTGGTGGACAAGTGATGACGGGTAGCGGATTGATTCATACTCCACCTGGCAATATAGTTCGCACGGCTTACCGGGATTGGCTTTGGAATGTGGAAAAGAAAACGCTGGATGATCAGAGACCCAGCTGGGATTTGGTGACGGTGTATTATGCAGTGCTGGGAGAAGGTGATTTTTTTGATGCTCCGAAAGCTGGACATCTGATGTTTGACGTAGAAAAAGGTTGTAGATGGCGAGAGGGAAAGCAGGGACCAGAACAATATTGTGTAAAACAGAAGCCTGGAACCGATATAGCTTTTGGAGACTACCTGAATAAGTGGTTGCAAGAACGTACACGATAAGTTCAAAATGCTATTTCAAGCTACGCTCTTTTACCTTTCTTAACTAAAGAACTTACACATCATTGTAGAATTTGTATTGGGCATTTAACTTTCGGCCTTCTTGTTACAATCAAGTGATGCTGTCATGATGAAAATATACTTGTTGGGGTTTTTTTGTTTGTTTCTTCTGAACGACGTGTTTGCTCAGTTAAATTTTAGGGAAGGATATATTATTACCACCCAGCATGATACAATTCGTGGAATGGTAAGATACAGTGGGGAAAAGTTGAATACACTTTCTTGTTTCTTTAAAAAAAGTCCAAGTCAAGATTCCACTGAGTTTTTTCCAACGGATATCATGGGTTATGGCTTTGAAGGTGATCGTAGGTATTTACGCAAAAGAATTATTTACAATGACTCAGAAGACTTTTATTTTTTGGAGCAAGTGGTTAATGGAAGGGTAAGCCTCTATGAATTTACCAGCCAGATAAGAAAACCCATTTTTTATGTTGAAAAAGAAGGTGTACTGCCGTTGACTGAGCTCCGCATAGATATGATGCACGTTGGTAGTAATACATACAAACGTAGGACTTATGTGGAAACTTTGAGCTTTGCACTCAAGGAGGTTGGTTTTCCTCGCAGCAAAATCGAGAATACCCGTCTTGACAGAAGAGCTTTAGCTAGGCTAATTATTGAATACAATCTAAAAACTAATCCTGTTAATGTCTCCCAAGCCAACGTTCAGCCAAAAAAAAACAAAATAGCACGGGCTAATTTTGGATTCATCTTAGGCATCAACCAGGCAAACCTAGTGCATAAAGAAGCTCCAGATATTATTGTTGAAAAGAAGTTATCTACCCTTCCATTTGGTTCAATTAGTCTCTTTGCAAACATTGATTTCTTTTTTTGGCAAAAGTCTTTTTTCTCTTTGCAACCAGAGATAACTTATGTAAACAGTCAGGTAGATGTTTTATTTAGGTATTCAGATAACGAATTTGTGTTGAGGCAACAACTAGACTATCTTAAACTGCCATTCAACATAAGACTTGATTTTGTTGAGAATCAGGAAAAGAAAATATTTCCCTATTTGACTACCGGTATTCTATATGCTTTTCCATTGGCTGATGTAAGTAGAACCATTGATGAGCGTATGAATTATTCACCAGACAGATTTTACAAGATCCAGGATGAAGAAGCGAGGCTAGGGCTTGGCACCGCAGTAAGTTTCGGTACTGACTTCAAAATAAATTCATCCAGACGAGCTATGGTAGAATTAAGACTGGAAACACTGCAACGAAGCTTCATGCAAACCTACTTTGGGGTTCTACACAAAGACGGTGATAGAGCTAAAATACCATATGATGGTAATATTTTCTCCAGGTTGGATAAACATAAACCAAAGCTAAGAGTCAATACAATAAGTCTTCGATTGGGGTATTACTTTTAATATTAATTGTAGCATAGCCTATTTATCGTCATTAGCTTAGCTTTATCCCATTTTCACTCATTCTAACCTTTTTCTCCCGGTATAGATTACCAACCGCTTTTTTGAAGTTCTTTTTGCTCATACCCAAAGTATCATAAATTTCTGCCGGGCTGCTCTTATCATGCAACGGCAGGAAGCCATTATTTTCCTGTAGCATTTCCAGCAGGCTACCCCGGGCGTCCTTCATGCCCTTCATCCCCTGCTGTTGCAGGCTGACATCTATCTTACCGTCTTCGCGGATTTTTTTGATAAAGCCCTGCCTGATTTCGCCCAGCTTTATGTCTTCAAAAAGCTCGTTCTGATAGAGCAGGCCATGGAACTTCCGGTCAATCAGCACCTTATAGCCCAGGGGAGTCTGGTCGTAAATCATCAGCTCCACGGCCTGATCCCCTTCTAGATCATCGGGTAGTTCATGGAGAAAGGCCTGTATCTTGGAAATCGCAACAACCCGCTCGGTTTTAGGGTCGCTGACTAGGTAAACAACTACATTTTCTCCCGGTTTTACGGGGTTTAACTGCTCGCGGTAGGGCAGAAGCAGATCTTTATCCAGGCCCCAGTCCAGGAAGGCACCCACAGTGGTCACATCTTTGACCAGCAGACTGGCGAACTCACCCACCGTTGCTTTAGGCTCCTGGGTAATGGCCACCAGCCGGTCCTCAGAATCGGTATAGACAAAAACCCTGATCTGATCGCCCGGCTTGAGTTCGGGCGTTACATAGCGGTTAGGCATGAGGATCTCGCCTTTGTCAGAGTGCAGGTACATGCCATGAGGTGATTCCCGGCTTACTTCCAGTTCATTATATTCGCCAATCCTGAGATTCTTCATCATTATCAAAAACTCTAAGTAATTTTTTCAGTTCTAAGGTAAAATATAACAAACCCAATGTCGGCAGAAAAATTCTATTGGCAAGGAAAAAATCTCTTTGACAAGGAGAAGTACGAAGAGGCACTCAAGGTCTTTCACCGGGCTTTGGAGGAAGAAGCACTGCATACGCTTAGCCTTTACGGCCGGGCGTTATCTTACTTCAAAATGCAGCGCTTTCACGAATCTATCCAAGATTTTGATACCCTTATCAACCTGATCCCCAATAGTGCGACCTACCTCAGCGAACGGGGAGTAGCGCTGCACCTGGCAGGTGATAACCAAACGGCCCTCAAAGATTTTGATAAAGCAGTAGCACTGGAGCCGGAAAATCCTTACCGCTACTCCAGTCGTGCCTATATTAAGGACCGGATGCAGGACTACAAGGGCTCCATAGATGACTACACCAAGGCTATTGAACTAGATCCTGAAGACGCTATTTCATACAATAACCGTGGTCTTGTAGAAGAAAAACTGGGGTATAAGGATAAAGCCAAAAAAAGTTTTGATATCGCTGATAAACTAATGACCGCAAAGCCCCGGCCCAAACAAATAAATCCAAAACAGGCTACCGACCAGAATGGTATGCCCGAAATCAGGAGCGAGCAAAAACCACGCTTCAAAAAATACATGGAAGTAATGGGGTCAGTCTTTACTTCTCGTCAGAATCTGAAAGAATTTGTTGACTTTGTCGGCAACACATTTAAGTCACGGAAATAATCAATTTACCATCAGAATAAACCGAAAACCCCTATGTTTGGACTATTTAAGAAGAAAACAGAAATGGAAAAACTTCAGGAAAAATATAAAAAGCTGCTGGCCGAATCACACAGCCTTTCTCAGCGTGACCGCAAAGCCGGTGACATGAAAATGGCTGAAGCCGAAGAGGTAGCCAAAAAAATTGATGCTTTGAAAGCCGAGGAAAAATGAGCTTTTTATTTTGCCATTAACTAGTTTATAGTGCATAGATAAGGTAAGCTTACGGCATACTTACTTTTCCAATTCATCTACTTGGTATTACCCAATGTGGAAATTCCCTGGCGCATTGTTTAGGTAAGTTCTGTTAATACGGCCATATTGTTTGCCACTCGAGAGCTTACTCTTAGCTTGTATTATGAAAAAACTATCACTGTTTCTACTTTTGGTGCCGCTTGATTTATCACTTTAGTTTTTCTTTTCGGAGCCAAATTCATTAATGTGTGTATCTGCAGAAATGGTCATGCTACTAAAGTTGACAGCCTTACGCAACGTTCAGCTTCCTACCGAGGGCAGAAGCAGAAAAGAAAAACCGAAGAAGAAGTGATTGCAGGTAATGATCATTCTCACTAAGCATGTCCGAAAAAAAACCTTATATTTAAGAGTAGCTAATACATTCATTAAGCAAAGTTAAATTCAGTAACCAGCTGCCTGACCGTCTTTACGTGATTCTGAAGCCCCATAATAGACGCCATTTTCCGCATCATACATAATAGCCTGATACCCACCGTAGCTTCCTCCGGTTTGTACATTGTGACGCTTCTGTCTTACTAAATCTAGAACAGTCTGGTCAGGAAATCCGGTTTCTAGGTATACAGTTCCGCCGTCACTATTCATATCGCTGCCGGTAGGACTGGAAGAACCGGAATGACGGATTCTGGGGGCATCACCCGCTTCCTGAAGGTTCATTCCAAAGTCAATCATATTAATGATAATCTGGGTGTGTCCCTGGGGCTGCATATCACCCCCCATAAGTCCAAAGCTCATAAAAGGTATACTATCTTTGGTCACAAAAGCCGGAATGATCGTATGAAAAGGTCTTTTGCCGGGAGCGTAAACGTTGTAATGTCCTTCTTCCAAAGAAAAAAGTTGGCCACGATCCTGTAAAATAAAGCCCAGGCCGGGAGGGCACATGCCGGAGCCCATACCCCGATAGTTGCTTTGGATCAGGGAGATCATATTACCGTCTTTATCAGCCACTGTCAAGTAGATCGTATCTCCATCACGCAGATCGCCGGGCTCGTAGTTGCGGGAAGCCCGATCCTCATTGAGGAGCTTACGTCTTTCTTCAGCGTACTCTTTAGAAATCAGCATATCCACGGGGATATCAGTAAAATCAGGATCTGCGTAGTATTTCGCCCGATCTTCAAATGCTAGTTTTTTGGCTTCCAAAAACAGGTGAATGTACTCCGGGCTATCGTAGTCCATGCCGCTAAGGTCGTAGCCTTCCAGAATGTTGAGCATCTGTAAAGCCGCAATTCCCTGCCCATTGGGCGGTAGTTCCCACACATCATACCCGCGGTAGTTGGTACTCACCGGCTCTACCCAATCGCCCTGATGATTGGTCAGGTCTTCATAGGAGAGAAACCCGCCTTGCTCTTGTATAAAGTCAGCGATGGTGTGGGCAATTTCTCCTTTGTAGAAGGCATCACGTCCCTCTTTAGCGATCATTTCCAGGGTATTGGCTAGATAAGGATTCATGAAAATTTCTCCCTTTGCGGGTGCTTCACCTCCGGGTAGGTATACTTCTGTAACATTGGGAAAACGAGAGAGGTAATTGGCGTTTCCACTCCAGGCGCTGGCTATTACTTCAGATAAGGGAAAACCTTCTCTGGCATAATTGATTGCCGGTGATAAGAGGTCTTCCATTGGCTTGGATCCAAAGCGTTCATTAAGCATAAACCAACCGTCTACTGCGCCGGGTACTGAAACAGGTAAAGGTCCGTAAGCAGGAATTTGATTCATTCCCTGTTCTTTAAAATACTCCAGATCAAGATTCACAGGCGAACGACCACTGCCGTTAAGTCCGTAGAGCTGTTTACTTTCGTTGTCCCAGACGATGGCGAAGATATCTCCGCCAATACCATTACCGGTAGGTTCCATTAATCCGATAGTAGCGTTCGCTGCAATGGCAGCATCTATGGCATTACCACCATCTTTCAGGATATCCAGCGCTACCTGGGTAGCCAGGGGCTGGCTAGTAGCAGCCATACCGTTGGTCGCAATTACTTCTGAGCGTGTGGCAAACCGCCTGCCGGTAGGTCGGTCTTGTGCCAGCGAAATAAATGGTATTGATACTAAAAGTACCAACAATAATTGTGTTCTCATGGTAGCGATATTTTAAGTTTGACTGGTAAAAACCCTAAAATACAGAATTTAAGGCATGCTTGGAAAGTCACCTCAGAATAACCCCATTTTTTATCCACTGTTTTGACTGAACTCTGAGTCTGGAGCAAAAGAAACCGATCATAACCCGGTTTCTGATACATATTAGAAGTTTCATTTGATGGTGCGGTGTCGATTAAATAATCATCTAAACTTCCCGTTTTTGAGATCTGAAAAAGGCTGTGAAGTACGGTTTACTTCAGTACGTATGTGCTGCAAATCATCATGCTGAGTAGAAATTTCAGTATCTTCACTGTCAATGTACAGGTGGTTGAGGGTTTGGGTTCATGTTATCATAGCTATCAATGTTTGGGTTAATCAATGGGTTTTATGTTGTTTTCAACACCTATATGCTGACCGCTGTGCCAAAAGTTGAAAACTGACTTTACTGCATTTTAAACAACTTTTCAGCGTCGCTGGTGGATATTAGACTGTTCGTTTATGTACACTGTATTTACACTTATGTACAGCTATTTTGTAGTTTTTTTAGTCTACCTGATTCACATATTCCATGAAAAATATTTTATTTGTGCCTCATCAGATTGACCGAAGTATATTTCGCACTTCGTTAAAATTATGATCTATTGCTGCTTACTTCCATTATCATTTACATAGGTATCACCCTGCTAATTGGCTTATTTACGTCTCGTTTTATCAAATCTTCCAATGATTTTGTACTGGCAGGCCGTAAGCTACCCTTGATACTTGCTTCCTCTGCGCTATTTGCCACCTGGTTTGGTTCAGAAACAGTACTGGGAGCTTCTTCGGAGTTTGTAGAGCACGGTCTGATCGGAGTGATAGAAGATCCATTCGGTGCAGCCCTGTGTCTGCTTTTAGTAGGTTTATTAGTAGCCCGACCGTTGTACAAATTAAACATCCTCACTTTCTGCGATTTTTACCGTGACCGGTTTGGTAAGCGCACTGAAATTCTGAGCAGCTTGTGCATGGTGCCGTCCTACTTTGGCTGGATTGCTGCACAACTGGTAGCCTTAGGTATTATTTTTAATGTAGTGGCTGGTATTTCTACGACTTCGGGCATCATCATCGGAGCCCTGGTAGTGCTGGTATATACCTATATCGGAGGAATGTGGGCGATCTCCATCACCGATTTTTTACAGTCTCTCATCATCATTTCGGGGTTGATTTTTCTTGCGTTAGATCTTTTTGGTGAAGCCGGTGGGCTGGATTTGGTGATTGATCGTGCCCCGGATGATTTTTTTCGTGTCCTTCCTGAGTCTAATCTGGAAGCTTCGGTTGAATACTTTGCAGCCTGGATTACTATCGGGTTGGGGTCCATTGCTCAGCAGGATGTTTTTCAGCGTGTGATGTCTGCCAAAAGTGCGAAGGTAGCTGTCCGGGCTTCATACATTGGCGCTTTTATGTACCTTACCATCGGATTCATCCCCCTACTGATAGGGCTGGCAGCGTTAGAGGTTTATCCGGAAGTGATTGACAATGTAAAAGATGCTCAGATGGTTCTACCAACAGTAGTACTGGAGCATGCTGACATATGGATACAAGTATTCTTTTTCGGCGCCCTTATTTCAGCAATCATAAGTACTACCAGCGGGGCTATCCTGGCACCAGCTACCATATTAGCTGAAAACCTGATTCGTCCTTACCTTAAAGACCAAGGTGATGCAAATCTGCTTCGTTACCTCCGGATATCGGTTGTATTGATCGCGGTAGCAGCTACCATTATGGCTAACATTCAGTCCAACATTTACGATCTCGTGGCTCAGTCATCAGCACTGAGCCTGGTTTCCCTATTTGTGCCTCTGATGGCTGGCCTGTACTGGAAGCGATCTACCGAATTGGGGGCCATTCTATCCATCGTGGCTGGAATGATGGTATGGATATTTTTTGAAATGTCTGATGCAGAAATTCCCAGCCTGTTACCTGGTCTGATGGCTAGTATTATTGGTATGACCATTGGGAATCTCATCATACAAAGTCAGGGTGATAAAAAAAATCTCCGGAGCATGTCCGGAGATTGTGATAAGATGTTGAACTAAGTCGCAGATTACTGTAGGGTTTTGAGGTATTTATCCAGAAAGTCGGTGTATTGCTGATAGAGTAATACATAGCTGTGGCCATTGTAAGCGACGCCGTGTGCGCCGGGTGGATAGATACGTAGTTCGTGGTCTATCCCGGCATCAATCAATGCTTTGATAAACTGAAAGGTATTTTGTGCATGCACATTTTCGTCCATCATAGAGTGCGCGATAAACATTTTTGACTGCAGGTTTTCAGCATGTGTGGTAGATGAGCTTTCTCGATAATTCTCTTCGCTTTCCTCCAAAAGGCCCATATACCGTTCAGCATAGATGCTGTCGTATAGCCGCCAATCAGTTACTGGTGCAGCTACGATCGCCGCCTTGAATATTCCTGGGCGATATACGGTGCTGAAACTGGACATATAACCTCCGTAACTGTGTCCGCGAATTGCCATGTTGGCCGCATCTATCCACGGTTGTTTTGCCAGGTAATTTGCAGTAGCCACGAAGTCGGCGCTTTCGTAGATCCCCAGTTTTTTATATACTACTTTTTCAAAAGCACTGCCATAACCGCCGCTTCCCCGGTTATTCACGCTGGCGACTACATAACCTTTCTGTGCCAGATATTGCTCCCATCCGCTGACGCCAAACTCATTATAAACTGACTGAGCTCCTGGCCCCCCATATATATTGAGAACCAGTGGATATACCTGATTTTCGTCAAAGTTTTTGGGTTTCACCAGATATCCGTCTAACGAGATGCCTTCGGGTGTGGTAAAGCGAAATAGTTCGCGAGGGCTGTAAAAGTGGCTACTCATGTATTCTTCTACTGCCTGATTGTCAACAAATGTTTTTAGTTGCTCTCCATTCTGATCATAAAGTGAAATTTTGACTGGTGAGTTAACATTGGAGTATTTATCAATGTAAAAAGCGCTGCTGGGAGACATGTTGATGTAATGGCGGCCTTCATTTTGGGTGAGCATGGTTTTTTTCTTCCCGTTAAATCGGACACTGTACAAATGCCTTTCTAAAGGAGATTCTTCAGTAGAGGAATAATAGATGGTGTTCTTCTTCCCATCTACCGCATGGACAATAACCACTTCCCAATCACCATCCGTGACCTGGTTCACCAGTTTGCCTTCATAATCGTAGCGGTAAATATGGCTCCAGCCATTGCGGTCCGAAATCCAGAAAAACTCTTCAGAATCCCGAGGAAAGAAAAAAAGATCGTTGATGCCTGCGAAAAAATCAAAGATGTCAATCCAAGCCTCAGATTGCTCTTCCATGATTAGTTTTCCCTTTCCACTGATAGCATCATGAAAAAAGAGCTCGAGGTGAGTTTGTGCCCGGTTCAGGCGTAAAATGGCTAGTTGACCAGGTATAGAAGTCCAGTAGATACGGGGAACATAGCCGCCGTCCAAATCCACATCCATCCATTGCAGACTGTTATCTTGAAGGTCAACTATCCCAATTTTAACGGTTGGGTTCGTATCGCCAACTTTAGGGTAGGGAATTTTTTGGTACTCAGGATGTTGTGTCTGGTAATCAGATATTTGATACATCGGTACCTGCGTCTCATCTGACTGCCAGTAAGCAATGTAACGGCTGTCGGGCGACCATTTCCAGGCCTGTACCAGTCCAAATTCTTCTTCGTAAGCCCAGCCGAAACGACCATTATATACCTGGTCCTGGGCATCAAAGGTTAGTTGGGTATCAGTGTCGCTGGTAAAATCGTAGACGTAGAGGTTGCCCTTTTTGCCGTAGCCAACCTTGGTACCATCGGGAGATACTTCAGCGGTAAAAGCATCATCAGCAACCAGTACAAGCGACTCGTCCTCTATGGAATAATAATAGTAGTCAGAAATACCGGAATAGCGCCAGATAGGGCGAAACCTGGTTTGAAAAAGTAAATATTTTGAGTCCTTTGTCCATTGAAAAGAACGGTATTGGAAAGGTTCTTCCGTACCGGGAAAAGTCAGGTTTGCTGCATTAAATACCACATCCTCCTTTTCCCGCTTAGGATCATATACTTTGATGATCTGATTGCCGTTTTCACCGGATTCTGCAAAAGAAAAGCGCTGTCCTTCATCAATCCAGTTGACACTCTGGGGACCGGTATCTCCTATCAAACGGCTGGTAGAAAAAAGGGCATCCCGTAGGTTATCATAATCTTGCTGTTGCGCCTGCAGCGGATGGAATAAAGGAGGCAGGGTAAAAAATATGATGACGCGGAATAAATTTTTATACTTTTGGACGTTTTGCATATGATAGCGTTTTTTCAGAGGCATTATAATTCTCAAGGTGAGTTCGTGACACGAACTTATGTTGGGCCTCAAAAATTTTAAGTCAGCTAATAATAACAAATATTTTGCGTATTTTAGTCCATTAGATAAAAATGAACCTCATGAAAATAAGAAGTTTAGTTTTAGTATTTGTTTTTAGTTTCTCTTCCCTACTGGCGCAATCCACTGACTCAAAGGCTGATTCAGCACAAACTGCTCCGGCTAACTGGTTTAACCTGGATGCTACACAATACCCGGTTCAGGGTATCAGTACTAAAAAAGCTTACCAGTTTCTTGCTGACAAAAAATCTAACAAAGTCGTGGTAGCAGTTATAGACTCAGGGGTAGACATAGAACACGAGGACCTGCAGGGCCAGATCTGGGTAAACGAAGATGAAATTCCCCAGAACGGCAAAGATGATGATCAAAATGGTTATGTAGACGACGTTCACGGTTGGAATTTTATCGGGGCAGCGGATGGTACGCATGTCAATCATGATACCTACGAAATTACCCGGGAGTATGTCAGGCTCAAGGAAAAGTACGATGGGTTATCACTTGACGATATTCCTAAGAAAGAAAAAGAATACTATACGCATATTATGGACGATTTTGATAAGAAGCGGTCAGAAATGGAGCAGCAGTATTCAGGCTTTCAGTTTTTTGCCAAGAGCTACAAAAGATCTTCTAAGTTGCTGGAAGCATATTTTGATGTGGATGAGGTGACTGCCGAACTGCTCGCTGAGATAGAAACCGAAGATGAAACAGTACTTACCTCAGTGTCTATCATGGAATACGCTCTTTCTATGGGTTTTAACAAAGATCAGTTTCAGGAATACGAAGATTACTACGAAAGTGCTTTAGAATATGGTTACAATCTGGATTTTGACCCTCGTCTCATCGTCGGAGATAACTATGATGATATTAACGAAAGGTACTACGGCAACAATGACGTAAATGGACCTGATTCTCGGCACGGTACGCATGTAGCAGGTATCATAGCAGCAAACCGTAATAATACGTTAGGTATGCAGGGAGTTGCCGAAAATGTGGAAATCATGGCTATTCGTGCCGTGCCCAATGGCGATGAAAGAGATAAAGACATTGCCAACGCAATTTATTACGCCGTGGAAAACGGAGCACATGTGATCAATATGAGTTTTGGTAAATCCTATTCACCCCAAAAGGAAGCGGTAGATAAGGCTGTCAAGTATGCTGAGTCAAAGGGTGTACTGCTTGTTCATGCCGCTGGGAATAGCAGCGAAAACATTGATGAAATGCCTAATTTCCCCAGCAAAAAATTCATTAATTCCCGGAAAGAAGCTAATAACTGGATAGAAGTTGGTGCTTCTTCCTGGAAAAGTGAAACTGAGTTTGTGGCTGAATTTTCCAATTATGGTAAAAAGACAGTAGATGTATTTGCCCCGGGAGTAGATTTATATTCTACAACTCCTGACCAGCAATACGAGAATCTCAGTGGTACTAGCATGGCTTCACCGGTTACTGCTGGCGTCGCAGCCCTGATTATGTCGTACTATCCTGAACTAGAAGCTGAACAGGTGAAAGAGATTATTCTGGAATCTACCGTGAAGCTGGGCGAAATGAAAGTCAGTTTACCTGGTGAGGAAGACAAGTTGGTGAGTTTTGGGAGCTTAAGTCGTACGGGTGGAGTTATAAATGCATACGAAGCCATCAAATTAGCAGAATCTTACCAGATAAAAATGAAATAGTTTTTTTAGCAACTAAAACTAGAAAATATGGCTGCTCACTTAAAAGGGCAGCTTTTTTTGTGCTAAAACTGGTTTATACCTTGGTGAAAAAAAACTATATTTAACAAATTCTAATCAACCTAAAAGCTATGAAAAGAAGAGATTTCATGAAATCCGGTCTAGTACTTGGTGGTACAACGATCAGCGGAGCCGCCACGGCCTTTCCGGGTTTATCAAAAACTGCTGTGGACAAACACGATTTTAACCTAAAGTATGCCCCTCATTTCGGCATGTTTAAAAACTATGCTGGAAACGATCTGGTAGATCAAATCAAGTTTATGGCCGAAGTGGGCTTCACGGCAATGGAAGACAATGGTATGATGAAGCGCGATTTAGCTACTCAGGAGAAAATAGCCAGTGAAATGGCCCGCCAGAATATGGACATGGGAGTCTTTGTCATTGATAAAGGAGGTAACGGGGCTAACACATTAGCAGCTGGAAAAGAAGAACATGTAGACATATTTTTGGATGGATGTCGCAGGGCTGTAGAAGTGGCTAAGCGGGTTAATGCAAAGTGGATGACCGTTGTGCCCGGTAATTACGAACGTAACCTGCCCATTGGTATTCAAACATCAAATGTGATAGAGGCTCTCAAAAGAGGCGTTGAGATTCTGGAGCCCCATGACCTGGTGATGGTCCTAGAGCCTCTGAGTGATTCGCCTAATTTATTTTTAAGATATTCAGACCAGACCTACATGATCTGCAAAGCTGTAGATAGCCCTGCCTGCAAAATTCTCTACGACATTTACCATTTACAAAAAAACGAAGGCCGCCTGATCTTCAATATGGATCAAACCTGGGATGAGATTGGCTACATTCAGATTGGTGACGAACCAGGCAGAAAGGAGCCTACAACTGGTGAAATCAATTACAAAAATGTTTTTAAATATATCCACGGAAAAGGATTCGAAGGTATTTTAGGTATGGAGCATGGAAATGCTGAGCGTGGTAAGGAAGGAGAGAAAAAGCTCATTGCTCGTTATGCTGAGGTTGATGATTTTGAAACATAAAAGAAGGGGCGTCGCCCCTTCTTTTATGTTTAACTTACTCGCTAGTAAGCCTGTAAATCACGACCTGATCGAACTAACAGATGATTATTTATCAGTTCAGTAAATCGATCACTCGAGTTGTTCCTTGAATTATCCGAACTAAAGTGGCCTTCTGCCAGTACCTTCTTTTCGGTTTCACCGGCACGCAGGCATTTCAGCAAGTAGTCTACTTCCGTTTCACCATTTTGATACCAAATGTCTACGTAATATTGTTCATTTTCTTGGGCATTGACGATGGATACCTCTTCAAATCCAGTGGTTTTCTCAGATGCCAGAAGTTCTCTATTAGGAAGCTCAACATATAAGTTCATATTAACCTGCTCATTTTCGGGGTTATGCCATTCCAGGAACAAACGGTAGTCATTCTCCTGAATGTCAATAGTTTGGGTCAAACTTGCAGGGTTATCGTTTAACGCTGCATTTCCTTCCAGCACAGCGTCTAACGTCAGGGTTATGTTTTCCAGTTCCGGCTCAAAGATTTCATCCTCTATGATATGTAGTTCCACAGTTGCTACTTGCTCTCCGGCCGGGATAATCACCGGTGGTTCAGTAATGACTTCATAATCGGCCTGATGTAAAGATGCCAACGTACTGGTAGCATTACCTCCGAGCCGGAAGTTTATAATCGTTCTTACATTTTGAGGTTTGTCCAGTAGAATATTCAATTTTACTGTATTTTCTCCTTCATCAACGATGAGCTTATCTGTTTCAAGTGAAATAAGGGATGGTTCACCGACGGCCACTGGTTCGTCTGAGCTACAACTCCAGAAAAGAAAAGAGTATGCTACCGTAAGACTGACCAGGT
>CAZZGE010000057.1:0-23249 GCA_964653665.1 uncultured Porifericola sp. | reverse complement strand
GGCTAGACTTAAATTGATCATTTACAACAGATTATGAAAATCCTAGGGTAGGGTGGCATAGAATATAAGGTCAGAATTATTGCTGAGTATTGAAAACTGATTCTGCTGACTAAATAAACAATAAATTTTGGTTGCATGAGAATTGACATGATGGATTCATCAGCTGTAATTAGCCCCGTGAAGCTATACAAACTTGCACCTTACAGCTGTTGGCTATCAAATTTAAAGTTTTAGCATAGGTTGACGCATTTACTTCAAGATTACTTCTAAGTCTGCCTATGCCCCCTCAGTCACTGGTGAAACTATCCAGCATTGGCTCTTTTGAACTTCATTTTCTGGAAAAGGTATTTAAAAGAAAGATTTACAAAACGGAGATTTTAAAACAGACGATTTATTTAGATATTTTTGCTAGTTTATAAATGCTAAACTTTTCGGGCTAAACATTCAACTACACAACAACCAAGATGCATCCAAAAAAATCAATCCGCCTGCCGCTCATGTCACTGGCCATCTGGAAGAATACTGCTCCTGCAGCCATAAGCCCGGCTTTGGGAGAAAGAAAAAAAACGGCTCCTCCCCTCACCCCTTCCCAACCTCGCCGCCTTCTCTCCATTGACGCACTTCGTGGGTTTGATATGCTTCTGATTGCCGGAGGTGGCGCCTTCCTGGTACGACTGGAGGGAAAAACCGGGCTAAGCTGGGTGGACTGGATGGCAGGGCAGCTAGAACATCCGGCCTGGAATGGCTTTACCTTCTACGACTTTATCTTCCCGCTTTTTCTCTTTGTAGCGGGCATCTCTCTACCTTTCTCGCTCAATAAGGGGCAAAGCCTGGGATTACAGAAAAAAGACCTGTATCGTAAAGCGTTCCGCCGTATGCTCATCCTGATAGGATTAGGAATTCTCTACAAAAGTGCGCCAATCCCGGTGTTTGAACCTTCTGAAATACGCCTGGGTAGCGTACTGGGACGCATCGGCATTGCTGGTTTTGTTACCACCCTACTCTACCTGAATTTTTCAGCCAAAGGAAGAGTGCTTTGGGTCACAGGTATTTTACTCGTCTATTACGCTGCCCTTTTCCTCGTCCCAGTCCCGGGATACGGAGCGGGCAATTTATCTATTGAAGGCAATCTGGTAGGCTGGTTTGACCGGATATTTCTACCCGGAAGACTGCTTCAGGGAAATTACGACGAACTGGGACTGCTTACCCAGTTTCCAGCCCTTTGCCTGACCGTTCTGGGAGCTTTTGCGGGTGACATTTTGCGTTCTACGCAGGGTGACCAGCGAAAAATAGGCACCATGCTGGCCTTGGGGGGAGCTGGTATCTTACTGGCACTGACCTGGAGTCTGCATTTCCCCATCAATAAGCACCTGTGGAGTAGTTCTTTTATCCTGCTGACCGGAGGAATGGGCTTCGTTTTTATGGCCGCCTTCTTTTGGATCATTGATGTGATGCAATACCGTAGATGGGCCTTTTTCTTCAAGGTCATTGGTATGAACTCGCTTACGATCTATCTGAGCTATCGCTTCATTAATTTCGGAGACACCTCGCGTCTGTTGTTCGGAGGGCTTTACGCCCCCTTACCAGAACCCTGGCATGAAGTATTCAATGCACTAGGTGGACTAGCACTTGTGTGGGCTTTTCTCTTCATCTTGTACCGAAATAAGCTATTTCTAAAAGTGTAAATTATTTAATTTTTCGGAACCTCAAAAGCACGAAGCAAAGACTACAAGCTTTGTAGCCCCTGTGGAACAGCCCCTGTGGAACAGCCGCGAGCTATCGAAGGTAGTTATAACAATCAGCAGAAGTGGCTTACGATCTCTTATGGTTGATTTTGAATTTTAATTCCTTGCTATCCTGGTCAAAAGCTGTCTATTTTGAAATAAATTCTTTTTTTAACATCCAAACCAACCGATTATATGAAATGGCAACCCGCTGCAGACCGCTACGAGAAAATGAAGTACCACTATTG
Organism: uncultured Porifericola sp.; assembly: GCA_964653665.1. GTDB lineage: Bacteria > Bacteroidota > Bacteroidia > Cytophagales > Cyclobacteriaceae > Catalinimonas. The sequence goes on along the minus strand of CAZZGE010000057.1, from coordinate 21,277 downwards.
CGGTAAAAGCGGCTTACAACTTCCTCTTATTTCTTTGGGCCTGTGGCACAACTTTGGAGACGACGTAGCTCACCGAACCAAGCAGAAAATCTGCCGCACTGCTTTTGACCTGGGAATTACCCACTTTGACCTGGCCAACAACTACGGACCACCTCCCGGCACAGCTGAAATGGCCTTTGGCCGCATCCTCAAAGAAGACTTTAAGGCTTACCGGGACGAACTAGTGATTTCTTCCAAAGCAGGTTACGATATGTGGCCCGGCCCATATGGTGAATGGGGTAGCCGTAAATACCTGATCTCCAGTTGCGACCAGAGCCTCAAACGTATGGGGCTGAACTACGTGGATATTTTCTACTCCCACCGATTTGATCCTAATACTCCGCTGGAAGAAACGATGATGGCGCTGGACCATATTGTTCGGTCAGGTAGGGCACTCTATGTCGGGATCTCTTCTTACAACTCACAGCGTACGCGTGAAGTAGCGGCTATTCTTAAGGATCTGGGTACGCCCTGCCTTATCCATCAGCCCAGTTACTCCATGCTGAACCGCTGGATTGAGGATGACGGCTTAATTGACACGCTGGAAGAATTGGGAATCGGTTCTATCGTCTTCTCTCCCCTGGCCCAGGGTATGCTCACTAAAAAATATATCAAAGGCGTGCCGGAAGAAAGCCGTGCTGCCCAAGATAAGTCGCTGAGCCAGAACTGGCTGAGTGAAGAAAACCTGAATAACATCCGAGCGTTGAATGAAATTGCCCAAAGAAGAGGGCAAACGCTGGCGCAAATGGCTATTGCCTGGACACTGCGAGAAGGGCGTATCACTACTGCCCTAATCGGTGCCAGCAAACCGGAGCAAGTGGCTGACTGCGTAGGCGCCGTTGGCAACCTGGAGTTTTCTGAAGCCGAACTGGCCGAGATTGATAAATACGCCAAAGAAGGCAGCATCAACATCTGGGCACAGTCGGCAGAGTTGGAGTAGGTATTGTTAAGGTGAGCATTTATAAAGCGATTGTGCTGGCAATGCTCAAGAAAAGGACGGTAGTAGCGGTCCACAAATCGCTCAAATAATTTAGAGAAACTGTTTTGTACCGGCTCAATGTATCGGCCGATCCTGAAGCTATCTTTCTTAGAACTGTGCCCCAGGTGAGCAGGTAAGATGAACAAGGCTTCCAGCAGGGATACAGCCAGTACGACGATGACGACTGCTGGGAGGGGCCACCAGAAATTACCAGTACGGCCCGAGATGAACAGCAATGGCACAAAGGCAATGATATTGGCCAGAATACTAAAGATAACCGGACGGGCAATGTCTTAAGTACCTTGGATCTTCGCTTCCATAAAACCCATGCCTTGCTGCCGGTGTTCGTAAATATTTTCACCTACCACCACGGCGTCATCTACCACAATGCCCAGTACCACCAGAAAGCCAAACATGGAAATCATATTGATGCTTACCCCAATGATGGGCAGGAAGACCATAGCGCCAATACCATAGCGCCAATAAAAGAGATGGCCATACCCATCATCACCCAAAAGGACCGATTATACTCCAGAAAAAGAGTGAGTATAATCAGTAAGACAAAATTGCCAGTATGCCATTTTCGGTCAGCAGTGAGAGTCTTTCACGATAGTCTTCTGCCCGGTTGCTATCAACGCAGTATTGCACGCCCTCGGGTAGTTGACTTTCAAAGTCGTCCATCACCGCCTGCACGGTAGCGGCGATATCCAGTGGCGACTGGTTGCCTATACGGTAAATGGCCAGTTCAATAGAGTGCTGTCGGTTAAACTGAGAATGAAAGTCATTTTGCTCAAAACCGTCTTCAATTGTGGTAATGTCTGCCAACGTTACATTCGCCCCCTGATTCAGCAGACACGATCTCAATCTGTCCAAACTCTTCGGCCCACTGCTTACGCTCTTTGACCCGCAGCAGAATTTCCCCGGAGTTGGTAGACACATCTCCGGCTGGCACATCCTCACTGGATTGGCGGATGATATCGGCTACCTGCCCCAACGTAATGTTGTATTCCCGCAAGCGATGCCAAGGTATTTCAACGTGCGTAATGTATTCGGGCACGTTACCCATTTCTACCTGGGTAATATTTTCTTCATTGAGAAGTTGATCGCGGAGACGTTCGGCCAGTTTTCGGAGCGTCCAGAAGTCGGCGTCTCCGTAGAGGCCGACTTCCATTACATCTCGCTGATTTGCCAGCAGGCGCACTTAGGGTGCTTCTATTTCGTTGGGAAAATTACGAATACGGGAAATGGCCTGGTCAATATCCTGAAAAATTTTCATGCGGTCTGAACCAGCTACCAGTTCTACCAATACCTCACCAGACCCCTCGTAAGCTGTTGAGGTAATATCCCTGACCCCCTGTATGCCGCGTACTGCTTCTTCTACCGGGCGTAAAATTCCCTGTTCTACCTCGGCAGGTGCTGCACCGGGATAAATGACACTTATTTCTACCCTATCCAGTTGAAACTGAGGGAATACTTCTTTCTGAATACTGTACTCTGATAGTTAGAAGGATCGATCCGGAGCATGAGTTCTCCTTCTTTCACGAAGCCACCCGGCGCGAAATCAGAGTACTGACGGATCACCTGACTACTTACTTGCGAACTTAGCGTTATGTTTTTGGAAGGTCGTACAGTACCCGTCGCCATAATGCCAGGACGGTAATTGCCGCGCTCCACTTTCAGTATTTCAACCAGCATGGCAGTTTCTTTGGTAGCGCCAACACGCTGCGCTTCGGGCTCAGTCATAAAGATGAGGGCGGTAAGCCCAGCCCCCAGCAGCAATATGCCCAGGCTAAAGAGTAGTGCCCTTTTTTTTGTTCATGCGGGTTATAATCTGTTTTCTACTTCTCCTGCCGTCTCAAAACCTCCGGCCAATGCGCGGTAGAGAGTAATGCTGAACTCCAGCAGGTTGAGGTTTGCTGTTAGCAGATCACGACGCAGTTGTTGTGCTTCGCGCGGGACAGTGAGTACGGCGAGATAGTCACTTAGTCCGTTAAAATACTCAATGCGAAGCTGGCGGTATGCCAGCCCGGCAAGGGCACTTTCAACCAGTGTATCTAGGGTCGGGTCATTGAAACTAAGCCACCATTCGTCGGGAGCCTCTACTTCTCCTGACTGAAAGAATGCGCCGGGTTCTTCTAAAAGACGTGTGGCTTCAGGTGTTTTAGCGTCACAACCTGCCAGTACCGTGACCCAAAAAATGAGCAATGCTGTTTTACCTGCTCCTTGATAAAGGGATTTAACTAAGGAAATGACACATCCATTGCAGCGGAATGAAGAAAACAAAAAAGGCTTGCTGCCAGTGCAGCGTTGCATTTTGATCAATTGAAAAAGGTAAAATTACCAAAAACTCTACTTTTTCAACCTATTCTCCTGCCTACTGTTTTCGGGATTATGCAGCTTGAGATACCGGTAAGTATATCAAAACTTGTAACCTGTCTACTCTACAATAGCCTGATAGGTCAGGTTCCTGAATGTTTGATGGAGCTTGAGATCACCTTCAGGGTAGAGCTGGTTCATGATTATTCCGATTATCTCGTCTTCAGGATCCACCCAAAAACGGGTGTTGAAAAAACCTCCCCAGTCGTACACTCTCACTGGCCATACGTCTCCTGATTCTGAAGGGTCGGTGTGGACTCTAAAGCCCAAACCAAACTTGTAGCCAGCATCAGGATATTCCAGCTGACCAATCTGATTACGGGTCATCATAGCGACGGAGGTAGGGCTCAGGAGTCTTCTGCCTTCGTAAATACCTCCGTTGAGCAGCATCTGCAAAAATTTGTAATAGTCGTAAGCAGTAGCGGACAGTCCTGCTCCTCCAGAAAAGTAGCTGCGAAACTCACCGTAAGGATAGTCAATTGAGTATATATTCTGGCCATACTGCAGTATACCTTCCGGCACCCGCTCAATGGGTTGACCCTCACGACGGTCATAAACCACCGCCAGCCGATCCAGGAGATTATCAGGTAGGTAAAAAAAAGTGTCTTCCATGCCGAGAGGATCAAAAATGTTTTCTTTTAGGAAACGATCAAAACGAAGTCCGGAGACCTGCTCTACCAGCAAGCTGAGCACATCGGTGCTCATACCATAATTCCAACGGGTGCCGGGTCTGAATGCCAATGGCAACTGCGCCAGTACTCTCATACTTTGCTCTAGTTCCATATCTACATCCACCAGACCTGTAGGAATACCTTCTACATTATAGGCCTCTCCCAGACGGCCATTCCAATGATAGACCAGCCCGGAAGTATGGTTGAGTAATTGACGGACGGTGATAGGGGCCTCTGAATTGTGAATACTTCTCATAATGCCCGGCTGATCCAGCATTTGCATATTCTCAAACATAGACAGGTATTGACTAACCGGGTCATCAAGCAGAATTTTACCTTCCTCATACAGCATCATCACGGCTACCGAAGTAATGGGCTTGGTCATGGAAGCCAGCCGGAAAATATCGTCAGTCTGCATAATGTCGTTTGCCTCACGATCACGCTGGCCGTAAGCCTGGTGGTACACCATTTTGCCCTCCCGAGCAATCAGTACCACTGAGCCTGAAATGTCATCCTCCTCAATGAGCCTGCTCATGTAGTCATCTATTCGCTTGAGCCTTTCGCTGGAGAAACCCTGGGTTTCGGGGATAACAGTCGTCTGGGCTTGTAAGCTAACAACAAAAATGATACAGCTGATGAGTGAAAAAATGGCTCTTATCATGGCAGTAATTTTCTGCCGAAGTTAGCGTACTTCGAATCGGGTGACAATAAGCATGTAATATGTAATGAAAAAACCCACCCATTTAGGTGGGTTTTGAAAAGAAAAAAAGAGCACCAATCGTCATTTTACCGCCAGGGTCTCCTGTATGCTACCACATTTGAGCATACGATCGCCGAAGTAGGGATTACGGATTTCCTCCCGGGCACTCAGCCAGTAAGCCCCCTTGTCGTTGAAAGCCATGGGGCAATACTGCTTATAGAGGGTTTGATCCAGTGCTTTTCCATCCTGAATCTGTGCGTAGAGGCTGGTAGATAGCAGCTCAAAATGCTCGCGCTGCGCTTCCATATCAGTCGTATTAGAAATTTCGGTTACCGCCTGAATTACCTGGGGCATATCATCGGCATCAGCGATGTCTACCATAGAAATAGCAATCTGCCGGGCTTCATCAGCATTAGAGGCAACCAGAGCATTTTTCAGCTTAAGATAGCCATCTATCACACCCGTTACTTCTTCGGTTTGTATGCTGCTGGATTGCACCTCTTCGGTATTTTCCTGTTCTGTTGTTTCGGTCTGGTTTTCCTGCTGTCCGGAGCAGGCAGTCAAAAAGAGAATACCTACGGTAAACATTCCGACACTCAGTTTTACAAAAATTGATTTCATGGTTGTTTGATTTTAATTAAGGATTTATGATTTCTTCTACTTCACCGCAAGTAAGCATCATGTTACCATAATACGGATTGCGGATTTCCTCGAGCTGACTAAGCCAGTTAGCACCCTGGTCATTATCGGCCATAGGACAGTATTGCACGTACAATTTTTCTGCCGTACCAAAGGCTTTGGCCGAGCGGATCAGTCCTTCGGAGATCGTTTTGAAGACTTTACGCTGCTCGTCTATGTTTTCGGTACCGGCAATTGCTTGGGCTTGTTCTTCTATTTCTTTCAATCTTGCCATCCAGTACCTAAGTGGCTCATCCGCCAGCAATCCCATGTCCACGTTTTCCAGACTATTCAGCAGCGCTGTTGCAGCTTTCTGGGCTTCATTCTGCCGGGAGGCTACCAGCTCGTCTTTCAAAACCAGATACTGGTTGACCACCAACTGCAACTGCAACTGAAAAGCCTCTGGCGTAGCTGACACAAAATCAGGCACGTTGAGCTGTAGCTGCTCGGGATTTTCCTCTATCTCTAGGTTCTGCTTCAATTTCAAATCCCGGTTCATCATGCTGGCTTTGTTATTGAGCTGGGCAGCGGCATCTACGGTAAAGGTACCATTAGTAACTACTTCCTCACCTGCCTGCAGCCCTTCTTCTACCAAGTAACTATCATCCAAAGCCGACCCGAGCATCACTTCGCGCATTTCGTAAGTAGGCACGTTAGTACCCGGTACTTTGACGTACACCACCGAGCGCTTACCTGTCCACATGACCGCTGATTTGGGAACAATCAATTTCCTACCCTGCCCTGCACCCAGTGCCTTAGGGTCAGCACTGCTGATGCGGGCGCGGGCAAACATGCGGGGCTTCAGTAATCCTTCCGCATTGTTAACCTCGGTACGCACCTCGACTACCCGTTTTTCAGGATTGATGAAAGGGTCAATGAACGACACCTTACCACTAAACGCTCGCTCTGGATACGCCGAAACAGTAAACCGAATATTGTCACCTTCTTTGATCCAGGGCAAATTCTGCTCGTAGGCATCAAATACCGCCCAGAGCTCATTCAGATCAGCCACTTCGTAAAGAACCGCGCCTTCATCCACATGTTCCCCGGATTCCACATGGATGCCGGTCAACACGCCGGAATAGTCAGCTTTGATAGGCCAGTTAATGATAGGTTCTCCGCTGTCAATAACCTGTTGAATCTTTTGATCGGAAAGCTTCCAGAGCTTCAGCTTTCGTCTGGCAGATACCGCCAGGCCGGGATTGGTATCGGCAAATTTCATGGCCTCCAAGAGTTCCTTTTGAGCAGCAAGCAACTGCGGTGAATAAAGCAAGGCGATGGTTTGTCCGGCCCGCACTTTTTCTCCCTCATAATTGACTTGCAGCTTTTCAATCCTGCCGGGAAAGTGGGCGGTCTGGGAAAGTACCCGGCGCTCGTTAAGTTCAATTTTACCGCTCAACATCAGTTCTTTACCCAACTCTTCGGTGGTTCCGCTGGCCACACCAATGGTAGATGTCTGTACATTGGCCAGTTTTACGGCCTCTGAAGTCATGGTGAGCTGGTAGGGATTACTCTCTCCGGCTTCTTCTTCCAGGGAAACCAGGTCCATGCCGCAAATAGGACAATTGCCCGGTTCGTTCTGGCGAACCTGAGGGTGCATAGAGCAGGTCCAAACGGTACCCTTAGCCGTTTCTACTGCCTGGAGGTCGTGCACATGCACTTCTTCGTTCCTGGCAAAGATCAGCCAGCCCAGCAGCAGACCGAAGGAAAGCACCAGGGCATATCTGAGAATGGTTTTCGTCTTGAGTGTCATATCGCTTGTAAAATTTCATTCAAATTGAGTTTGCCGGTTTTCACCTGCGTCTGTTCTTCTCCTACTTCGGTCCAGGTAAAGAATACATGCTCATCAGCTTTTTCCATGATGGGAAAACCGCTGGAGCGAGAGGCTGCCGTAGCTACTAGTACCCGGTCACTCAGGATTTCTCCGGATTTGCTGACCACCGCTGCGCGTATGTCAGCAGATTTGCCATTACTTTCCATCCAGCTAACCATCAGGTGTTTGTCATCCAGGAAGATGGCATCCGCCCGACCCAATGGATTTCCGTGATCCAGCCGGATAGGTGCGCCGAAGTCAGCGCCATTATTTTCAGAAAGAGCCAGTTGTACTTTGGGTTTTTCTTCAGCGGCAGTGTACCAGGCTACCGCCACCTGATTGTACAGCGAAGCCGTAGCCGGGCCATCCAGCCAGACCGCAAACATTTTATTAGGCTGTAGCGGCAGCAGCGTAACAAAGCCATGTTCAGCAGGAATGCCGTCACGATGCAAGACAAATGGCTCCGACCAGTTCTGACCCATATCCTGGGATAGGGTAACTTTTGCATCATAGTCGTAAGTGCCACCGGCACTCTTGGCCAGCCAGTGGGCCACCATAAAATCCTCATGCACGGCCAGAGAGGGAAAATCCGCCCAGTTGACAAACCAGTTGCTATTCTGGGCAATGGTTTGGGCAGCCGACCAGCCCTCATTTTCCCATTTCGCAAAACGCAACCCATGTTGATAATCAGCCTCCTGGTCTATCCAGGAGAGAAAAAGTCGGCCATCTTCAGCGACGAACAAATTAGGGTCGCCGCTCTGCCTAACCGCCGGACTTTCAACGATCGTCAGCGGCCAATGAGCGACTACCTCCTCCGTCTGCGATACCGTCTGGCAGCTCATAATTCCGAGGCTCAGCAGCAGAAATCTTGTCAGTATATTGGTTCTAAAATGTCCCATATTCATCATTATTCATCAAAATCCATTACTTCTACCGCCGTTAATTCTTCTACTTTCGCCTGGGTAATAAATGCCTGGGTAAGCGCTTCATTGTACAACACCTGGTACTCTAAATGTTGCTGCTGAAACTCCAGCATATCCTCAAAATCTTCGCTAGTGCTCTCGTAGGCACTGTTCAGGATGCTAATGGCCTGCCGACTGGTTTCAATCTGCTCCTCAAAAAGCTGTATTCGGTCCAGGGCTACCTCATAGTCGCGTACTGCCTGGCTGAGTTCGCTGACAAGCTCATTCTCTCTGACTTCCGTAGCTGCCACATTCCCATCACCCAGTAGCTGCACCTCACGACGGGCCGCCTCATATTTTCGCCCGTTAAAAAAAGGAATGGAAAGACTCACCATCGGCATGATGATATCCTGACCGTTATTCGCTAACTCAATATTACTTCTCGGTCTGACAAGCGCATAATCTAGCCCAACACTCAGTTGAGGCTTACCGCTTAAACCAGCCAGCTTTTCTCTTTCTTTCAGCAGTTCGGCTTCGGCCTGTAGTAGATGCAGTGCAGGATTATGAGCCAGCATCTGCGAACGCCAGTTAGCAGATGCTGCTGACATCAGTGGTTCAGGCATTGCTTCTGGCAACCCCACTTCCGAATCACCAGGCCGGTTGAGCAGTTTGTTAAATACTACGCGCTGCGCAATCAGATTTTCCTGCATGTTAAGAAGTTTGTTACGCTCATTTCTGAGTTGCATTTGCACCTGTAAAATATCCACCATAGATGCCAGGTTATTCTCATACTTCTGCGTCGACAGCCGTTCGTAAGACTCCATAATTTCAATATTTTCCTGGGTCAGTGTGATATTCTGCCGGATATTAATAAGTTGAAAGTAAGCTTTTTTGATGTTGAAAAATAGGGTATTGCGAACCTGCACAAATTCCTCAAAGTGAACCTGCGCTTCCAGTGAAGCCGCATTTCGGCGGGCATCCAGCGTACCAAACCAGGGCAACATTTGCTGCACCGAAAAACGTGCCTGCTGTGGCCCTACCCTGGTTTCCGCCGGGCTCACAAAGTAGCCGAAAGTTAGCTGAGGATCAGGTAAAGCGCCTACCTGGGGTACTCTTTCCAAAGCTGACAGATACTGTTGATACCGGGCTTTTAAAGAAGGGTTGTTTTCAGCAGCGGTTTGGAGGTAGTCGGATAATGATTGGGAAAAGGCTACTTCTGAACTCAAAAAAGATGTAAGTAGAAATAGGTAGAAGTATGTTGTCTTAAATATTTTCATTTCATGCTCCTTTAATCAATGTTTAAATACCCTTGCCTATAAAGGAAATAGGTAGAGGTAAATTGAAATATGTTGTTGGGCGTATTTTCATTTCCTGGCGCTTTTGTAGGTGATAGTGATGAAGTTGTTGAGTTTGACTTATAATTTATGGTGATGCTCTTTCATCTGATCAAAATACTCTTTACTGACCTTTTCCCGTTCATACATGCGCTCCAGCCAGTGCTCAATAGCTTCTGCCAGCGATGCCCGACTGTAGTAGTAAAACCTGATTTTATCCAGGTAATGGAAGCGGTTATAGCCTTCTGCGATATTGGCTCCCACTGGATCAACTGATCTTATAAACTGATCATCCATTGTTCTTTTTTCTTCATAATTCATGCGGTCATATATCTTCCAGGCCATCGCCGATAGCTTCCTGGAAAGTTGGTACACCTCCAGGTCTTTTAATGGTACATATGATTTGCCTGCCATTATTCATCAATTTTATTCCTCCATATTTCTATTTCACCTATAAAATTCCAAGCCCCCTATTATTGCGCTTTTACAAGTCACAATTTGTATTATTCACGACCCGCAAGTCACAACAACTTACTTCTATCCAAACCCGAAAGTCTCCATTCCTTTCTCCAACAGTACAGCACGGGCACCACAAATAAAGTAATCAGGGCGATGGTCATACCACCAAAAATGGGGATAGCCATTGGGATCATGATATCTGAGCCACGACCGGAGGAGGTCAGTACCGGCAGCAGTGCCAAAAGGGTAGTGGCTGAAGTCATCAGGGCAGGGCGCACCCGCTTCTGACCCGCTTCTACCACCGCCGCACGTATCTCGGGAATAGTCCTGGTGCGATTCTGCTCAAAAGACTGATCCAGGTAGGTGGCGATAAGCACCCCATCATCGGTAGCGATCCCGAATAATGCGATAAAGCCCACCCAGACCGCTACGCTGAGATAAATGGTCTTGACCTGGAAAAGCTCCCGCAGATTGGTTCCCAGAATAGAGAAATCCAGAAAACCCTCCTGACTGTAGAGCCAGATGAGCAGGAATCCACCTGAGAAAGCTACCGCTATCCCGGTAAACACCATCAGCGAGGTGCTTACCGAACGGAACCGGAAGTAGAGAATCAGGAAGATAATCGCCAGGCAGACCGGGATAACGATGCTCAGCCGCTGCTCGGCCCTGATCTGGTTCTCGTAGCTGCCCGAAAAACGGAAACTGACACCCGTCGGTACTTCCAGTTCACCCCTGCTGATTTTCTGCTGCAGGTATTTCTGGGCGGCCTCTACCGTCTCCACTTCAGAGTATCCATCTTTTTTGTCAAATAGCACGTAGCCGATCAGAAAAGTATCCTCACTTTTGATCATCTGCGGTCCCTGGGTATAAGTGATTTCTGCCAGTTCACCGAGCGGCACTTCCGTCCCGGAGGGCGTCGGAATCAGCATCTGACGGATCATGTCCGGCCCGTCACGAAGTTCACGGGCGTAGCGAACACGAATTGGGTAACGTTCCCGTCCTTCTACGCTATTGCTCAGGCTCATACCGCCAATGGCAATGCTGATGTAGTTTTGCACATCTTCCACATTAAGGCCGTAGCGGGCAATTCTTTCCCGGTCAATGTCAATCTCCAGGTAGGGCTTACCTACGATCCGTTCGGCGAAGACTGCTTCGTCCTTTACAGAGGGCACATCCTTGAGATAGTTTTCCAGTTGTAGCCCAAAATCTTCAATGGTCTGCAGGTCAGGACCCTTTACTTTGATACCCATGGGCGCCCGCATGCCGGTCTGAAGCATCACCAGGCGGGTTTCTATGGGCTGTAGCTTAGGGGCCGAAGTGACTCCCGGCAGGCGAGTCGCCTTCACAATTTCGTTCCAGATATCATCCGGCGAAGCGATATCCTCCCGCCACTGACGGAAGTATCGCCCATCCTCATCCGGTATCAGTAGATCAGTGTCCACATAAGGTGCCTGTCCCTGTCCCAATGCAACTGTAGAATCTCCCTGCTGTATCAGAAACTGCCCTTCCTCGTTGACACGAAAGCGGAGTCGGTTACCATCCTCGTCGGTGATGTATTCGCTCTTGTAGTTGATCACGTTTTCGTACATGGAAATGGGTGCCGGATCCAGGGCCGACTCTACCCTGCCCAGTTTGCCGACCACCATAGAAACTTCCGGGATGGCAGTTACCAGCATATCCAGCTTTTGGAGGGTAGCTTTGTTTTCTTCAATACCGGCATGCGGCATGGAAGTGGGCATCAACAGAAAAGCGCCTTCGTCCAGGGCTGGCATAAATTCCTCGCCAATACCCGGGAAAGTATGCAGCAGATGACTGTAAAGGGTGGTATTACGAATGTTGATGTTCACCTGGTCAAAGCCCTGGGCAACAAAACCAAACACAATGCCGAAGCCCTGCCAGATCATCAAACCCAGCAAAATGAGAAAAGAAGGCAGGATGATGAAGGTCTTTTTATGACGCAGGCACCAGCGCAGGATATTCGTGTAGTAGCGATAGAACAGCAGAAATATTCCCATGATCAGGCCAATTGACAGGATCACGAAGATGAAATTGAGCAGCAAGCTCACCCCAGGGCCTAAAGGTAGCCATTTGCGGGTCAGTAGGTAGGTGAAGGTCACCACGACAATGGCCACGTTGATCCACATACGGTACTGGGTCAGTTTTTGTAAACGGAGATTATCCCAGTTTGCCAGCAGGTTGTTCAGTCCTATCAGGAGCAAAGCCACACCCGCCCAGGCTACTCCACTAAAAAGGGCTATGAACCCCAGCACTACCACTGCCAGATTTGCGGCTATGCTGACCTTTTTCTTTTCAATACGGAAGGAGAAAAACCAGTAAGCGAAGGTCGGAAGGATGATCAGGGTGATAAACACCGCCGCTGCCAGCACAAAGGTTTTGGTGTAAGCCAGGGGCGTAAATAGCTTACCCTCGGCTGCCTGCAGACTGAATACAGGGATAAAACTCACAATTGTGGTCGCTACAGCAGTGACGATCGCAGTGGCTACTTCAGTCGTACCTTCATAAACAGTCTCCAGGTAATATTTTTCGGTCCCTCGCTTTGCTTCAATGTGCTTGAGAATATTTTCCGAAAGAATAATCCCCACATCTACCACGGTACCGATGGCAATAGCGATACCCGAAAGCGACACGATATTGGCCACCACTCCGGTGTAGCGCATGGCAATGAAGCACATAAGCACCGCCAACGGCAGCAAGGCAGAGATTAACAATGAAGCCCGCAGGTTGACTACCATGATCACAATCACGATGATGGTGATGAGAATTTCCAGCGTCAGGGCTTCTTCCAGCGTACCCAGTGTTTCTTTGATGAGTTGGGTCCGGTCGTAAAAAGGTACGATGGTGACCTGCGACACGGTGCCGTCTTCCAGCGTCTTGGTAGGCAGCCCCGTCTGAACTTCCTCTATCTGCGCTTTGACGTTGTTAATGACCTCCTGCGGATTGGCACCATAACGGGCGACCACGACGCCGCCCACGGCTTCGGCACCGGCTTTGTCTAACATTCCCCTACGGCTGGCCGGACCAAACTGCACTACTGCCACATCTTTAACACGCAGCGGTGTGTTATCAGAAACTTTTACAACCGCCTGTTCTATGTCAGACAGTTCTTTTACATAGCCCAGGCCCCGAACGAAATATTCGGCATTATTGATCTCCAGGGTGCGGGCACCCACGTCCAGATTGCTGTTGCGGACGGCCTGTGCCACCTGCAGAATAGTAGCGCCGTGGGCCTTGAGCGCATCAGGATCTACCTCAATCTGATATTCTTTGATAAATCCACCAATTGAAGCCACTTCAGAGACGCCTTGGGCCGAAGCCAGGGCATAGCGTACGTAATAATCCTGCACTGAGCGCAACTCCTGCGGGTCCCAGCCGCCAGTAGGCTCACCTTCACCATCACGGCCTTCCAGGGTGTACCAGAAAATCTGTCCGAGGGCAGTAGCATCGGGACCCAGAGCGGGTTGCGCATCGTCGGGAAGCACCCCGGCGGGCAGGGCGTTGAGTTTCTCCAGAATGCGGGAACGGCTCCAGTAAAATTCTATGCCTTCTTCAAAGATGATGTAAATGCTGGAAAAGCCGAAAGCGGATGACGAGCGTATCGTTTTGACCCCGGGAATGCCCAGCATGGCGGTGGTGAGCGGATAGCTTACCTGGTCTTCTACATCCTGGGGAGATCGGCCTTTCCACTCGGTAAATACGATCTGCTGGTTTTCGCCAATATCCGGAATGGCATCTACCGGCACGGGGTCATTGGGCAGCAAACCTGGCCCGTAGTCAAAGGGGGAGGTCACCAGGCCCCAGCCCATCAGAAAGACCAGAATGATGACCGTTACCAGGCGGTTTTCCAGGAAAAAACGAATAAGATTATTTAGCATATATCAGTTCTGAAAATATCACCAAAAGAGAAAAACAGCCGCTTGCCAGCCCATTGAGGACTGAGCGCATCGGTGAGATTCAGTACTGACTAAATAAGGAATGACTGCAGCATGACTGGTAAGTCATGCGCGATCAGAGGAGAAGTATAAGGATCAAATGGGGGAGTGAAGTCGGCCTGCTCAGCAAAAAGGCCAGAAAAATCAAGATAAGGTAATGCCGCGATCAGCGCCAGTTCTGCGCATTCAAAATCAAAATGGGAAAGCTGAAAATCCTCCTGCGGAATTTGAAAAGTAATGTGCTCATCTGAGCAGCAATCTTCCGGCATATCCTGGGGATCATCGCAGCAATGCATTTTTTCCACACCCATCTCAACTTGGGAGAGTTCGCCTCCGCAGTAGTGTTTGCTGATGGCCATTCCGGTAGTAGCTACCAGCAGCATCAGGCTCAGGGCAATATGGAAAAACTTCTTGATCATTTTTTGCTAATAATTCTACAACGCAAAGACGTTATTTTTGGTTTTATTTTCGTTGTTTACAAAATATGTATTTCAACTTGCCAGTGAAAATGTTAACCAAGCGGTAGGGAAAAACGGAAGCGACTGCCTTTCTTCAGTTCGCTTTCTACCCAAATACGACCCTCATGCTGCTCAACAAAATCCTTACAAATACGCAAGCCCAGTCCGGAGCCTTTTTCTTTGCCGGTACCCAAAGTGGTGACTTCGCCCCCGAATATTTTGGGTAGGTTTTCTTTTGAAATACCTATCCCGGTATCACTGACACTAAAGATCATTTCGTCTTTTTCCCGGGCAGCTTCCAGTGTAATTTGTCCGCCGGGGGAGCAAAATTTGACAGCGTTAGCCACCAGGTTTCGCACCACCAGGTCAATCATGTTAAAGTCGGCAGATACCAGGGAGCCCACCTCTACTTTGTTCTGAATAGTGATATTCTTTTTCTCGGTAGCCCCTTTGAACAATTCAAGTTTATTCTGGGCGATTTCGTAAAGTTCAATTTCCCCTTTTTCCAGTTTTATCCCTTTCAACTGATGCTGTGCCCACTGGAATAAATTATCCATCAGGTTCATGGAATGATGGATTCTCTGGCTGAGAAGCCCTATCTGTTTATTAAAGATATTCTTGTCAATGGATTCATCTTTCAATAATTCTAACATACCACTCAGATTATTGATGGGAAAACGTAGATCGTGAGCGATGATAGAGAACAGTTGGTTTTTTTCTTCATTTAAACGATTCAGGTGCTCATTCTGCTGCAGTATTTTCTGCTCTGCCCGGTATTGGCTGGTCATATCAGATAATACGGAGAGATGCAGCCCGGGGAGGATATCGGCTACTGCCCGAAAGTCCAGTATCTTATTCTCTCCCTCTTTAGTCCTGATGGCTACGGTACCTTCCATCTTACCGCGGGTCAGGAAATTTTCCCACTCAGGTGCTGGCATAGCTTCTGACTGACCATCAATGAGATCGATTACTCTCATCGTTTTGATTTCTTCATGGCTGTAACCACTGATCTGACAGGCAGCCGGATTGGCATCCACATAGTAGCCCTCATCATTGGCCAGCAGGATTGCATTGATACTATTATCAAAAATAGCGTGAAAACGCTCCCAGCTTTCGCGGATACGTTGTTCTTCTTTTTTCTTACGATTTGTAATATCAGGCTGTATAGCAATGAAACCCAGTAACTTTCCATCGCTTCTGTAGTAGGGATCAGCCTTGATGTCTACATTATAAGGCTTACCGGATTTAGTATAATTGGTAATTTCTACCTGGAATGACCGTCCCTCTACTACTGCGTTGTGCATTTCTAATTGTTCCTGCGGTTCTGTATCCGGCTCCTGCAGTACTTCGCCCGGTTTGAGCCC
This sequence comes from uncultured Porifericola sp., assembly GCA_964653665.1. Lineage (GTDB taxonomy): Bacteria > Bacteroidota > Bacteroidia > Cytophagales > Cyclobacteriaceae > Catalinimonas. The sequence continues at coordinate 5,554 of CAZZGE010000057.1, read as the reverse complement.
ATACATATCTTCAAGGGTGTAGCCGGTCTTACGGGTAAAGCTCTCGTTGACCCAGGTAGTAAGCCCCCGGGCATCTGTCATAATGACTGAATCAGTAATATGGCTGGCAATCAGGGTATACATATTCAGTTTCTCTTCCGCTTCTTTGCGCTGCCAGATATTCTCTGCATTGAAAGCAATTCCTATGAGGGTCTGGTCTTCATTAATTACCGGAAAAAGAGTAAATCTGAACCAATAAGTATTGTCGTCAGCACCTTTTACTTCACGTTCATACTTAATGGTACTGCCTGTAAGGGCTACTTGAAATTTCTCCTCAAACCTTTTACGGTATACCTTGGGTAACATGGTAAGAAATGATTTTCCCTCTTGTAGATCCACTCCCAGTAATTTCTTTGCCATGAGGGAAGCAGCCTTATTGAAGCAAAGTAATTGAATATCCTTGTCAAGTAGCAGGTTAGACTCAGAGGTACTGTCAAGGATAGCCTTTAGCTTAGACTGGGATTGCCTGAGATGGACTTCATAACGTTTGCGCTCACTAATATCTTTAGCATATACATGCAGTTGACCGGATAGTGGATAACACACAATAAACCACCACTGATTTAGCATGGGAAAATGCGCCTCAAATTGACTGATTTCCCTCCGGTACAATTGCCGGGTGACCTCTCTGGAGCAAAAGACCGAGTCTTGTTTTCCAAAAATATCGGTCATATTCATGGCAAGAATTTGTTCTTTCTTGAGCGAGAGTAGGTCCGAAAATTTCTGATTTGCGTTTAGAAAATTTCCGTCACTATCTACTACAAAACAGCTATCAACCACGTAATCCATCACCAGTTCAGGGATTAGGTCATTACTTTCATCCGGATGTAACACAAGGCCAAATGCAGTAAAGAGTAGCGAATCATCTTCTTTAAAAGCAAAGAATTGCCATTTGATGTCTACTATAACAGATGCGTATTGATGACTGAGTTCGGCATGCAGTAAGTTTTCTCCGTTTCGGTGAATACTTTCAAGCTGGCTGATCAGTCTTTTAAATACATCCTGATCTAAAGTTTCCCGGAGAGAAAAATTATTATCATCAGAATCAAAAAGTTGGGAGAAAGCCTTATTGGTGCGGATCAGCTTTCCGCGTTGATCAAAACTACAGGCTAAGACATCAGGAGACAGGTCAATGTCTACTAAGGCAGAAAAATCGGACGCCATTAGGTAGAGGATTAAGTGATGTAATGTAATCTGCTTTCGCTAAGCATAAATTATGACTTAATATACGCAATAGGAATCTGATTATTACGATATAATTGATATTATTTTGTATTTAATTAATATTACGCATAATAAGCAACAGGTTTTAAGTTAATAAAACTTGCGTATTAAAGAGGTATTTTTCCAGCATACCTCTGATAAATATGCCAGTAAAACTGCTGCCGCTCCTGGCAGAAAAGTCCCGGGGATGCCATGCTAATAGTTAGTCACGGTATGGTAACTTTTGAGCCAGCCAATACCTGCAAAAGCAAACGGGCCAGCTTAAAAGTGTTTCCAATTTTTAAGCCTCCCAAGTAATTTATCAAGAAAATTAAATATTTACCATGACGGTTACCATTCCACAATGCATGGCAAGATCAATGCGGTCTACCGGGCGGCAAACAGTCTGATGGCCAGAAGCGTTGTTTTACCAAAAGATTGGGTAACTAAACGGATACTCAAACTGCGGGATAAGCAGCAACGGAGGTATCGGCATCAAGTCATACCGCAAAACAATATTTTTTACCATACAAAATTTTAACCCATGAGTACTTCTATCCTTGCATACGATCTGGACCAGGCACTACAGAATGCCTACTTCCAAGAAAAAAAAGACTTTTTTGCGTCAGGCGCTACCCGCTCTTACCGTTTCAGAAAAGCACAGTTGAAAAAGCTGAAACATGCGATCAAAATCCGGGAGGACGAAATCAGCCAGGCCCTTTATATTGATCTGCACAAGCCTGATTTTGAGGCGTTCACCAGTGAGATTGCCTTTACCTATCTGGAGATCAACCATACGCTGAACAACCTGAAAAGCTGGATGAAGCCGGATAAGGTGCCTACGGGTATGGTGCATTTTCCCTCCCGGAGCAAGGTCATTAAGGATCCGCTGGGCGTTTGCATGATCATCGGGCCGTGGAATTACCCATTTCAGTTACAGATTGCCCCGCTGATCGGAGCAATCGCCGGCGGCAATGCGGCGGTGCTTAAGCCTTCGGAGATGACGCCCCATACAGCGCGTATCATAGAAACCCTGATTGACGAGACTTTTGACCGGGCGTACATCAGCGTGGTGCAGGGCAGCGGCGCTGAGGTAGTCCCCGCGCTATTGAAAGCACATCGTTTTGACCATATCTTCTTTACCGGAAGTGAGCCGGTAGGTAAGAAAATCGCCGAACAGGCCGCCCAAAAACTGACGCCAGTGACCCTGGAGCTGGGAGGTAAAAGCCCGGCGATTGTAGACAGCACTGCGAAGCTAAAAGTGAGCGCCCGTCGTATCGCCTGGGGTAAATTTTACAATGCAGGCCAGACCTGCGTTAGCCCGGACTATGTGCTGGTGGAAGAAAATGTAAAGGAAGACTTTGTCCGGCAGATGCAGCAGGTAATCCGGGAGTTTTATGGAGAGATGCATGCCGACCATCCGGATTATGGGCATATCGTCAACGAAAAACGGTTTGACACCCTGAAATCATACCTGGAGCAGGGAAATATCTTGCTGGGCGGACAGACCGACCGAAAAAAGCGCTTCATTGCGCCTACGCTGATGGATGGCGTGAGCCTGGATAGCCCGATCATGCAGGAAGAAATCTTTGGCCCCATTCTGCCTATTCTGACATATAAAACACTCAAAGAGGCAAAGGAAATAATTAGCAGAAACCCTCATCCCCTCTCACTCTACCTCTTTACCGAAAACAAATCCGTAGAGCAAGAAATCCTGAGAGATGTGCAGTTTGGCGGTGGCGCAGTCAATAATACGATCCTACACCTGAGCAATCCGCATTTGCCCTTCGGGGGCGTCGGCAGCAGCGGCTACGGCCGTTATCATGGCAAGTACAGCTTTGATACCTTCACCCATCTGAAAAGTGTAATGAAAACCGGCACCTGGCTAGATATCAAACTGCGCTATCCACCGTACAATATCAGCAAAAAAAAGCTGGCAAAACTCTTCATCCGGTAAGAAAAAAGCCCCTGAAAATTAACTTAGGGGCTTTTTTGGGCCGTAATGGTCTTTGTCAGGACAACCGATCCAGGCAGAGCGCCGCTGACTAGGAAAACTGACGGCTGCCATAGCTCTGGTTGTGCTCATACACTATTTGCCGGACAGGATCAAAATACTCATAAAAACCATCATGACTCAGGAGCTCCAGCGACTCAGATTTTACCTGCCCGGCCAGGTCATAATAGCCGTACTGGCGTAATCCATAATAAAGCATCCAGTTCATGTTAATCCATACCGGTCCTCTCCAATATTTTTCAGGGTCAAACTTTGGACTTAATGTTGTAAAGGAAGGACAAAAGTAATTGGGTTGCTCGGGTTTACCGTTAAACGCCGGACTAATTAACACTCTGTTCCGAATCAGAGATACCACCCAACAAGGGCATCAACCCAGAAGAGGCTTCCATCAGGATGCGTTGGTTGTTAATCATGTCGTAAGCATCGTACATGCCAGTGCCATGATTCCATAGCTTTTGGTTCATAGCCGCAATCGCCTTTACGTTCCACGCTTTGAATTGCTGCACATCTTCGCCAATCATGTCTCCCAGTACTATCATCGCCTTATTAGAGCGGATCAGGATGGTGTTAAAGAGAAGGTCTTGTACGGAGAAAGGAATGATTTTAAATATGTTATCTTCCCGGTAGTCTCCTTTACGAAACAGATCTATCAGATAAATATAACGATCGTAGTTTTGGTGAGTAGGTCGGTGATCTACGTGCCCCGTATCCAAATCTTTACAGGTGTAAGGAGGGATTTTTATTTTGGAGGAAATCAATGTTTTCCAACGGAATGTCCCAGGTAGGCGAGTTGTCATTACCCGACTCCCAGAGGTGACGAATATAAACCAGACCTTCATCGTAAGGGTCACGCTCATCATAAAAGTAGGCATGCATAGCCTTGATCTTGGGGAAAATTTCCTTAACAAAGTTAAGCGCACGTCCCTTGTCGGAGGCCACCTGGTACATACGCTGTAGTACAAAACCATGTACTGGAAAATTGGTAATGTCTGAAGTCTTGACATCAGGGGGCGCATCAAACGACCGCCAGGTCTCCCAAAAAGAGGATCCCGGAAAATAATGATCATCCGCTGAGGTATTAAAGACGATATGCGGTAGCATACCATTTTTCCACTGACCGCTAAAGAGGTGCTTCAACTCCGACTCCGCCTGTTCCATATCAAAATGAGCGTAACCCATGGCGATTAATCCGGCGTCCCAGTTCCACTGATGGGGGTATAAATCAGGAGCCGGTTTGGTAAACTCGCCAAACCGGTTTTTTAATAATACATTTTTTGCACCTTCTTGCAGGGCTTTTGCATCTGCTTCAATTATCGGGTTCATATCTCTAAATTTCCACTAGATAATTACTTACAGGGAGGCTGTACTGCGTAAACATATACAGCAAACTGGTGTAACCATTGCGTTTGATTCAATAAAATTAATAAAAATGGTTCCGAAAGTAGTTTAACACATAATTTTATTCCCAAAATTATAAATATGCTAATTATCTATTAGAACAAAGGTGTGATTTGTGGCGGAGTATCATGCATATCATTACTTTCTTTGTAAATTTGACAGCGTACGTTACATCCTTATCAGGTAAAGGTCTAAACTTAACTTTTTGACAATGCAAGCATTTGATTTTTCTGACAAGGTATCTGTAATTACTGGCGCGGGCAGCGGAATTGGCAAGAGCATCGCGACGGTATTTTCAAAATACGGGTCAAAAGTCTATATTCTGGACGTTGACGAAACAAGCGCACAGGAGACCGAGAGACAGATTTTGGAGGAGGGCGGCCAGGCAGCCTATGTCCACTGCGATGTAGCCCGGCAGGAAGAAGTGAATAACATGATGCAGCATATTTTTGAAGAATCGGGGCACATCGACGTACTGGTAAATAATGCGGGCGTCGCCCATATTGGTAATGTAGAAACGACCACCGAAGAAGACATAGACCGTATTTACAATATCAATATCAAAGGAGTTTACAACTGCCTGCATGCCTGCATCCCCTTCATGAAGAAAACGGGAGGGGGCGTAGTCCTCAACCTGGCCTCGGTAGCCTCAGTAGTGGCGGTAGCTGATCGTTTTGCCTACTCCATGAGCAAAGGCGCCGTCCTGACGATGACCCAATCGGTCGCTAAAGACTACCTGGACGCCAATATCCGCTGCAACAGCATCGCCCCCGGCCGGGTCCATACTCCCTTTGTAGACGGTTTTCTCAAAAAAAATTATCCGGGCGAGGAGCAGGAGATGTTTGAAAAACTCTCTAAAACACAGCCTATCGGCCGGATGGGTAAGCCCGAGGAGGTAGC